>JBKPDT010000059.1:0-7624 GCA_046728035.1 Candidatus Methylomirabilota bacterium | reverse complement strand
CCCCCGCCCCGTCGCGACGACGATATGCCTGAGCTGACCTGCAGACGACATGCCTGAGCTGACCGAACTCGCCACCCAGCTGCTCAACGGCGTCGTACTCGGCCTGCTCTATGCGGTCATTGCGCTGGGGTTCATGCTCATTCTTGGGACGATGGAAGTGATCAATTTCAGCCATGGCGTGCTGTTTGCGCTGGGTGGGTATTTTGCACTGGCGCTGGGGCCACACGTTGGGTGGCTCGGCGCGCTCGTTTTGGCGCCGTTGCTGGTCGGCGTCGTGGGACTCGTGCTCGAATTCGGCGTGAGGCGGACGTACGGGCGCGATCCGTTGTTCGGGTTGCTGTTCACGTTCGGGGCGGCGCTGGCCCTCGAGGAGGTCATCCGCATCGTGTGGGGCCCGCGCGGCTACACGATCTCGGCCCCGGCCTTCGTGGCGGGGCCCTTTCATCTGGGCTTCCTCTTTTATTCCAAGTACCGCATCCTCGTGGCCGGGCTCGCGCTCGGACTTCTCGCGCTCGTCTGGTGGTTCCTCGAGCGGACGCCGTACGGCGCCATCATCAAGGCGGGCGCGCACGACAGCGAGATGGTGCGGGCGCTCGGCATCAACCTCACTCGCATGCGCAACTGGGTCTTCGGGTTGGGAACCGCGCTGGCGGGGGTGGCCGGCGTCGTCGCCGCGCCCATGTGGAGCCTCAAGCCCACCATCGGCGCGGAGGCGGTGATGCCCGCCTTCATCGTGGTGGTGATCGGCGGGATCGGCTCGTTCTGGGGGGCGGTGTGGGGCGGTCTCCTCGTCGGGCTCGTCAGCGGGCTCTCCAACCTCGTCGTCCCGCGCGGCTCCATCATGGTGATGTATCTGCTCATGACCGTGATCCTGCTTTTCCGACCCCGCGGCCTGCTCGGTCAGAAGAGCATCCTCGAGCTATGAGCGTCCCCGGCGGCGCCGCCTCGCGCGCGGCCGCGGTGGTGATCGGCGCGGGCGCCCTCGGCGCGGCGACGGCCTATCATCTCGCCCGCCGTGGGCTCGACGTCGCGCTGCTGGACCAGCACGCTCTGGGCTCGCAGACCTCCCCGCGCGCGGCCGGGCTCACCAGCCAGGCCGATCCCGTGCCCGTGCTCGCGCGGCTTCGGCGCGAGGCCGGCGAGGCCTTCGCGCGCTTCGAGGACGAGATGGGCCGCTCGGTGGGCTATCACCGGTCGGGCAGCCTGCGCGCCGCCTACAGCGAGGCCGGCGAGGCGCGCGTGCGCGAGGGGCTGGCCACCGCGGAGAGGCTCGGCATCGCGGCCGCCCTCATCTCGCCGGCGGAGGCGGAGCGGCTTGCCCCGCATTTCCGGGCGGGCGCTCCGCGGGCCATCCTGCACGTGCCCGACGACGGCTGGCTCGATCCCGCGCGCCTGGCCGTCGCCTTCGCCGCGCGCGCCGCCGAGCTGGGTGCGCGGGCTATGCCCTTCACGCGCGTGACGGGGCTCCGCGCCGAGGGCGGCCGCCTGACCGGCGTCGCCACCGATCGCGGCGAGATCCATACCCCCGTGGTAGTGGACGCGGCGGGCGCGTGGACGGCGCGCGTGGCGGCGAGCGCGGGCGTGCGGGTCCCCCTCGTGCCGGTGCGACATCAGCTCTTGGTCACCGAGCCCATCGCCGGCGTGGAGCCCCTCCAGCCCATCGTGAGGATGGTCGAGGCCAGCGTCTACGTCCGCTACGAGCAGGGCGGCCTCCTCTTCGGCGGCTACGAGGACACGCCGCAGGTGGTGGATGCGGCGGCGCTGCCCCCGGCCTTCCAGATCGCCGATCTGCCGCTGGATCTCGCCGTGCTGCGCGCGCTCATCGACGAGGTCGGCGACCATTTCCCGGCCCTCCGCACCGCACGCATCGCCATTCACCGCGGCGGTCTCCCCACCATGACGGCGGACGGGCGGCCCATGCTGGGACGGGTGCCGGGGCTCGAGGGCTTCTACGTGGCGTCGGGCTGCTGCGTGGGCGGGCTCGGCCTGTCACCCGCGGCGGGACGCGCCCTCGCCGACCTCATCGTGGACGGCAAGTGCGAACCGGACCTCGGGCCGCTCTCCGTCGAGCGCTTCCGCGGCCGCGAGGACGATTCCGCGGCACTCGAGGCCGCCTGCGTGGCCCAGTACGCCCGGCGCTATATCCGATGAGGGAGCGCCGCGGTTGAGGGCGCGGCTCGAGGCATGGGCACCGCCGCCCATGCTGGCGATGTTCGCCGTGTTCCTCGTCCTGCCCGCCGTGCTCCCGTGGATCGGCGGGTACACGTATCTGGGGACCGAGGTGATGATCTGGGCGATCTTCGCGCTGGGCTACAACCTCCTCCTCGGCTACACCGGCCTGCCCGCCTTCGGTCACGGCGCCTTCTTCGGCATGGCCGGCTACTTCCTCGGCGCCACGCAGAAGTGGGTGACGGGCGGCCTCTGGCTCCCGCTGGCCGCCGGTATCGTGGGCACCGCGCTCTGCGGCGCCGCCGTGGCCCTCTTCGTCGCGCGACGCCGGGGCATCTACTTCTCGCTCCTGACCATCGCCTTCGGCGTCATGTTCTGGTTCATGGTCTTCTTCCTCGACACATGGACGGGCGGCGAGGACGGCCTCACCGGCATCAACCGGCCGCCCATCGGGCTGCCGGGTCTCGGCGCCATCTCCCTGCGCGACAACGTCCCCTTCTACTACTTCGTCTACGCCTTCTTCGTGGTTGCCACCGTCGTGTTGTGGCGGATCGTCCACTCCCCCTTCGGCCAGGTGATCGGCGCGATCAAGCAGAGCGAGTCGCGGGCGCGGGCCCTCGGCTACGACACCGCGCGGTACAAGTGGGCGGTGTTCACCCTGTCCTGCGCCTTCGCGGGCCTGGCGGGCGGGCTCTACACGCTCGCCCGCTTCGGCGCCTTCGCAGAGCCGATGAGCCTCCAACAGTCGGGCAACGTTGTCCTGATGTGCCTGATCGGCGGCGGCTTCGCCTCCTTCTATGGGCCGGTGCTGGGCGTGGTGGTCTTTCTCGTGCTCCGCGACGTGTTTTCGACGCTGACCGACCACTGGATGCTGCTCTACGGCATCCTCTTCATGGGCATCATCCTCTTCATGCCGGAGGGCATCCTGGGCGTGATCCGCCGCGTGCGCCGCCCCACCGGCTTCCACGACACGCGTGCCGCCGAGGCGGCCAAGAGCACCGAGTGAGCGCGGTGGCCACGCCGATCCTCGAGACACGCGACCTCCGGAAGGCCTTCGGCGGCCACCTGGTGCTAGACGGCGTGAACCTCCGCTTCGAGCCGCGGCGGCTGTCCGCCCTCATCGGGCCCAACGGCGCGGGCAAGACCACCTGCTTCAACCTCCTCACCGGATTTCTCCAGCCGGACGCCGGCCGCATCCTCTTCGAGGGTGGCGACATCACCGGGCTCAGCCCCGATCGCCGGGCGCGCATCGGGATCTCGCGCTCGTTCCAGATCCTCAATCTCTTCGACGACTACACCGTGCTGGAGAACGTGCGCGTGGCCGTCCCCGCCATGCGGCGGCGCGGCTGGGACGCGTGGACGCCGGCGGGGGAGGTGACTGCCGCCGCAGATCGCGCGGCGGCCATCGTCCGGCTGGTGGGCCTGGCCGGGCGCGAGCACGTGGCGGCGCGATTCATGTCCTATGGCCAGCGGCGGCTCCTCGAGATCGGGGTGGCACTGGCGGGCGAGCCCGAGCTCCTCCTGCTCGACGAACCGACCAGCGGGCTCGGGAGTCGCCCCATGGAGACCCTCCGCGCGCTCGTGCAGCGACTCGCCGAGCGCCTCACCATCGTGGTCATCGAGCACGACATGGACTTCGTGCTCTCGCTCTCGCACCACGTGACGGTCCTTCATCGTGGCACCGTGATCGCCGAGGGCCCGCCCGCGGCCATCCGCGATCATGCCGAGGTGCGTGAGGCCTATCTGGGCACCCTCCGGCACACGCGGGTGGGCTGATGGCGCCGCTTCTCCTCGTCGACGGCATCTCCACCTACTACGGCGATGCGCGGATTCTCGCCGGGCTGTCTCTCACCATCGAGGCGGGGGAGACGGTGTGCCTGCTGGGCCGGAACGGTAGAGGCAAGACCACCACCATCAAGAGCATCCTGGGGCTGGTCCCGGCAAGGGAAGGACGCATCGTCTTCGACGGCGCGGACATCACGCGCGAGCCCACCCACCTCATCGCCCGGCGCGGCATCGCCTGGGTGCCGGACAACCGGCGCGTCTTCCCCACTCTCACCGTGGAGCGAAACCTCCAGATGGCGCTGAACCGCGCGCTCCCCGACTCGGCCGCCAGCGAGCGCTGGACGCTCCCGCGGGTCTACCAGCGCTTCCCCATCCTGGAGCGGCTGCGGCAGCGCTCGGGGGAGCACCTCTCGGGCGGCGAGGCCCAGCTCGTGGCGATCGCGCGGGCGCTCCTCATGCACCCCCGGCTCGTCCTCCTCGACGAGCCGTCCCAGGGTCTGGCGCCGCGGATCGTCGAGGACATCATGGCGGTGGTCGAGGAGATGCGCGCCGAGAAGATCGCCATCCTGCTGGTGGAGCAGAACTCGGCGATGGCGCTTTCGCTGGCCGACCGGGCTTACGTGATCGACGACGGCCGTATCGTGCACGCAGCGGCGGCGGCGGCCCTGGCCGCCGATACCGCGCTCACTCACCGGCTCCTCGCCGTCTAGAAACGCGCCGAGCGCGGGGCCGGTCCAGCGCCCCGCGCTCGGGTCGATCCGGGAGATGTCGCGCAGCTACTTCTTCTGCAGGGTGATCTTGGCCACCTTCGCCGCTTCCTCGGCCTTGGCCACGGACTCGGCGTGCTTGCCGTCCGCGTGCAGCTTCTGGGCCTCGGCGGCGAGCGCCTTCGCCTTCGTGGAGTCGGCGTCGGTCTTGCCGGCGGTGGCGTCATTGACCTGCTTGATGAGGGACGGGCACTGGCTGGCGAGCGCGGGCGCGGCAACCAGGGTAAGGACGGCGAGTGCAACCACTAGTATCCTCATGCGTATGCCTCCTCCTCGGTGAGGATTAACTGCTGAATCCGCGCCCCTTCATGCAGGCGCGGTACGCCTCGACATAGCGGGCGTCGTTCTTCTTGGTCTCGTTCAACCCGTAGAGGGTGCCCGCCGTCGCGCCGACGATACCACCGATGGCCGCCCCTTTGCCAGCCCCCGTGCCACCGTCGGCGATAGCGCCGCCGGCCGCCCCCACCGTCGCTCCCGCGACGGCGCCGATGGCGCCATCCTTCACGACCTCGATGGCCTTGTTCCCCGCCTGGGCCTTCGCGTACTGATTGCATGCGTCGACATCGGCCTGGGACGGCGTGCGAGCGATGGGCTCCGCCGCGCGCCGCGCGGTCGCAGAGGACGACGAGGCCGGCGTCGTGCCCTCCTTCGGCCCCCAGCTCGCCACCACGAGGCCGGTGATCACGGCGGTGGCGACCACCAGCATCATCCCCACCGCGGTCATCTTCCAGGGATTCCAGGTGTCCTCGGCCATGCATCTCCTCCTTCGCCGCGCGCCAGCGCTAGGAGAGGCCGAGCCGCGTCAGCGTGGCCGCCAGCCGGGCCGAGTCGATCGGCTTCTCGAGAAACGCCGCCCGGCCCAGCGAGCCGGCACGCGCCTCGACCTCGGGTCCTCCCTGGGCGCTTACGAAGAGCAGGCCCATCTCCGGCGTGTACGTCCGACAGATCTCGCCCACGTCCCAGCCCGTCACCGCCACGGCGTCGACATTCGGAAGCCGGATGTCGATGATCGCCCCCGCGAATCGGCATGCCTGCAGGTGACGGATCGCCTCCGGCATGTCGGCCGCCGTCTCGACCCGGTATCCCCGCTCGGCGAGTAGCGCCCCCAAGCCCAGGCGGCTATGCGGCTCGTCCTCGACGACGAGAATGGCTGCGCGCTGAATGCCAGACGCACCCATATTCCTGTTCATCGAACGGACCACCCCCGCGCCACCAGGAGCAGCCAGGATGCCAAGGTGACGGTCGTCTGGCTGGGGTGCCGGAAGATTCGGTCCGTCAGCGAGTTGCGTGACGCTCGGAGCGGCGCGGATACCAGTCGCATGTAATGGCTACACTGCGGAATGTAGGCCTTACATGGTGGTGGATAAAGCTGGACGGTAGAACGGGACCGGGGCCCCGCGCCAGCCGGCGCGGGGCCCCAATGCGGCGTTCCCGGATCAGCTCTGCGGGGACAGGAGGCGGATGTCGACCCGGCGGGCCTTGGCGTAGACTTCGTTGCTGCCGCGCTCACCGGCCGCCAGCACCACCTTGCCCATGCCGACGGAGTGGATGCGGCGGATGTCGATGCCTGCGCGCGTCACCAGGTAGCGCGCCACCGCATCCACGCGCTCACGGGTGAGCTGGTAGTTGTAGCGGTCGCTGCCACGCGCGTCGGCAAAGCCTTGGAGCTCGACGACGGCGTTGATGTCGGCCTTCAGCGCCCGGGCGATGTCCTCCAGCTCGTTCACGCCCTCGTCCTTCAGATCGGCCTTGTTGAAGTCGAAGTAGACAGTCTTCGTCTCCACCATCGCGAACTTGTTCCGATTGGCGACGCGCGTGCTCAGCGCCTGCAGGCGGCTGTCGGCGTCGCGCACCGCCTCGGAGGCGGAGTCGGCCTGCTTCTTGGCGTCCGCGGCGAGAGTGCCGACCTCACCCACCTTGCCGTCGAGAGTCTGGATCTGCTTCTGGCTCGTATCGATGGCCTGGCTGTTGGCCATGGTCCGATCCGCCGTCTCCTTCAGCCGCGTCTCCTGACCCTCCACGCGCTGGCTCAGCCTGGTCTCGCTCGTCCCCACCGTGGTACGGACGAACTCCTTGGTGGCGCAGGCGCTGGCCAGCAGCGCGATACCACCGCACAGCATCACAGTTGCCGTTACGTGCTTCATTTCGCCTCCTCCTTGGGTTGGACCCGAATCGCTCGTTCCGGGACTTAGAATATCGCCGCGCTGGCCGATTACTGGCAGAGTTCGTGCCAAGGGGGATGGACAAGCAAGTCATCCAGGAAACTGCCTCATCGGCAGCCACTTAGACGCCAAAATCGGCCCGGGCAGGCACCGCCAGCAGCGGGGTCGACTCCGCTTGGGTGTAAGCCTTACACGGGCGCAGGTCCTCAGCGGGAGGTGCGCGAAAGGTCCTCGGCGAGGATGTAGGCCTTGTCAGCGAGGTTGTAGGCGCGCTGAACATCCCGCGTCGCCATCGCCTCCTTCGACTTGACGAGGAAGTCCTTGATGGTCGCGACGGTGTCCTGCTCCTCGCGGGCCAACCGGCGCAGTTCGATCTGCACGACCAGCCGCTCCGCCCCCTCGATCCGCGTCCGCGCCTGCTGGGTGAGGCGTAGCTCCTCGGCGGAGGTCACCAGGGGCGACAGCACCGGGGGTGGCTCCTTCCGGGGCGGTGACGACGTGGGCGGGGGGGGCGGCGGGAGCGGAGGAGGCGGGCCCGGCACCGCCGGGGTCGAGGTAGCGGGTGGCGTAACCGGGGGTGGCGTAACCGGAGGCAGGCCGGTGTTCGGCACTTGCGGCAGTTCGGGCTGGACCGGCGGCCCCGGCCGAGGCGGAGGCGGCGTGGGACGCGCGGGGGGCGGCGACACCGGCGGCGCGGTGACGACGGCCGGCCTGGGCGGGGGTGGTGGCGTCGCCACGGTG
>JBKPDT010000058.1:0-9029 GCA_046728035.1 Candidatus Methylomirabilota bacterium | reverse complement strand
CTTCGCCGGCGGGCCATTCTGGGCCACCGCGGCCTTCACGAGCGCCTTGAACGCGCCCGCGTCGACCTTCTCCCCTTCGTGGATGTCGATCGCCCTTCGCGTGTTGCCTTCCAAGCTGGAATTGAAGAGGCGCGATGGGTCCGGGATCCTGGCCCCCCGGGCGAACGTGAGCTTCACGACCTTCGTGTACGCCTCCCCCGTGCAGACAATCCCGTGGTGCGACCAGACCGGAGTGCCCATCCACTTCCACTCCTCGGTCATCTCGGGGTCGGCTTCCAGGATCAGCGCCCGCATGCGGGCCAGGGCCTCCCCGCGCCATCCCCCCAGGTCGCGGATCCGCTGGTCGATGAGCCGGGAAGCGGGTTTCCCGGTCGCTCGCTCACGGCTGCTCATACGCGAGGACTCGACACGTCGCACCCGACCACCTTTACGCCTTCTCGCGCAAAGGTCTGCGCCGCGACGCGACCCAGACCTCCTCCGGTGCCGGTGATCAGCCGTCCCAAAGTTATTCCTCTCGAGAGCCAGAAAGTTGCTCCCAACACGAGCCAAAGAACGTCAAAGACGATCGCGAGCGCTTGGCGGCCGGAGGCGACGGCAGCCGGCCGCAAAGCCGGCCGCCGCCTCCTCCGGCGGGAACCGCGCCGACTAGAACGTCAGCGGATCGGTCAGGCGCACCCAGCGCCCGCCTTTCACCACGGCCAGGAACGAGGAGTTGGCGCCCTGATGCTTGTCGGGGCCGAAGCTGGCCTCGGGGCCGTTGAAGATGTCGCGGTAGCTCTTGATGGATTCGAGCGCCTTGACGAAGTTGTCGGTGGTCAGCTCGGGACCGGTCTTTTCCAGGCCCAGCACGGTCAGGTCGGCGGCCACGTGCCCGTAGATCGCGCCGATGTTCGGCTCCACCTTGTAGCGGTCCTTGTAGCGGTCGAACCACTTCTGAGCGGCCGGGCTCAGCGTGTCGTGATAGGGCATGGCGGTGAGGCCCATGGCGTAGAGCCCTTCGGTCACGCCGCCCTGAGCCGCGGCCACGAAGAGATCGTAGCTGGCCGCCGAACCGAGGAAGTCGACGTCGTTCCAGCCGATCTTCCGCGCCGTCGCGTAGGGGACGATGGAGTCGCGCACGATGGTGCCGAGCACCACCAGATCGCAATTGGCTGCCCTCAGCTTGGTGATCTGGGCGCTGAAGTCCTGGTCGGTCGGCTTGTGGGTGACCGTCTCCGCGATCTTGAGCTTCATCTTCTCGGCCTGCGCCTGCACACCGTCCAGCACCTCCTTGCCGAAGTCGGTGTCCTGGTACATGGCGCAGAGAGCCTTCTTGCCCTTCTTGGTCACGAAGTAGTTGATGCCGGCACGCACCTGGTCCACGTAGCTGGCCGCGCCGTAGAACTTGAGCTTGTGGAAGGGCTCGTACATCGAGCGCGCCGCGGAGAGCGGAAAGAGGTTCAGCACCCCTGCGTCGAACTGGTCCTTGAAGAGCGCGTTGTTCATCGGGGTGCCGAGGCCGGCCACGATGGCGAAGACCCGGTCGCGGTTGATGAGCTTGGCCCCGACCTGCACCGCGCGCGGCACCTGGTACTGGGTGTCCTCGACGATCAGCCGGATCTTGCGACCGTTGATCCCGCCCGCCTCGTTGGCCTCGTCGAAGCGCATCTTCACCGCATTCGACGACGAGACCCCGTAGGTGGCGGCGGGCCCGGAGAGATCTGTATGCATGCCGAGCACGATCTCCGTCTTCGTCACGCCGCGGGTTTCCTTCTGGGCGGTGGCCACCCCGGCCATCGCCACCGCGGCGACCAGCACGCTGACTGCCAGCAGCTTTCTCATGCGTCGCTCCTTTCGTACATGCCGTCGATCAGGTCCTTGTACTTCACGTTGATGAACGTGCGCTTCAGCTTCATGGTGGGGGTGAGCTCCTCGTCCTCCGCGGTGAGGAGCTGCTCGATCAGCCGGAACTTCTTGATGGTCTCCACCCGGGCGAGCTCCTTGTTCACCCGCTCGATCTCGCTCCAGATGAGGTCCTGCACCTCGGGCGCCCGGCAGAGCGAGGCGAAGTTACTGAAGGGGACGTCGCGCTCCTGGGCGAACTGGGCCACCGTCTCGTGGTCGATCATGACCAGGCAGGAGAGGAACTTGCGCCGGTCGCCGATCACCACCGCGTCCGAGATGTAGGGCGAGAACTTGAGCTGGTTCTCGATCTCGGAAGGGGTGACCTTCTTGCCCCCGGCGGTGATGATGATGTCCTTCATGCGGTCGGTGATCCGCAGGAAACCTTCCTCGTCCATGGTACCGACGTCGCCGGTGTGGAGCCAGCCGTCCACCACCGTCTCCGCCGTCTTGTCCGGCTTGCCGTAGTAGCCGAGGAAGACGTGCGGGCCCTTCAGGAGGATTTCGCCGTCGGGGGACAGGCGGACCTGCGTATCCGGCCGGGCGGTGCCCACCGTGCCGAGCTTGATCCGGCCGCGCGGCATGGCGGTGGCGAGACCGGTATTCTCGGTCTGGCCGTACACCTCCGTCATGTTGATGCCGAGCGCGAGGTACCAGCGGATCAGGTCCGGGGCGATGGGAGCGGCGCCGGTGGCCGCGCCGCGCGATCGGTGGAGCCCGATGGACCGCTTGATGTTGTCGAGCACCAGAAAGTCGGCGATGTGAAAGGCCAGGCGCTGGAGCAGGGACGGGCGCAGGCCCTGGATCTTCCGGTCGGCCAGCCCGAGGCCGACGCGCATGGCTAGCCCGTAGGCGAACCGGCCGAGCCAGGTGGCGTCGCGCATGCGGAGGGCCACCCCTGAGTAGAACTTCTCCCAGATGCGGGGCACCGCGAAGAACAGGGCAGGGGCGACTTCACGGATGTTGTCGGGCACCGTGTCGATGCTCTCCGCGAAGTTCACGGTGGAACCGGTGTAGAGCGGGTTGAAGACCGTGAACGTTCGCTCGGCGATGTGGCACAGCGGGAGGAAGGAGAGCTGCTGGTCGCCCTCACGCAGCTCGGTGATGAAGTCGGCATAGCCGAGCTGGAAGAGGATGTTGCGGTGGCTCAGCATGGCGCCTTTGGGGGGCCCGGTCGTGCCGGAGGTGTAGACCAGGATGGCCAGGTCGTCAGGCTGCGGGATCTCGACCATGCGCTCGAAGGCCTCCGGATGCTCGCGGTCGTACCGACCGCCGAGCTCGAGCAGCGCCTCGAAGGTCATGACCTGGTCGTCCTGGAAGGCGTGCAGACCTTCGGTGTCGTAGACGACGATCTTCACCAGGGCCGGGCAGCGCGCGCGCACTTCGAGGATCTTGTCGAGCTGCTCCTCGTTCTCCACGAAGAGTAAGCGGGTACCGCTGTCGTTGACGATATACTCGACCTGGCGGGCGGAGTCGGTGGTGTAGATGCCGTTGGGGATGCCGGCCACCGACATGACGCCGAGATCGGTGTACAGCCACTCCGGTCCGTTGTCCGCGATGATCGAGACCACGTCGCGCGGCTCGAGCCCGAGCGCCACGAGCCCCAGGCCCACCCGCCGGGCCCGCTCGCCGTAGTCGCGCCAGGTGATACCGCGCCAGATGCCGAGGTGCTTCTCGCGCATGGCCACGCGGTCGCCCCGCTCACGCACCACGTGGCGAAAGAGCCGGGGTAGGGTGTCCTGACCGTGCACGGTGAAGGCCGCGTGATCGGGCGAGGTGACCGCGCCGGGTGCCGTCCTCAGCGCCATGTCTTCTTCCTCTTCCAGCGCCGCGTGCCGCGAACGCTGGATTCCTTGAGGCCCAGGTAGAATTCGCGGATGTCGTCCTTCTCGAGCAGGCGCTCGCAGGTGTCGTCCATGACGATCCGGCCCAGCTCGAGCACGTAGCCGTAGTCCGCGGTGTGGAGCGCAATGTTGGCGTTCTGCTCCACCAGCAGCACGGTCACGCCACGCTCCCGGTTGATCCGCCGGATGATCTCGAAGATGTCCTTGACGAGCTTCGGGGCCAGGCCGAGCGAGGGCTCGTCGAGGAGCATCACCTTGGGGCGCGCCATCAAAGCCCGCGCGATGGCCAGCATCTGCTGCTCGCCGCCCGAGAGCTGGCCGGCCCGCTGCTCGGCGCGCGCCTGCAGCACCGGGAAGTACTCGTTGACCATCTCCAGATCCTGGGCCACGCCGTCGGCGTCCTTGCGGCAGTAGGCGCCCATTCGCAAGTTCTCGCGCACCGAGAGGAACGGAAAGACCTCGCGGCCCTCGGGCACGTGACTCAGCCCGAGCCGGGCGATCCGGTCCGGATCGAGGCCCTGGATCTGGCGGCCCTCGAGGGTGATGCTGCCCTTCTGCGGATCCATGACGCCGGAGACCGTCCTGAGAATGGTGGTCTTGCCGGCGCCATTGGCCCCCAGGATCGTCACGATGGAGCGGGCCGGCACGGTGAAGCTCACGCCGCGCAAGGCCATGATCGGGCCGTAGTACGTCTCCACGTTGCTCACGGTGAGGAGCGCGTCGGCCACCGGCTCAGCCTCCGAGGTACGCCTTGATCACGTCGGGATGCTCTTGCACTTCGCGTGACGTCCCGCAGGCCACCACGCGCCCGTAGTTCAACGCCAGCACCCGATCGGACACCGCGCTCACCAGGCTCATGTCGTGCTCGACCATGAGCACGCTGATGCCGAGCAGCGTGCGAATGTCCTCGATCCAGAAGGCCATGTCCGCGGTCTCCTCCACGCTGAGGCCGGAGGAGGGCTCGTCGAGCAGGAGCAGCGCCGGATCGGTGCAGAGCGCACGTCCCATCTCGACGACCTTCCGCACTCCGTAGGGCAGGTTCACCACGAGGCTGTCGCGATAGGCCTGCAGGTCGAGGAAGTCGATCACCTTCTCGGCCGCTTCACGGTGGGCGCGCTCCCGCGCCCGCACGCTCGGCAGGAAGAGCAGCTCGGCGGCCAGGTGCGGGCGGGCGTGGGCGTGACGGCCCAGGAGCAGGTTCTGCAGCACGGTCGCGTGCTCGAACAGCTCGATGTTCTGGAACGTGCGCGCGACGCCGCGGCGGGCGATCTCGTGGGGCGGCACCTGGGTGATGTCCTCGTCCCGGAAGATCAGGCGGCCCCGGGTCGGCTCGTAGATGCGGGAGATCAGGTTGAAGATCGTGGTCTTACCCGCCCCGTTGGGCCCGATGATGGTGAAGACCTGGCCCTGCTCGACCTCGAAGCTCACGCCGTCCACGGCCAGGATGCCCCCGAAGTTCATCACGAGCTCGTCGACGGCGAAGAACTTCATCGCAGACGCTCGGAGCGCATGTATGTCTTCTGGCGCCGGAAGGTGGCGCGCTTGTAGAGCGGGAAGGTCGAGAAGAAGAGCTGCACCTTCCGCCACCGGCCATAGATGCCGAGCGGCTCGAACAGGATGAAGAGCACCAGGATCAGGCCGAAAATGCCGGGCTCGAGGCCCGGCTGCTTGACGAAACGGTCGACCCCCAGGTACACGGCGGCCCCCGCGTCCTGGCCGAGCAGCGCCACCACCTGGCCCGCCCACTGGGGCACGCGGTCGCGCGCCTCCGAGATCAGCACCGGCAGGATCGCCACGAACACCGCGCCAAAGAGCGCCCCGTGCAGACTGCCGAGGCCGCCCACCACGACCATCAATAGAAATTGGATCGAGAGGAGAACGCTGAAGATGTCCGGGGCCAGGTAGCCGATCTTGTGCGCGAACAGCGCGCCGGCCACGCCCATGAGACCGGCGGAGTAGGCGAAGGCCATGGTCTTGTAGCGCGCCAGGTGCACGCCCATGGACTGCGCCGCGATCTCGCTGTCGCGGATGGCCACCCAAGCCCGCCCGGTGGGCGCGCGGAGCACGTTGGCGGTGAGCCAGAGCCCGGCGATCAACACGGCCACGCAGAGGAAGTAGAACGCGATGTCGGAGGCGAACGAGACGCCGAAGATCACCGGCTTGTCCACCGGCCGGCCCTTGAGGCCGTGGGTGACCCGGTCCCAGCGCGTGAACACTTCCTGGATGATCAGCGCGAAGGCGAGCGTGGCGATCGTCAGGTAGACGCCGGTCATGCGTAGCGCGGGCAGACCCACCAGCACGCCCGTCGCCGCCGAGAGGGCGGCGGCCAGCGCCACCGAGACCACCCAGGGCAAGCCGAGATCCTGCAGGAAGAACACGTGGGCGTAGGCGCCGATGCCGAGAAACGCCGCGTGCCCGAGGCTCACCAGGCCGGTGTAGCCGGCCAGCACCATCAGCGAGAGTCCGCAGAGCCCGTAGATGAAAACGAGGCTCACGTCCACCAGATAGGAGGGCACCGCCAGCGGCAGCAGGATCACGGCCGCGAGCAGGCCTCCGTACCAGCGGCGCTGGACGGGATCGCGGAAGAGGCCCAGGTCGTGGTCGTACGCGGTCTTGAACGGAAAGCGCATGCGCGGTCAGACCTTCTTCCGACCCACGGTCCCGAACATGCCCTGGGGCCGGATGGCCAGCACCATGAGCAGCACGATGTACGCCGCCACATCCTTGAACCCCTGCGGCAGGTACGCGCCCGAGAACAGCTCGATCAAGCCGATGGTGACGCCGCCGACCAGCGCACCCGGGATGGAGCCGAAGCCGCCCAGGACCGCGGCCGCGAAAGCCTTCAACCCGATGAAGCCAAGGTTGATGTCGATCAGCGACACCGGCGCGAGGAGCACGCCGGCGATGGCGGCCACCCCCGCCGAGATGGCCCAGATCAGTGAGAACATCCGCTTCACCGGGATGCCCATGTAGTAGGCGGCGAGCTGATTCTGGGACGCGGCCTGCATGGCGACCCCTACACGCGAATACGTGAAGAAGGCGTAGAGCAGCGCGCACAGGACCACCGTGCCCACGATGATGGCCACGTACTCGTGGCTCACGCTGACCGCGCCGAGCCGCGTCGTCCTGGCGCTGAACGGGGTCGGCAGCGTGTAGATCTCGGAGCCCCAGGTCATGGAGGCGAAGCTCCGGAACATGGCGCCGAGGCCGATCGTGAGCATGACCACCGCGAACTGGGGCTGGCCGATGATTCGCCTCAGGAGGGTGGCGTCGAGGACGGCGCCGAACAGCGCGACGATCCCCACCGCGAGGGCGAAGGCCGCCCAATAGCCGACGCCGTACCAAACCACGAACATGTAGCAGACGAAGGCGCCCAGCATGAGGAGATCGCCCTGGGCGAAGTTGACCAGCTCGGTGGCCTTGTAGATGAGAACGAAGCCGAGGGCGACGAGACCGTAGATGCAGCCGACGGCGAGACCGTTCAGGGCGAGCTGCAGGACGGTATCCAGAGCAGTCCCTCCACCGGCGACGCCGGCCGCTGCGTCCGTCCGCCGCGGCGACCCGGTCGGAGGACAGGCAACATGAACGACTCCGGAGACGGTCGCCCCTTGTTGGGCCCCGTCAACGTGACCTACGGTGCCAGATTCGGACGCTGCCCGCCCTAGGCACGGCGCACTCCAAGCCCTCCGTGCGAGCCGAGCGCGCCGGGCCGGCTCAGCGACACCCTAGCCAGGCGTAGCGCAGGTGTCAAGCGTCCAGACGGACGCGCCCGACCGTTCGGCGACGCGCCGCGAGCGATCCCGCCCCCAAGCTGCGGTGTAGGATGGTGCCCATGGGCAAGAAGCTGACCGAGGCGCAAATCGAGCGCTACCACCGCGACGGCTTCGTCTATCCGATTGACGCGTTCACCGCCGAGGAGGCGGGGCGGTACCGGGGCGCCATGGAGGAGTTCGAAGCGGCCCAGGGCAGAGAACTCACCAAAGGGCACAATTTCAAGCCGCATCTGCTGTTTACCTGGGTCGACGAGATCGTCCACAATCCCGCTGTCCTCGACGCCGTCGAGGACGTGATCGGTCCGGATATCCGGCTGTTCCATCTCTCGGTCTGGCCCAAGAACGCGGGCGACCCGGCCTATGTGAGCTGGCACCAGGATGCGACCTACTTCGGCCTAGAGCCGCCCCTGCAGGTGACTGCCTGGGTCGCGCTCACCGACGCCTCGATCGAGGCCGGCTGCATGGAGGTGATCCCGGGCTCGCACAAGCTCGGCCAGCTCCATCACGCCGAGCACAGCGGGGCCACCCACAATCTGCTGTCACGCGGCCAAACCATCACGGTCGAGTTCGGCAAGAGCCGCACGGAATTTATGCCGGTGCGCGCGGGCCAGTTCTCGCTGCATCACACTCACCTGGTGCACAACTCGCGCCCAAACCTCTCCTCCGACCGGCGCATCGGTCTTGGCCTCAGCTACATCCCGACCAATGTGCGCTGCACCAGCCGCACTCGACTGACCGCGATGCTCGTGCGTGGCACCGACCGCCACGGGCATTTCGACGACGAGCAGCGGCCAGGCGTTGATTTCGGCCCGGCCGAGCGGGCCATCCACGCCAACGCGGTCGCACGATTCCGTGCCTCCAATGAGGAGCAGACGAGCCGCTACGCGTCGGCGGCGCGGTAGCGGGATTTCGGGCCGCTCAGGCTGCGACCTTCATACGGCAGAAGCAGGAGGCCTTCACCGGCACCTCTGACCTGGCCAGCGCCAGGTCGAGGCGCTGCTTGATCAGGGCGGCCTCGGCCGTCTCGCCGCGCCGGGTCAGGCATTCGTGCAGCCCGTGCAGACTCCAGAGGTTGTCGGGATGCTGGCAGGCCCGACTGAGCTTGCCGTCGAGGCCGAGATCCGAACGGTAGATCGCCTCGGCCTCGGCGACCTGGCCCTGTTCCAGCAACAGCGCGCCGAGCGCGTGCCGGGTCGGCTGCATCCAGCCCCACGGCTCATCGTAGGGCAGCGCGTCGTCGAGCTCGACCGAGCGTCGCAGATGGGCGAAGGCGACCTCGTAGTTGCCGCGCCGGTACTCCAGCTCGCCGTTTAGCATCTCCTCGGCCACTGCCAGGAGGTCCCGGACGGTGTTGTTGTGCACCCGCCGGCTCTCCGGCACCCGCAACTTTGCCTCGATGAACGCTGCCTTGGCCGCCTCGGCCTTGGCGATGTGGCCGAGCGCCGAATGGGCCACCGCCTGGGCGTAGAGCATCATCGCGGTGGTCGAGCAGTAGAGGTCCCGGTCACGGGGCAGCTCCTGGGCGATGATC
>JBKPDT010000057.1:0-11517 GCA_046728035.1 Candidatus Methylomirabilota bacterium | reverse complement strand
CAAGATCGTCCCGCCCAAGCGAGAGATCCTGCGCGGCATCTGGCTGTCCTTCTATCCGGGCGCCAAGATCGGCGTGCTCGGCAGCAACGGGGCGGGCAAGAGCACGCTGCTGCGGATCATGGCGGGGGTGGACCAGGACTTCCTCGGGGAAGTCTGGCGCGCCCCCGAGCTCAAGATCGGCCATCTCCCCCAGGAGCCGAGGCTCGACCCCGCCAAGGACGTGCGCGGCAACGTCGAGGAGGGCGTGGCGGAGGTGCGCGGCCTCCTGACCCGGTTCGACGAGATCAATGCCCGCCTGGGCGAGCCCATCGACGGCGACGAGATGGAGAAGCTCCTCGAGGAGCAGGCCCAGGTGCAGGACGCCATCGAGGCGCGTAACGGATGGGATCTGGACCGCACCGTGGAGATCGCGATGGACGCCCTCCGCGTGCCCGACGGCGCGCAGGAAGTGGCGACCCTGTCCGGCGGCGAGCGCCGGCGGGTGGCCCTCTGCCGGCTGCTCCTGTCCAAGCCCGACGTCCTCCTCCTCGACGAGCCCACCAACCACCTCGACGCGGAGTCGGTGGCCTGGCTCGAGCGCTTCCTCAAGGACTACCCGGGCACCGTGGTCGCGATCACCCACGACCGCTACTTCCTCGACAATGTCGCGGGCTGGATCCTCGAGCTCGACCGCGGCGCGGGCATCCCGTGGGAGGGAAACTACACCTCCTGGCTGGAGCAGAAGAAGGAGCGCCTGGCGGTGGAGGAGAAGCAGGAGTCGGCGCGGCAGCGCACTCTCGAGCGCGAGCTGGAGTGGGTGCGCATGGCCCCGCGGGCGCGTCACGCCAAGTCGAAGGCGCGACTCGAGGCGTACGAGACCCTCCTCGCCGAGGGTGGGCAGGCGCGGGAAGGCTCTGCCGAGATCATCATCCCCAACGGCCCGCGCCTGGGCGATCTCGTGGTCGAGGCCGAGAAGCTCGTGAAGGGCTATGGCGACCGCCTGCTCATCGACGGCCTCACCTTCAATCTCCCCCGCGGCGGCATCGTGGGGGTGATCGGCGCCAACGGCGCGGGCAAGACCACGCTGTTCCGCATGATCACCGCGCAGGAGAAGCCGGACGCGGGCGCGCTCAAGGTGGGCGATTCGGTGAAGCCGGGCTACGTGGATCAGAGCCGGGACGCCCTCGATCCCGCCCGGAGCGTGTGGGAGGAGATCTCGGACGGCGCCGAGCAGCTCACGCTCGGGAACCGCCAGATGGCGTCACGGGCCTACGTGGCCTCGTTCAACTTCAAGGGCTCGGACCAGCAGAAGCGGGTGGGGGATCTGTCCGGTGGAGAGCGGAACCGCGTGCATCTCGCGAAGATGCTCAAGACGGGCGCCAATCTCCTGCTCCTCGACGAGCCCACCAACGACCTCGACGTGGACACGCTCCGCGCCCTCGAGGACGCCCTGCTGGCCTTCGCCGGCTGCGTGGTGGTAATCAGCCACGACCGCTGGTTCCTCGACCGCATCGCCACCCACATGCTCGCCTTCGAGGGAGACAGTCAGGTGGTGTGGTTCGAGGGGAACTACCAGGAGTACGAGGCCGACCGGAAGAAGCGGCTGGGGGCGGCGGCCGAGCAGCCGCACCGCCTGCGCTACAAGCCCCTCTCGCGGGGCTAGCTCTTCCCGCTCTTGGCGAGGTCGAGCAGCACGAGCGACCAGCCGATGGTGCGGAGCTGCTCGTCGATGACCGAGCGCGCGCGCCGCTCGTTGCGACGGCGGTCCAGCATGGGACCGCCCTTCTTCTCGCGGCGCTGACTCGTACGGCGGTCGAGGATGACCTGCACGCTCTCGTGCCCTGCGAACGCGCGCTTGATCTCCTCATAGAGCTCCCGCCGATGCCGCGCCACCACCAGCAGATGCTTGGCGATGGCGAGCTCCTCGGCGGCGCGGCGCGGCAGGATCCGGCGCGTCGCGCCGTTCCCCCGCGCGGGGCGCGCGCCCCCCGCGATGTCGAGGAAGCGCCCGAGGGGGCTCCAGGTGCTGCTGCCGCAGGCAGGGCAGGTGGCGTAGCCGAGCTCGAAGCATTCGTCACAATCGAGGCAGAGGGCCAGCTTCTTGAGCGGCAGATGGACGCCGGCGGCGAGCACGCGCGACCGCGGCATCATGTGGGCGAGGACGTCCATGGCCGCGATTGCTTGCAAACCGCGGTCCACCAAGGTGGGGATCGTGAAATCAACTAGTTGTGAAACGGATCGGTAGTTTTGACTTACGAAAATTGTCGCGGCGCCAAAAACCGGGAAAAACATTGACGTCGTGGGGCCGACAGAGGCCCGTCCCTCACGCCCGCCCGACGCGCGCCTCGGGGCTAGGCGCCCGGCCGCTCGAAGGCGAAGAAAATGAAGTCGAGATCCCCCGGAGAGTAGCCGAGCTCGGTGAGCAACGCCGCCGTCTCACCGCGATGGTGCTGGCCGTGCAGCACGACCTGCATGACGTATATCCCGAGCGGCATCTTCCCCGGCCAGGTCCGCTGCGGCTCGGCCCAGCGTTCGGGGCTGAGCGCGGCGCCGAACTCGCGAAGCCCCTGGTGCCCACGCGCGAAGGCGTCGCGGATGCCGGCGCGGCTCTCCAGATCCACGCCGGACGCCTTCACCATCTCCGCGCTCTCGGCCATGTCGTTGGCCTTACCCTCCAGCGCGACGAGGTAGTTGAGCTGAACCCAGGCGATGTGGCGGAGCTGACCGAAGATGCTGCCATGTCCCGCGCCCGGAAGGGTGCGGTTGAAGACGTCGTCGGGCACGCGGTCGGCGGCGCGGAGCAGCCGCTCGGTGGCCCACTCGTTGTAGTCGATGAGGGTCCGCGCCAGCCCGAGGCTGTCCACCGCATCGCGCACGGTCGGGATCCCGGTCAGGCGAGGTCGAAGAGGAGCAGCTCGGTCGGCGCGGTCGCGACGATGTCCAGCGCGGGCTCGTTCTCGATGGCGGCGCCGTCGCCGGTGGCCAGCAGGCTGCCGTTGACGGTGGCCGCGCCGGACACGAGGTGCAGCCACGCGCCGCGCCCTGCGGCGAGGGTGTGGCGCACTGACTGGCCCGGCTCGAGGAGGCCCGCGTAAACGCTCGCGTTCTGGTGGATGAGCACGGAGCCCTCGCGCGCGTCGCGCGAGGCCACGAGGCGGAGCCGTCCGCGCTTCTCCGCGGCCGAGAACACTTTCTCCTCGTAGCTGGGCGGCAGGTTCCGGCTCTCGGGCAGGATCCAGATCTGCAGGAGATGCACGGGCTCGGTGCTCGACGCGTTGTACTCGCTGTGAGTGACGCCCGTGCCCGCGCTCATGCGCTGGA
Source organism: Candidatus Methylomirabilota bacterium (assembly GCA_046728035.1). GTDB lineage: Bacteria > Methylomirabilota > Methylomirabilia > Rokubacteriales > CSP1-6 > DASRWT01. Next base: position 8,217 of record JBKPDT010000057.1, on the reverse strand, counting down.
CGTCGCCGGGGCGGATCACCGAGTGATTGCCGATGCTGTCCTTGTGGGCCAGGCCGCCGGCGAGGACGTAGGTGATGATCTCCATGTCCCGGTGCGAGTGCGGCGGAAAGCCCGCTCCGCGCTCGACCCGGTCCTCGTTGATCACGCGGAGCGAGCGGAAGCCCATGTGGGCGGGATCGTGGTACTGGGAGAAGGAGAAGGTGTGGAAGGTGTCCAGCCAGCCGTGGTCGAAGTGGCCCCGCTCCTTGGCCGGTCTCAGCTTGATCATCGGCTTCAGTCTCTCACGTCCTGCAACCCGTCACCGGGGCTGCATCCGAATGGCGCCGTCGAGCCGGATCGTCTCGCCGTTGAGCATGGGGTTCTCGACGATCTGGGCGGCGAGGGCGCCGTACTCGGCGGGGCGGCCCAGGCGCGGCGGGAAGGGGACCTGCTTGCCGAGCGAGACACGCGCGGGCTCGGGCAACCCTGCGAGGAGCGGCGTGTCGAAGAGGCCGGGCGCGATGGTGCAGACGCGGATGCCGAGCTCGGCGAGATCGCGCGCGATCGGCAGCGTCATGCCCACGATGCCACCCTTGGAAGCGGAGTAGGCGGCCTGGCCGATCTGGCCGTCGAAGGCGGCCACCGAGGCGGTGTTGATGACGACCCCGCGCTCGCCGTCCTCGTTGGGCGTGTTCTTGGCCATGTGCGCGGCGGCGAGCCGGATGCAGTTGAAGGTCCCGATGAGGTTCACCTGGATGACCCGGGAGAACCCGGCGAGGTCGGCCGGGCCGCGCTTGCCGAAGGTTTTCTCGGCGGCCCCGATGCCGGCGCAGTTGACGAGCACGTGGAGGGCGCCGAAACGGGCGACGGCGCTGTCCAGCGCGCCCGCCACCTCGTCGGCGTTGGTCACGTCGGCGGGGACGAAGTGCGCGTGATCGCCCAGCTGCTTGACCACGTCCGCCCCCGCGGAGCGCGGCAGGTCCAGGAGCGCCACGCGGCCGCCCGCCGCGAGCAGCCGCTCCGCGGTGGCGCGCCCGAGACCGGAGGCGCCGCCCGTGATCACTGCGCCGCAGGCTGAGATCTTCATGGGAGGCCTCCTGGACGGCAGGGATCGATGGCGGCGTAGTATAACAGACGGACATGTCCGCTTCCCCCCGCGCCCCCCGCTGGATCCGCACCGCCGAGGAGATGCGCCGCCTTGCCGCCGACCTGGGCGCGGCCCGGGCGGTGGCCATCGACACCGAGGCGGACAGCCTGCACCACTATCCCGGCAAGCTCTGCCTGGTGCAGGTCGCCACGGATACGGGGGGAGCGCACCTGGTGGACCCCCTTGCCCTCGCCGACCTCTCCGCGCTGGGGCCCGCGCTCGCCGATCCCCGCATCGTGAAGATCTTCCACGCCGCCGACAACGACCTCGGCTATCTCAAGCGGCAGCACGCCTTCGCCGTCGCCAGCGTCTTCGACACCTCCATCGCCGCGCGTTTCCTCGGTGTCACCGCGCTGGGCCTGGACGTGCTGCTCAAGAGCTACCTGGGCGTGGACCCCGGCAAGTCGCGGCAAAAGGACGACTGGTCGCGGCGCCCGCTCACCGCCGAGCAGGAGACCTACGCGCTCAACGACGTCGTCCACCTGTTCCCCCTCCGCGACCGGCTCGCCGAGGAGCTCGCCGCCAAGGGCCGCCTCGCCTGGCTGGAGGAGGAGTGCGCGGCCCTCGCCGCTCAGAGCCTGCCGCCGCGGGTGTCGGATCCCGACGCCTACCTCACCCTCAAGGGCACCAAGGACCTCGACCGCCGCGGGCTCGCCGTGCTCCGCGAGCTCTTTCGCGAGCGTGAGCGCCTCGCGCTGGAGCTGGACCGGCCGCCCTTCATGATCCTCGGCCATGACACCCTCGTGCTGCTGGCCGCGCGCCGCCCCACCGACGTGGCGGCACTGCTCGAGGTGCCTGGCTGCACGCCGAGGTTCGAGCGCCGCTTCGGCGCCGCCATCCTCGGCGCCGTCGCCCGTGGCCTCGTCGTGCCGGAGGCCGAGCTGCCCGTACGCACCCCCAAGCCGCGACCGAACGTGCCCGGCCCGGTGCGGCGGCGGATCGAGGCGCTCCGTGCATGGCGGACCAAGAGCGCGGCCGCGATCGGCCTCGATCCGGGCTTCTTCTTCCCCCAGCGGCTCATCGACCGCCTTGCCGCGACACCGCCCAGCGACCTCGACGCGCTCGCCCGCACGGACGGCATCCACCGGTGGCGCGCCGAGGTCGCCGGCGCGGAGATCCTCCAGGCCCTGCGCACCGCCTGAGGGCGGGGTTGCCCCCGCCAGGGGTTAGTGGTACCCCTGGGGGCAGGACGCAAGCAGCCGATCGGGAGAAGGAGGACCCCATGACCTCCCATCCACGCTATGTCCGCGAAGGCATCATCGGTGGGCTCATCGGTGCCACCCTCGTCGCCGTATGGTTCCTCATCTACGACGCCGCCCGGGGCCGGCCCTTCCGAACGCCCGCGCTTCTGGGCGCCGCTACCTTCCAAGGCGTCACCGATCCCTCCACGGTGCCCGTGGCGCCGCACCTCGTGGTCCAATACACGGTGCTTCATGGTGTGGTCTTCGCGCTCATCGGCATCCTCATCGCCTCCCTGATCTGGTCCGCGCAGAGCAAGCCCGCCCTGCTCTTGACCCTCGTCATCGCGGTGCTGTGCTTCGAGGTGTTCTTCCTCGCGGTGGTGGTGAACCTCGCGCATCCGGTGCTGAACGACATCGCGTGGTGGTCCATCCTGGTCGCCAACGCGCTCGCCGCGGGAGGCATGCTCGCCTACTTCTTCATCGGCCATCGCGCGCTCGGCCGCGTGCTGCTGGGGCCGTGGACGCGGGTGTTCCGCGAGGGCCTCGTCGCCGGACTCCTCGGGGCGGCCGCCGTCGCGATCTGGTTCCTCATCGTCGACACCGCGGCGGGGATGCCCCTGCGGACGCCCGCCCTCCTCGGCGCGGCGGTGCTGGAAGGCCTGCGCGACCCATCGGCGCTGGTGATCACCTGGCCGCTCGTGATCAAGTACACCCTGATCCACGGCGCCGCGTTCGCCTTCTTCGGCTGGCTCATGGCCGGACTGCTGGCCCTCGCCGACCGGGAGCCGCGCCTGCTCTACGCGTTCGTCATGCTCTTCTGCTGCTTCGAGGTGTTCTTCATCGCGCTGATCATGATCCTGGCCGAGTGGCTCTTCGAGGCGCTGGCGTGGTGGAACATCCTCGCCGGCAACCTCCTCGCTGCCGTCGTCATGCTCGCCTACTTCTTCCGCGGGCACCGGGTGGCGTGGCGCGAGTTCCTCACCGCCCGGGAAGGGTAGGAGGCCGGACCGCCCTCACCGTCGCGTCGGGCGCGGCCCCTCCGCGGCGCTCCCCGACGGCACCTCGTCGAAGGGCAGCTCCTTGTCCACCCGCACGTCCGCGGGCAGTCCCAGCACCCGCTCGGCGATGATGTTGCGCAAGATCTCGTCGGTACCGCCCGCGATCCGCCCGCCCGGCGAGTAGAGGAGCGCGTCCTGGAAGGCCGCGCGCATGGGTACCTGCGTGGGGTCGAGCACGGCGCCGCCCATGTCCTGGAGGTCCATGGCGAAGGCGGCAATCTCCTGCAGCTTGCTCGCGCTCACGATCTTGGCGATGGAGGCCTCCGGACCGGGTGTCTCGCCGCGCGAGAGCGCGGTCATGGTGCGGAAGCGCGTATAGCGGAGACCCTGCTGACGCACGTACCACTCGGCGAGGCGCTCGCGCACCGCCCCGTTCCGGATGGCCGGCCCATCGGGCAGTTCCACCGCCCGGGCCAGCGCGAAGATCTCGTCGAAGTCCGGACCTGCCACGTCCCCCACCGCCAGCCGCTCGTTCATGAGGGTGGTGATGGACACCCCCCAGCCCTGGCCCACCGCGCCCAGGCGCTGGCTGTCCGGCACCCGCACGTCGGTGAAGTACACCTCGTTGAAGTTCGAGGCGCCGGAGACCTGCTTGATGCGCCGCACCTCGATGCCGGGCGAGTGCATGTCGAGGAAGAAGAAGGTGAGCCCCTTGTGCTTGGGCGCCCGCGGGTCGCTGCGGGTGACGATGATGCCCCAGTCGGCGAAGTGGGCCCCCGAGGTCCAGATCTTCTGGCCGTTGATGACCCAGTCGCCACCGTCCCGTACCGAGCGCGTGCGCAGGCCGGCGAGGTCCGACCCGGCGGCGGGCTCGGAGAAGAGTTGGCACCAGATCTCCTCGCCGGCCAGGGCCTTCGGGGTGTAGCGCTGCTTCTGCGCCTCCGTCGCGTAGGCATGCAGGGTGGGGATGCACATGCCCAGCCCGATCTCGAAGTAGCCGCGCGGAACGAGGAAGCGCGCCTCCTCCTGGTTGTAGATCACCTGCTGGATGGGTGTGCCGCCGCGACCGCCGTACTCCGTCGACCAGGTGACGGCGGCGAAGCCGGCGGCATGCTTCTTCGCCTGCCACGCCTTTGCCCGCGCGAGGCCGTCGGCCTCGCCGTAGCGCGCCTTCCACGTCTCGCCGGGATAGGCACGGCGCTCCGCGGTGCCGTCGAGCCACGCGCGCGCCTCCGCGCGGAACTGCGCTTCCTGGGGGGTATCCGTGAAGTCCATGACTATGTATCCGCTCGGCTCGATCGTTGGAGGGTCGCCTCGCCTTCGGCAGCGGCTCCCAGAGCGGGCTGCGCCTCGCCAAGCAGGCGCGTGATGAGTTTGTCCTTCCAGCGCGGCACGCTGCCGAGGGTCAGCGCCAGCAGCTTGGCGCGGCGGTAGTACATGTGGCAGTCGAACTCCCAGGTGAAGCCCATGCCGCCATGAGTCTGGATGTTCTCCTTGGCGGCGTGGAAGAAGGCTTCGCTCGCGGCCACGCGCGCGGCGGCCGCCGCCACCGGCAGGGCCTGGTTGTCGGTGGACAGCGCCCACGCGCCGTAGTAGGCGTTCGAGCGCGCCAGCTCGACGGCCACGTAGACGTCGGCCAGCTTGTGCTTGATCGCCTGGAACGAGCCGATGGGCCGGCCGAAGGCGAAGCGCCCGAGCGCATAGTCGCGCGCCATCTCGAGCGCGACCTGGGCGCCTCCTACCTGCTCGAAGGCGAACAGCACGGCGGCGCGGTCGAAGAGGCGCTCGAGGAGCAGCCAGCCGGCGCCCGCGGCGCCCAGCGGCTCGGCGACGGCCCCGTCGAAGGCCAGGCGCGCGTGGGAGCGCGTGGGGTCCACCGTCTCGACGCGCGCCCGGGTGACCCCGGCGGCGCCGAGTTCCACGAGGTAAAGGGACAGCGCGCGGGGATCGGTGGTGTCGAGGGGCCGGGCGGCGACCACCGCGAAGTCGGCGACGTCGCCGTCCGCCACAGGCATCTTGGCGCCGGAGATCCGGTCACCGCGGGCGGTCGTCTCGATGTTGCCGGGATGCGGCGCTCGGGGCCCCTCGGCGAGGGCAAGGCAGCCGATGGCCTCGCCGAGGGCCAGGCGCGGGAGCCACCGCTGCTTCTGCTCGGCCGTGCCCGCGAGGAGGATCGCCTCGGTGGCGAGGTACACGGAGGAGGAGAACGGGGTGGGGGCGAGGCTCCGCCCCAGTTCCTCGGCGAGCACGCACAGCTCGAGGTAACCGAAGCCGGCGCCCCCGTAGGACTCGGGGATGGCGGTTCCGGTCCAGGCGAGCTCGCCGATGCCGCGCCACAACTCGCGGTCGAAGGGCTCGTCCGACTCGAGGATGCGCCGGACCCGCGCGGGCGCCGCGCGGTCGGACAGGAACTTCCGCGCCTGGTCGCGGAGTGCCTGCTGCTCGTCCGAGAAGGCGAAGTTCATCGTCGCGGGCTAGCTCAGGTGCTCGCGGAAGAAGTCCAGCGTGCGGCGGCCGGCCAGCGCGGCGCTCTCCGCGTGATAGCTGCCGCGCTCGTCGCAGTGGAACCCGTGGCCCGCGGGGTAGACGTGCGCCGGCACATCGGGATGCGCCTTCTTCACCGTCGCCCAATGGTCGGGCGGGATGGACGCGTCGGTCTCCCCCCAGTGGATGAGCACGGGACAGCGGGGCCGTTCCGAGGCGGAGGCCGCGATGCCGCCGCCGTAATAGCAGACCGCCGCCCCCACGCCGTCGATGCGCGTGGACGCGAGCCAGGCCAGCGTCCCCCCCAGGCAGTAGCCGACCACGCCCACCTTGAGGCCTTCCGCCTGGAGCGCCTTCACCGCCGCCCGCACGTCCGCCACCATGTCGTCGAGCTGGATCTTGCCGCGCGTGGTGCGGCCGGTCTCGACATCGGCGGGCGTGTAGCCGATCTCGAAGTTGCGCTGGACGCGGTCGAAGATGGCGGGGGCGAGGGCGACGTAGCCCTCCGCTGCGAAGCTGTCCGTCACCTTCCGGATGTGCGGGTTCACCCCGAAGATCTCCTGGATGACCACGATGCCGGCGCGGGGCTTGCCCGCGGACTCGGCACGATAAGCGTCGAGGCGGTGGCTGTCTTCGGCGGTCAGGGCGACGGACTTGCCCATGGTGTGGAGCCCTCCTTCACGCCCGGGTGCGGGCCGTGAACACGGTGATGGGATAGAGGCAATAGTAATCCGGGCGGGCCAGCACGTACTCGGGAGAATGTGGCTCGCAGAGCGCGGTCCGGCGTCGCCAGTCCTCGGCGGAGAGCAAGGGCCGGATCCGCTCGCCCCAGTTCCGGCCGAAGACGACGGTGGCGATGTACTCGGCAGCCGGGAGGTCGAGCGGGGCGCGGCGCTGGAGAAGATGCGTCTCGTGCGCGACGTCCGCGAAGCCGGCTTCGCGCAGGGACTCGAGCGTGCGCTGCCGGCGTTCCTGGAAGGACCGCTCGCCCGCCTCCTCGCGGCTCCGCTCCGTCTCGGCCTGGTGGATCCGCCGCTCGAGCTCGGGATGGCCGGGCAGGAAGAGGGCGGAGAGCGCCTGCGACTCCTTGACCACGATGAGGCCGCCCGGTCGGACGACGCGGGCAAACTCCTTGAGCGCGGCCTGGGTGTCGGGGATGTGGTGCAGCACGTCGCCGCACCAGAGCCAGTCGAAGGCGGCATCGGCCGCGTCCACGGCGGTGCCGTCGCCCTCGCGGAACTCGAGGCGCGGCGGCGCGAGACGCGCGCCCACCAGCGCACGGGCAGCGTCCACGCGCTCGGCGGAGGGCTCGATGCCGAGCACGCGGCCCTCCGGCCCCACCGCCTCGGCGAGCCAGAGGGTGTAGAGGCCCACCCCGCAGCCCACGTCGAGGCCCCGCGACCCCGGCGGCAGGCCGAGGCCCGCGATGAAGGAGCGCGCCTCTGGCTCCTGGAAGCGGTTCATCCGCTCCAGCGCCAGCGTGAAGGGGACGGCCTCGGGCGCTCCGCCCGCCGGGCCGTGGGAGTGGTGATGGCTCATGCGGGCTTGGCGAGGACGCTCACGCTCACGTTGGTCGCGACCGCGACCGTGCGATAGAGTGGTCAGCGGTTCTTGTAGACCTCGACGAGCAGCTCCGCCTGTGCCTGGTCCACGCCGGCCAGCTCGAAGCGCATCCGCACCTCGGCGAAGCGGTTGGGCTCGGCGACGGCCCGGATGCCTTCGATCGTCACCTCGGTGCGGCGCAGCGGCACGCGCTGCTCCTGCGCGTAGAGCTCGATGAGGGTCACGCCGCACGAGGACACCCCGGCGAGGAAGGCCTCGCCGGAGGACAGCGCCTCGTGCGGGCCCGAGGGCGAGTCGATCACGAAGTGGTTGGTGCGCGCCTGATTGAGCGCGCGGCCGGGCACGCCGCCGCTGTACGAGCGCACCGTGTCGATCTTCACGTCCGCCATCACGCGAACCTCGCTTCGCTCGGACCCATCATGTATCCGCTCGCCTCGCCTGCGGCTGCGGCTCGCCAAGCACCGCCGCGCCGGCCACCGCACATTCGTGGTCTTGCTCGCCGGTGCCGCCGCCGCAGCCGATGCCGCCGATCACCTTGCCCTTCGCCACGATGGGCATGCCGCCATGGCTTGGCAGCACCTGGCCGGGGAGCACGCTCGCCACGGTGGCGAAGAACACCGAGCCCTTCTGGGCGCGCTCGGCCAGCTCGGCGGTGGACGCGCGGAAGTTGGCGGCGGCGGTCGCCTTGGCGCGCGAGGTCTCCGGGCTCAAGAAGCTGGTGCCGTCCCCGCGCGCGCTCAGCACGAGGCGGCCCGCCTCGTCCACCACCGTCACCGTCATCGCGGTGCCGAGGGTCTTGGCCTTGTCCTGGGCGGCGCGCACGGCGCGCTCGGCCATCGCGAGCGTCAGCTCGATCATCCCTATC
>JBKPDT010000056.1:0-16009 GCA_046728035.1 Candidatus Methylomirabilota bacterium | reverse complement strand
TCAACGCGCTTGTCGTTGACGCGCGGTGCGGTCACCTCGATCCGGCCCGCCGCGGTGGTGATCGTGCGGGGTTCGGCGTGGCCGTTGCGGACCACAAGACGCCGCCCCCGCTCATCCAGCTCGCCCGCAAGGCGAGCGATGCAGTCGTCGGCTTCGGCCTCGAGCGCGGCAGCCAGCATGCGCCGGGCGCCGTCGAGGACGATCTCATCGAGCGCTCCACGCATCTCCGCGCGGGTGTCGTCATCGGTCACTACTCTCAACATCGGCGTTCCTTCCTCGCCGGCGCGACAACGCCGGCAGAGCTCGTTCCGTTCAACGAGGAAGGTACGTCGCGCCCTCGAACGGATCGCCGATCCACAGGTTCAGGTCATACCTCTGAGGAGTTCGTCTATCGGTACAAGGACGTTCATCGTTGCCGGATCAAGGTTGTTGAGGCGGTTCCTGGGCGACGCCTCCGCTGGCTCGTCCTTGACAACTACTTCAGCTTCACCGAAGACCGGACCGAGTGGAAGGGCACCGAGATCACCTTCGAGGTCTCTGACAAGGGCGACGAAACGGAAGTCCGCTTCACGCACCGAGGCCTGACACCCGAGTATGAGTGTTTCGATGTCTGCTCGAACTCATGGGGCTCATACATCAACAGCAGCTTGAAGCGCCTGATCACCACGGGCAAGGGCGGCCCAACCGGAAAGAGACAAGAGCATGAGCGCCGAGCACGCAGACAGCTCCTGGAGGTTTCGCGTCGACCCCCACGGCTTCGAATTCGACTGTCGCGACGGTGAGAACGTGATGGCCGCGGCGACGCGAGCCGGTTACGTGTGGCCGACCGCCTGCGGCGGGACGGCGCACTGCGCCCTCTGCTGGACAAAGGTCGTCGACGGGCCGGAACATCTCGACGAGCCGCCGCAGATCGAGGTCGGCCTTCTGCAAACGCTCGCCGCACGTCGCCTGCACGGTGACTCGGTGCGCCTTGCCTGTCAGGCGGGTGTCCGGGGCGACCTCGCTGTACACAAGTCGGGCGTACGGCCCCGGGACGCCTCCTACGCCGCCCTCGCGCCACTCGCGCACCGCCTCCGAACACCAAGGACACATAACCGAACCCGGTACCCAGCGTGACATCAGCCGACGACAGGCCATCTGCGCGCCAGAGTCGTTCGTTCGGCGTGGCCGACGCCCAAACGGCTGGGCGGCTTGACCCTGAAGTGCGTTCGGCAATCGCGCACCTCGCGCACCGAACATGTCGCCAGCGATGTTCAGCAACGCGGGGACTGCCAGCGATAGCGGACGCCGGCCGGCGGGATATTCGGACGCGGTACTCGGACAATCGAGGCGACGCCGGATCAGGGCATTATGCGTGGATGCCAGCAACCGCGAGAGCGGCCTGTTACGAGCAACCGCGACGCCCATGTGGTTCGACGGTGTGGCGGGTTTGATGAGCATGGTCGAACTGCCGAGGGTCATCCCCGATCAGCCGGGGCGGCCGGAGTGGGGAGATACGGCGCGTCCGATGCAAGAGTTGACGCGGGCGATTTCGCTGGACCGTGATGCGTGGACGCCTAAAGGACTGGCTCAGATCAAGTCACTCTTCGATTCAGGCGCTTCGGGCTGGCGCGACCGAGACGTACCAGAGCGTCACGATGCGCTCGTGGATGCGCTGACCCGAGGTGGCCCATTCCCGAGCGGTTGGTGCGTGGAGGTTGGTTCAGGAACCGGCAACGCTACCGCTGACTTACAGCAGGTGTTTCGTGATGTCGTCTCGTTGGATCTCTCGCGAGAGATGCTCCGATTCGCGTCGTTCAGGGGTAGTCAGATCCAATCCGATGCCTCAGCTCTACCGTTGCGCACCGGTTCGGTGGCCGGTGTCGCGCTCATCAACATGTTCCTGTTTCCGGCCGAGACCTCGCGCGTTCTGGCCGACCACGGCGTGTTGTTATGGGTCAGCACGAATGGCGAGGAGACGCCCATCTACCTCCCGCCCGCGGATGTGTTGAGCGCGTTGCCCGGTACGTGGGACGGCACAACCTCCCAGGCCGGTTGGGGAACCTGGCTCACGGCACGCCGGGTCAACGCGTAAGGCGGCCACGGGGCCAAGAAGTGTCCCAAGCCCGGCCCGGTCGCAACGCTCCGAACTGCCGTTCTTCGCACGTCCGCTCAGACGCGTCCCCGACCGAACGACGTCCTGGGACATTCGGTAGCGCGGGACTGCCGGCGATGCCGGACGGTGCTCCGGGGTGTTCGGCAGCGGGGTTAGCGGACGGTGTTTCGGCGGAGTCGCCGCGCGCCCCAGATCATCAGCGCGGCGGCTATGACGCCCGGCAGGCAGTGCACTGCCAACACGCCGACGAGGGACGGTCCGCCCCAATCGTCCTCGTAGGCGGACGCGTCGCCATAGTCGATCGTCACGAGTTCGACGATTGCTCGGACGACGAGGAACGCGCCGACGAGATAGGCGAAGACGATCGCGATGGCCTTCATCCGTCCACGACGCTAGGGCTGACAGCGCTGCCACCCGGCGTTCGATGACGCTCGGCGCCGCAATTACCGGACGCAATTAGCGGACACCCGCTGGCTGGCCGTTCGGTGCGCGCTCGATCCGCTCCGCCGTGCCTCGTGGTCTCCTCGGCGAACAGTCGAGTCGTCCCGTTCCCGCCTCGAGGCTCGCGCGCGACCTGTCGATGTGTGCAGTGCGCCACTCGGATTGGGACTGGCCGTCACCGCTTCAGAAAGCGACCTCGTTGTCGTGCTGGTCGGTCTCACCCGAGTATGACTCGGGCTCGTGTGATGACCTCGTTGAGCACCCGCGTTGCGGCGGCGACGTCGTCGCTCGGGAGGCTCTCCCAGATTGCAGCGGTGCCAGCGGTGATCGTGGTCTGCGTGGCCGTGGTCAGTTCGCGTCCAGCGGAGGTGAGCCGCCCGTCGGCGAGCAGGCCGCGGTCGGTCAGCGCACCGACGAGATCGACGGCATCGGAGAAGCGAGCACGGTCGGCCACGGCGGTTGCCAGGCCGTCGGCGTCGACGCTGCCGTCGAGCCCGCCGGCCAGCCGCAGGGTCACCCACTGAGGCTCGCTGAGCCCGGTCCCTTGGAGGAACCGGTGAAGCAGGGCGTTGAGGGTCTTTTCGGTCTCGCCGATGAGCTGGGGGCCGAACGGAGTGGACATGATTCCTCCGACGAAGATCGTTGGTTCACCCAACGATACCGGTTCGTTGGCACGACCAACAACCCTCGTAGGATTGGCCTTCGTGACAGCGCTGAGACGGGTCGCCACAAGGCCAACGTGGCTGCTGAGCCGTGCCAACGCCCGGTCGCAAGGCCTGCTGGCCGAAGCCTTCGACCGCGAAGGTGTCCGCGGCTATCACTTTCGACTTCTCGCCGCGCTCGAGCAGTACGGCCCCGCCAGCCAGGTGGATCTCGGACGGCGCACCGGGATCGACCGAAGTGACGTCGTCGCCACGCTGAACGAACTTGTTGAGCGCGGGCTCGCCCAACGCGAGCCCGACATGGCCGACCGTCGTCGCAACGTCATCACAATGACCAAGCGTGGCGCCGACACGCTGGAACGGCTTGACGCCGTGCTCGACGACGTCCAGAATGCCGTGCTCGCGCCGCTCACATCTAGACAGCGGGAGACCCTCGTTCGACTGCTCGCCAAGCTGACCTGATCGGTTCGCGTGTGCCAATCACGTCAGCGCACTCTGGGCGACCTCTGACAGACCGGCGCGTTGCCCTCGTCGACCGGTCCGCCGCTGCGAACCCGCTCGACCGTCCCCGTCGGGCGCTCGCGCCTGCGTCGATCCTCACTGGCGTGCTGCGCGTACACCGCCAGCCACATGCCTTGATCGAAGGAGAAGCCAAAACACGAGGCCGTGCGACACGAGCAGCAACGGGACCCAGACCGTGGGGATGTAGTAGGCAGCGCCGAACTCACCAGGATCGACGTGCAGTCTGACGGCGTTGGCGTTGGCGTATAGGAGGTCGATCGTCCCCCATACGTTGAAGACCCAGATGAGTGGGACGACGTTTGACCAGCGCTTGGCGATCGCGGCTACTACGAGCAACGCGAGGACCGCGGCCGTGAAGTCGCCCCAGGCGGCCGGGGCGGAGAACTCGGATGGCAGCGCCGGAGACACGACGCCGTCGACGAGGAAGCTCAGCCCGACGAACCTAAGTGTGTGCGGCAGGACGAGAAGCCTGAGAGCATCGTCTCGGGGCAGCGTGCGCAACCTCGGCAGGATGTAGATCCACGTGACCAGGCCGATCGCAGACAGGCTGCCGACAATGCTGAGGATGAGGATGAGGTCTGGGTCGGGTTCCATTCTGCGCCTCCGTATTCATTGCGCGGCGGATGATGACCTCTGCCTCGGCCGGCGTCCTCTCGGATCCGAAGGCCCGACGGCGGACAAGTGGTCCATGTCCCCACGCAGGAGATCGGCCGTCAGGCCTGGGCGAGGACCGATCTCCAGCAAACGTCGCCGAGGCGAGTCCCGGCGAGGGCGAGCGGCAGGATGTCGTCGCGAATCGTTCGTCACTCCTCGCCGGCGCACAGGTCGAGGCCTTCGCGCTTCACGTGGGGACCGTATGACGGATGCGGACATGTAGGGAACGCCGTACTCTGACGTCCTAGGTCGCCAGACCCTGATGAACGCCGCCAGGCACAACACGGCCAACGCCACGCCCCGATGGACTCGCGCCGTCTTCGGCATGACACAACGATGACCCCGGCGTTACCGAGCGGATATCCGTAAATCCACGGATCGTCTGCACCGATCCGCGACTCGCCGCGATCATCACCGATCCGCAGCAGCGACGCGTCGAGGCTCTCACGGTCGGCCCAGACCGAGAACCTCCACAGCGGCTCGCGGGCGGGCGGGCCGTTGAGCGCGTTGCCGTCGACGGGCTCGGATTGTGGCCTGGGCTCTCGACCGGGCGCGTGACCCCGGCGCGCGTACGTCGACGAATCCGAGAAAGTACGGATGACGGGGCCCCGCGGGTGGCGTGAGGATTGCCGTGGTGTTCGACCCGACGACGTCCGCGACCGCCAGCATCGAGCGCGGCCCCACCGGCTCGACGCGCTTCGGCAATCGGGTGACGACGCCGCCAGTGAGGGTCCAAGACGGACCCCCGCGAGTGCACTCCACTCGAGTACCGACAGCGGTCACCCCGCGGTCGCGACGAGACCGCCCGAGGCGGTGTCCGGCGAGTTCCCGCCTCCAGGCAACCCCCAAGACAAGTGAGGCAATCGACCATGGCAAATCCGTTACGCGACGGCTGGAACATCACCCGCAACGCCGACACCGATTGGGTGCCGTGGGGGGACGGCGACGCCCGGGCGAAGGTGCTCGGCAGCGCCGACGGCTACCTCGTCGCCCTCGTCGAAGCCGACGCCGGCTATCAGGGCACACCCCACGTACACGGCTACGCCGAGTTCTCTTACCTGCTGAGCGGTCGGGTCCGGAACCAAGGCCAGGAGCTCGCAGCCGGCGACGGGTACGCCGCCGCCGCCGGGTCTTCCCACGACGACTTCGAGGCGCTCGAACCGTCGACCTACCTGAGCATCTTCCGGATCTGAATCTCACCGACCGGTGGCCAACCAGTGCGACGAGACGGAGACGACCATCACGCAAGATCATCGCCTCGAAGGCAGTGACGCTCGACGCAGACCTCGCCCACCACCGTGCGGCGCTCGACCGGCGGGCACTCGGCGAGGAGTTCAACCGGTGCTCGATCGAAGTTCTCGAGTCCGTTGACGCATTGACCGTACGGGAGTTTCAGCGGCGGGCCGCCGTCGGGCACGACCTGGGTTGTCAACCGCATCGTCAGAAGGAAAGGGATCACGAATGGGCAAAGTGGTAGTCGATGTCAGCCCGTCGGTGGACGGCTACGTGGCCGGTCCTGGAGTGGCCGTCGGGCGACCGTTCGGTGAGGCCGGCACGCGGCTGCATCGTTGGATGGGCGAAGATGGTTTCCCTCCAACTGCGGCCGACCGGGACGCGCTCGAACGGATGTATGCCACCACAAGGGCGGTGGTGATCGGTCGGCGGATGTTCGACGTCGGCATCGACCCGTGGGGCGAGGATGGCGCCTTTCGCCTGCCGGTGTTCGTGATCACCAACCGACCTGGCGAGGACCTAGTGCGAGGACCGACGGTGTTCAGGTTCGTGACCGAGGGCGCCGCTCGCGCCGTCGAGTTGGCGGCTGCCGTCGCGGGCGACGGCGACGTGATGGTCGCCGGGGGTGCGGACGTCATTCAGCAATGCCTCGCCGCCGGCTTGGTCGACGAGATCCGTTTGCACGTGGTGCCGGTCCTGCTCGGCGCCGGTACCCGGCTGTTCGCACGCCCACTCGCCGACCGTGTCGAACTCGAGCAGACCGACCAGGTCGCGACACCGTTCGCCACGCATCTCACGTTCCGAGCCGCGACGTCTGACCGTGTGGTCGCGACGAGGACCACGTCGTGAGCATCGTGGTCGCCCGTAACCATGAGGAAGTCGGTCCGTATGTGAGCAGGGTCATCTGGCACATCACGATGTCGCTGGACGGCTTCATCGCCGGGCCGAACGACTCGATGGACTGGGCGGTCCGCGAGTGGAGCGACGACGGTGCCAACACGCGTGACATCGACGTCGACCGCAGCGCGATCGCGGACGAGGTTCTGCGTTCGGCAGGTGCGATCCTCGGTGGCCGCCGCTGGTACGACGTCGCGCAGCGGCTCTATGACGGTGTGGATGGGATCTATGGCGGCGAATGGCGCGGCCCGGTGTTCGTGCTCACGCACCAACCGCCACACCAGGCCGCGCAGAAATCGGTCACGTTCCTGTCGTGTCCACTCGCCGACGCGGTGGCGACGGCGCGGACGGCGGCCAACGGCAAGAACGTCGTCATCTTCGGCGCTAACCTCGCCAAGCAGTGCCTACAAGATGGCCTTCTCGACGAGATCGTGATCCACCTCGCGCCGGTGCTGCTCGGCGACGGCGTGCGGCTCTATGAATCGACAGGCACGGACCCGATCGTCCTCACCCGCACAGAGCTCGCCGCTACGGGCCAGCTGACCGACTTCCGGTTCCGTGTCTAACGAGCGGTCGGCAGGTCGCCACCCCGGTCGTTGCAGCACGAGGCACGCCCGTCCGCAGCCGGCAGGGCCCCGGCGCCGGCACATGGTCGACAGTTCGACGTGGTCGCCGACGGCCGGCTCGTGAACTTCGTGGCACGTGCAGGGCGAGAGCGGCTCGCTAGGTCGCGCACCGAACCGCGCAGCGACGATCGGCAGCGCCGGACTCCCGGCGTTATCCGGGTGATCGCTGTCAAGAGGGTGTTCCTGCTCGTTCGATGAGGGTGTTGTAGAGGTCGGCGCGCTCGGTCTGGTCGTGGTGGCGGGCGTGGTCTCGTTGACGAAGGAGGACGGGGACGAACTCGGGTCCGGTGGCGAAGTAGGCACACGTCTCGCAGACGGTCTCCATGCGGCAGTCGAGCTCGGCTGGTCGTGTGCACAGCCCGTTGCCGAGCATGCGGGCGTGGGCTTCGTGACGGAGCCGGGTCATCGCAGCGGTCTCGACGTCGGCGGGCAGCGCGCCTGTGGGGATCTGTCCGTAGAGGGCGTTGATGTGGGCGCTGACCGATGCGTACTCGTCGGCGACGACACGGTCGGCGATGCGGGCGTAGGTGAGGGTCATCCCCATCGCGCGATGCCCGAGGAGGGCGGCGATCGCTTCGAGTCGCATGCCGCGGTTGAAAGCCTGGGTGGCCAACGTGTGGCGCAGCTGGTGCGGGTGGACGTGGCCGATCCCGGGCCGCTTGGCGACCCGGCCGACGTTGCGATGTCGGTGCCCCGAACGTTCACCGCCTTCATCTCGTCCGCGTTGCGAGCGTCGGTGGAAAAGACCGAGGCGGCATGCACGACCGCGTCGCATCCCTCGAGCGCGCGTTCAACTGCGGCCGACTCGGTCACGTCACCGATGGCGGTCTCGACCGCTTCGACGCCGAGAGGCTCGAGCGCGGCGGGGATTCGATCGGGAGACCTTGCCAGGAGGCGGACGCCGTGCCCTGCGTTCGTGAGCGCGGCGATCGCGTGCGAGCCGACGTATCCCGTTCCCCCGGTGACCAGCACGAGCACCCCCGTGCACCTCCATTCACTTTGCTCAGCCAGCCGCGGCCTCCGGGCGGCTGGCCTCTCGGCGGGCACGTGATCACGATGACGCCGGCGCCTGTTTCCGGCATCCGTAGTTGTACGGATTTCCTCCGCCCTGCTCTTGCCGCCCATTTCGACATGCGGCAGTGCTGGTGGGACCTGGACGCTCTCGAACGCTGGACCCTGCGGTCTACCGCTGACGCTGACTTTGGCGGCGGGAGGAGAGGGCCGCCGTCTCCGGCGCTGCGGGCCTCGCCGCGATGCGGGGCCGATGGCGCTCGCGTGGCGAGCCGTCCGGTCGACGGCGTCGTCCTCACCGATCCGGCGCCAGTCGCTGTGCCGGCTGCCGAAACATGTTGGACAGATTCTGAGTGCCTCAGCTCAGGGTCGCCGCGGAGGAGGAGGGTTGCCGGTCCCAGCAGCAACCGGGTACGCCCGCGGCGACCGCGGCGCTTGCGGTTTGGAGGGCGGGTGCTCCAGCATCGGGTGCACCCGGGCGACGTTCCCAAGCGACGAACACGGCCGTCGCCGTGGCGGTGAGCGTGAACCGACACGCGCTCGCAATCCCGCAGCCGCCGTCCTCGGGCGATCCGGTATCAACCCATCTCGAGCGCGCGCGCTAGAGCAGCCTCGCTCGCTTCGCTCCGCTCGGCCGCAACCAAACGGCGACGTCCCGATCGGTCCTGCCGTGGGAGTTACAGCGCGGCGCCCGATACCACGCGTCCCGATACACCCGGCTACAGCTCGCCCGCCTCGCGATAGATGTGCCGATTCGCGCGTCCGATACCACGCGGATCCGAACCGCCGGACGCATCCTCGAAGTGCCGTTACTCCCGCCCGCAGCACGGCGGCCGCGATGTCCGAATCGCGCCGTCCGGTAACGTGCGGCTCGCGGCCGCTGACGGCATCCTCGAAGCGCCGAACGCTGACGGTCTGACGCTCGCGACGGTGGTGCCGATAACGCGTGTCCTCGAAGGCTCAATGGACGGCCGCCGAGCGCGTCACAGAAGCGCCGTTCCTGGGTGCACCTGCGACGGCGAACGCGATGTCCGATTCTCGCGTCCTCGAACGTCCGGCGGCCGGGCGGCCGGAGCATCCGGTAAGCGCCGTTGGAGAATGTTTCGGCGCTCTCCGACATGGTGTCCGGAAAATGCGCGCCCGCCATCGCGCGCGTCGGCGACTGACAAGGCATCCCCCATGTGTGCCGGTCGAGGACGCTTCCGCCAGCTCCGACGGTCGGTACGAGCGATGGCTCGTGGCGACGATGACCGTCCAACGGGCGCTTCGTGTTGGCCGCTGCTGGGCGGATCCCTCGATGGCCACCGACAACGCCTGGGTCTACTCGTCGTCGGCGGCGAAGATGAGGTGGCTGACCACCTCGTGCGCCAAGGAGATCACCCGAACGGCGTCGTTGAGCTTGTCGATCGCGTGACCGGTCAGGGACCGGACCCTCGTCGGACGCCGTGTCGACGGCTCGGCCGTCGTCGCTGCCCGTCGCCCGGCCCGTTGCTTGCGCGGCCTGGTCGACGATGTGGGCGAGCGTGCTGATGATGGACGTGATCGTGCCGAACGCGTGGTAGATCGTGGAGGGGTCGGCCCGATCCGGCCGGGCGTGGCACCACGTCGTGGAACCGGATGCAGGTCAGCTCCAGCAGGTGGCCTTGGAGCCGGTCGAAGAGCTGGCTGAGTGACTCGGGGTTCACGAACCGCCCGGTCGTGTTGAGGAACATCCAGTCGTCGATGCCGTGCGGCAGCCCCTCTCGTGCGAGCCTCCGTCGCCACCGCAGGAGCACCTTCATGGTGTCGTCGTCCAGGTCGATGCAGCGGCGGCTGGTGCGCGTCTTGACGGGGAACTCGACGGGCTGGCCGGCGAGGCTCTGGAGGGTCCCGGTGATCGAGAGCCGGTTGGTGGCGCGGTCGAGGTCGGACCACCTGAGCCCGGCGACCTCACCCCGGCGCATCCCCGTGTAGGTGAAGGGCGGGGTAGAGACGATGAGAGCGGGCGGCGGCGAGGAAGGTGGCCAGCTCGTCTGCGGTACAGGCTCGGGGGACCTTGCGGGTCGGACGCTTGTGGTGGGCGTTGGTGGCCTGGGCGACGTTGGTGTCGACGAGCTGGCGGCGCAGTGCGAGGTCGAGCGAGGAGCGGACGATCACGTGGACCTCGTGGACGGTCTTCGGCGCGAGGCCGTCGCTGTTGCGGCCGCCGGTGGTGGTGAGCTGGTCGTAGAGCCCGTCGAGGTGGTCGGCACGCAGGCGGCGGAGGGGGACGTGGCCGATTGCCGGGTTGATGTAGCGGCCGACGAACCACGAGTAGCGGTAGGCGGTCGAAGCGCGCACGTGGCGGCGCTTGATCGGCAGCCACGTGTCGGTGAGGAACTCGCCGAGGATAGTGGGGCTGCCTCGCACTGGAGCGGGCCCGGCGTTGTCCCGCTCGATGCGCTCGGCGATCTGCTCGGCGTCGTGGCGGTCGTAGCCGGCGGGATGCCAGCGGCGCCGTTCCTTGCCGGTGATCGGGTCGAGGCCGTTGTAGGCGACGACGTAGAAGCGGTCTTGTCGTTGGACGATGTATGCCATCGCGGCAGCCTGACCACTTCGGGACGAACCCGACGAGCCCGCGGCACGAGTGACATGAGTTCTGTGGATGTCCCCGGCGGTGCATTGAGCGAATCCTGGCCTCGCCGGAACGGCTTCGTCGGTAGCGTCGTCGAGGTGACGACGAGCGACGGCGCCTCCGCGGTCGGCATGACCGTCAAGCAGCACAAGCACGACAAGCAACTCCGCAATCCCGCCCACCGTTAGGCCCTTGCGCGGCTGGCGCCGTCTGACGAGGTCGCTCGCATGGTGATTCTGCGTCGCGCGGCATTCGGGTTGACGCAGGCAGCCCTCGCCGAACGGCTCGATACCACGACGTTGGCGATCGCGAGGATCGAGCGAGGCCAGCACCGAGTCAGCGAGGACACGAGACGCCAACTCGTTGACGTACTCGCTCGCCGCTGATCGACGGGGACGGCGGCGGCTGGCGGGGAGCGCCGCTACGGTCGACCTCAGTGGCGCGTCCGGCAGGTGACGAGGGACTTCCGTTGGCGGAGGCGGTCGGTCGACTTGATGACGCGGTCGTTCGTCGGCTCCTCCTGACCGCGGCCGAAGGTCACGAAGATGTGCAGCGGGCAGTTCGGTTGGCGGCCGCCGACGACAGCGAGCGACTTGGCGTGCTGCGAGCGGAGGTCGATCGGGGGCTTCGCACCCGCCGTCATCTCGGGTACTGGGAGTCCTCGGCGTGGGCGCGGGACGCGTCGCCGGTGGTCGACGCCCTTGCCGGGGCGGTCGCTGCCGGTCCCTCGGCGGAGCTGGTCCTGCTCCTGGAGCGGGCCGTCGGCCATCTGGTGAAGGTGATCATGCGGGCCGACGACTCCGACGGCCTCATGGGCGACCTCGCCCGCCGCGTCCTCGACCTGCACCGGATCGCCTGCAAGGCGGGCGTGGCTGACCCGGTGGCACTGGCTCGCTGGATGGTCCGATTCACCTTCGACGATCAGGACTTCTTTGTCGTCGACCCCGTGGCCTACGTCGATGCGCTCGGCGACAAGGGCCTCGCCGCGTACCGCAAGGAGGTGGCCAAGCGATCGGCCCCCGCCGAGGTGACGCCGCTGCGTCGTGACCTGTGGGGGCCGTTCCCGAGCTTCGCTGCCCGCTACGCCGCCGAACGCCTTGCTGTGACCGACAGCGATGCGGATCGGCTCATCGAACTGCTCGGCGGAGACCTCACCTCACCGCACCAGTTCACCCAGGTGGCCGAAGCCATGGTCGAGCTCGGGCGCGACGTCGACGCGCTCGCCTGGGCCCGGCGGGGGATCGCCGAGACCAACGGTTGGCAGGTCACCAAGCTCTACGACCTCGCCGCCGGGCTCCTCACCGACCGCCACGACACCGACGCCGTGCTGACGCTCCGCCGTGAGCAGCACCAGCGCCACCCCAGCTCCGCCACCTACGCGCTTCTGAAGGCCGCAGCTGCTGCCCGAGGTGCCTGGGGGTCCGAGCGCGACGCGGCTCGTGCTGTCCTTGCGGAGCGGGATCCGGGCGGGCTGGTCGACGCCCTGCTCGCCGACGGCGATGCCGACGATGCCTGGCAGGTTGCCAGCACCGGTGGCTGGGAACCGGATCCCCGGCAGTGGAAGCGCCTCGCCGAAATCCGCGAGGCCCCAGACCCCGCCGACGCGCTTGTCGTGTACCTGCGCTTGACCGACACGGTCCTGGTCGATGCCAACAAGGGCGCCTACCGAGACGCCGTGCGCCACCTGAGGGCCGCCCGCCGAGCCGCCACCGCGGCCGGGCTGCTCGCTGACTTCGCCGAGAAGCTGACGAGCCTCCGAGAACAGCACCGGCGCCGCCCAACCCTTGTCGCCATGCTCGACAAGGCCGGTCTGCGATGAACCTGATCGATCCGTGCCGGGGGCACGGGTAGCCTGACCTCGACCTCGCAGGACGAGAGGAGGGCCATGTCGGACCACACTGCGAACCAGCAACCGGTGCCAACCGGGCCCTCGACCATCGCCGAGGTGCTCAAGGACATCGAGCCGATGGGCGACCTGAGCCGATTCGTCATCGACGACCTGACGCCGGACGAAGAGGACGAGTTCTTCAAGATCCTTGAGGACGCTTGACGGATGTCGTCGGCGATCGTCGTCGACACGATGATCGCCAGCGCATGGCTCGGTGTTCGGGACTCGCCCCGCAAGGCACGCTGGGCCCCGCTCGTCTCGCGGTCCCGATGGGTCCTGCCCTTCACGGTCGTCGCCGAGATGCGCTTCGGTGCAGAAGTTGCGGGATGGGGAGCACGCCGTCGCGGCGTGCTCGATCGACTTGTGGCCAGCGCAGGAGTCATGCCTCCCCTCAAGGAGGTCACCGATGCCTACGTCGATCTGCGGACCTGGTGCGTCCGAACCGGTCACGGTCTTGGGGCCAAGGACCACGAAGCCGACCGGTGGGTCGCCGCTGTCGCGATCGCCGCCAGGCTCCCCCTCGCCACCGAGGACTCGATCTTCGACAAGGTGCCCAACCTTCAGCGGGCCGACCCGAGTAGCGGGTGAGGCTCGCTGGCGCCCGCATCCCCATCGAACCCGAAGGTCACCCGAACTCCATCGGGTTGATCCGCGACGCGCTCGATGCGATCCGCTGCGTGACTGAGGGCAACCCCCGCCCAAGCGCACGAGCCGCGCGGAGATCCTTCTACCGTCTCCTCTACTGTGCGGGCCGGTAGAGGGGAACACGGCGTGGTACGGCCGAACTACGGTGGGCCGCGAAACCACAGCTGAAGGGCACGATCTGGTACCGGTTGGGATAGGGCGAACAAACGTTCGCCGCGCTCATAACCCAAAGGTTGTAGGTTCAAATCCTACCCCCGCCACCAACGAAACCGCAGGTCAGGCCCGGTCCCAGCGACCGGGCCTCTTGCTGTCCGGACCCGGCTTCTAACGGATCTTCTAACTGGTGGCGGCCGTCCGCCTCCCGTCTTGGCGGGTGGTGGTGCCGCCGCTGGGGCCCGGAAGGCGTGGCTCGTCGTGGTCTTACGAGCGGTCGGCGACATGGGCTGTCCCGTGGGCAAGCACGAGACGCCGTCCACATGGGGGACGGCTATACGCTTGGATGCCGTTGTATCTTGGGGTTGTGCCTGTATAGTGGCCCACGTACAGCGGCACCGACTTGGAGCGTCAGAGGATGAGCGACATCAACCTCACCCCCTCAGCCACCGGGGCTGGCCTCGTCGCCTTCCTCGATTACGCGATCCAGAAGGGTTATCTGAAGACGGCCACCGGGCAGGCGATGAAGACGGCCGTCAAGGAGGTGTTGTCGGCGACCGAGGGGGCCGACGGCTGGGAGACGGTGGACCTGACGAGCTTGGACGAGGACGACGTCCTTCGGCGATTCGAGACGCTCAGGGCCATGAAGTTCTCCGCCGGCAGTCTCTCCACCTACAAGGGCCGATACTCACGGGCCGCTGCGATGTTCGAGGAGTTCCGCGCGAGCCCGGCAACCTGGCGGCCGAGCGTCAAGCAGCGGTCGCGCACGAAGGGGAACGGTGCGCCCACGACCGCTGCTCCTGGGTCGCCCAAGACCGACGGCGGGGCACGGTCAACCCCTGCCCCTGCACCGGCGCCGCACCCCGGCCATGGCTCAGCGATCATCACCTACCCCTTTCCCCTTCGGCAGGGCGTGCTCGCATCCCTTGAGCTCCCTCCTGACCTGACCCGCCGAGAGGCCCAGAGGCTGGTGGCGTTCATCGAGTCCTTGGCGATCGAGGACGAGGTTGCCGAGCCCGCCCAGCTTCCGCCGGAACCGCCGGACGAGACCCGTGGCTAGGCGTTCGAAGGATCCATGGCGGATCCAGTTCTTCCAGCGAGCCGAAGGCGACGACCCGAAGCGCCGCGTCCCGGCGATCGAGTTCCTCGACTCCATTCCCCCCAAGGTTTGCCGCCGAGATCCATGCTGTCCTCGACGCTGTGGCGGCAGCGCCGCCGCCCTCTTCTCGGGTGGGGGCAAGTGGGAGGCGATGCACGATGACATGGCCGGCTACTTCGAGGTCCGGGTTCAGGGTGGCGGGATGAACCACCGGCTGTTCTGCATCCTGGAGCGCGATGCCGAGGATCTTGGAGGCTCAAGCATCGTGTGCATCGACGGTCTTTCGAAGCCGCCGCGCACGGCGGCACACCCGAGGGACTACAGGCGGGTCAAGCGCTACGGCGCCGAATTCCAGAAGCGGCGGACCGTGCTCGAGTAGTCGAAGCACCCCGACGGGGGGTAGGCAGGATCTCGAGGTCGAGAGCCCCGGCGAGCGCCACCAGGGTCGTGAGCGTGGGGTTCGGCTTCTCAGCGGAGAAGAGACGACGGATCGCCTCCGGCTTCACGCCGGCGCGCCGGGCCAACTCGGCCTTCGTGAGATGCAGTTCTTCGCGACGGGCATCGAAGGCGCGAATCACCGAGTCGATCTGCTCGATTCGCTCGCGTGCCTCCTCGTAGGCCTGGCGGTACTCAGGATCCTCGAGGCGACGAGCGAGGTAGCGCTCTGCTCCTGTCCGTGCCGCTGTCATGTCGTTCAGGGTACCCGTAACGTCCACGTTACGCACGCTCATCCTCACGGGACCCGTACAGCGCGTGCATCGTGATCCCCATCGTGTTCCGCAACGAGTACCAGACCGCGCTCCGGAACCTCTCTCGTGAAGGACGGTGCGACCTCTACGTGCGGACGCTCGCGTACGCGTGGCGCTGGACTGTCGCAATGCCCTGGCAGGACCGCGCGGCCGTCGACGGGCAGCTCATCGCGACGAACGCCCTGACCGACTCGACTGACGCGGAACGCGAGGGCGTTCGCCTGGAGCTTCCATGAGCTCCGCCAAGCGAGACAACGGCGCCCGCAGCCTGGAGTCCCTGCTCTGGGAAGCCGCCAACATCCTGCGTGGTCCCGTCGACGCGTCCGACTTCAAGGCTTACGTGTTCCCGCTGCTCTTTCTGAAGCGGATGGGAAGTTCGTCGTAGCCGGGGATCACTGCGGACAGCAGTTCGGACACCGTGTCGGCGTACATGGCCAGCTCCCCGCCCCCATAGGTGAGCACGTATCGCCATCCGTCGTCGCCGCCAGGGCGGGCCGGGCCGTCCGCGGGCAGCTGACCTCGGCGGGAGAGCGCTGAGTTCGGGACAGTTACCGCTCCCGGACGGTGTAGGTCAGGTGCGTCACCCTTGGGGAGGGCTCCGCGCGGACCGGCTCCAGGGCCACGCGGCCCGCGTCCACGCCCTCGAACAGGCGGATTCCGGAGCCGAACAGCACGGGTGACAGCGCGATCGAGAACTCGTCGATCAGGCCGGCGTTCACGTACTCCAGGATCGTCGCGCCG
>JBKPDT010000055.1:0-4377 GCA_046728035.1 Candidatus Methylomirabilota bacterium | reverse complement strand
CCTCCAGGGGGTTGAGCTGATCTGCCTCGGGTACAACACGCCGGTGCACAATCCGCCCGCGCCGGAGCACGATCTCCTCGGCCCGTTCCACAACCACCTCGTGATGCAAGCGGGCGCCTACCAGAACGCGACCTGGGTGGTAGGGGTCGCCAAGTGCGGACGGGAGGAGGGCTGCGACATGATCGGCCAGAGCGCCATCATCGCGCCCTCGGGTGAGATCGTCGCCCAGTGCGCGACGCTCGGCGACGAGCTGGCCACCGCGCGCTGCGACCTCGACCTCACGCGGTCTTACAAGGAGACGGTGTTCAACTTCGCCCGGCACCGTCGTCCCGAGCACTACCGCATGATCGTGGAGCGCACGGGGGCCGAGCCCCCGAATCCGTAGGGCGACCGGCGGCATCCCAAGCGTGGAGGACAAGACATGACTGCTTCCGGCGTGCTGCACCTCGACGACACGACGTTCGACGAGATCCTGGCGACCACCGAGGGGGTCCTGATGGTGGACTTCTGGGCCGAGTGGTGCGGGCCGTGCCGGGCCGTCGCCCCCATCCTCGAAGACCTCGCGGGAGCGTCCGGCGGCAAGGTGACCCTGGCCAAGGTCAACGTAGACGAGCATCCGGCCCTGGCCGCCCGGTTCGGCGTGCGCTCGATCCCGACGATCCTCTTCGTGAAAGACGGCAAGGTCCGCGACCAGGCCATCGGCGCGCTCCCCAAGGCCGCGCTCCAGAAGAAGCTCGAGACCCTCGGCTAGCGTTCTCCGGGGCGGTCGGGACCCCCGGCCGCCCCGCTCGCCCCCCCCCTTACACCACCCCCAGCAGGGCGCCGCCGAGCGCGGTGAGCAACACGACCATCCAGGGCAGCGCCTTCCAGACGGTGAGGAGCGCGAAGGCGACGAGGGCGAGGCCAAAATCCCGCGGGCCGAGGATAGCGCTCGTCCAGACCGGGTCATAGAGCGCGGCGAGAAGGATCCCGACGACGGCCGCACTCACTCCCCGCATCGCCGCCTGCGCCCACTCGCGCCGGCGAAAGGCGTCCCAGAACGGGAGCGCGCCGGTGACGATGAGCAGACCGGGCAAGAAGATGGCGACCAGGCAAAGCGCCGCGCCCGGCCATCCGGTGGGAGACGGCTGCATCACGGCACCGAGGTAGGCGGCGAAGGTGAAGAGCGGTCCGGGCACCGCCTGGGCGGCGCCGTAGCCCGCGAGGAAGGCGTCCCGGCTCACCCAGCCCGGGCTCACCACCGAGGCCTCGAGCAAGGGCAGGACGACGTGGCCGCCGCCGAAGACGAGGGCGCCCGCCCGGTAGAACGCCTCGAAGACCGCGACCGGGTGCCCCGCCCCCAGGCGTACCGCGAGCGGAAGCCCGACGAGGAGCAGGAAGAAGGCGGCGAGGCAGACCCAGGCGATCCCGCGCGATACCACGAGGGGCATCGCGCCCCCGGCCAGCGGCGGCGCATCCCGGCAGAGCCGCAAGCCGATGAGCCCGCCGAGCACGATGGCGGCGATCTGGCCCACCGCCGTTGCGGCGAAGATCACCACGAGCGTCGCCAGCAGGGCGATGCTCGCCCGCTCGCGGTCGGGGCAGAGGCTCCGCGCCATGCCCCACACCGCCTGCGCGACCACCGCCACCGCCACGATCTTGAGGCCGTGGAGCGCGCCCGTCGCCGCCGGGCCTTCGATGCGGCCCGCGGCAAAAGCGAAGAGGACCATGACGACCGCGGAAGGGAGGGTGAAGCCCGTCCAGGCCGCCAGCCCGCCGAGCAGGCCCCCGCGCGACAGTCCCACCGCGAAGCTCACCTGGCTCGAGGCCGGCCCGGGCAGGAACTGGCAGAGGGCAACCAGGTCCGCGTACGCCGACTCCGTGAGCCACTTCCGCCGCTCGACGAACTCGCGGCGATAGTAGCCGAGATGCGCGATGGGCCCGCCGAATGAGGTGAGGCCCAGCATGAGGAACGTCCCGAGGATCGCTCCGATCGAGTCTCGCACCGGGCGGCTAGTAGCGGTTCGCGACGGGGAGCTCCTGCGCGGGGAAGAGCGTGATGACCTGGGCGCCCTTCGGCGTCACGATCACCTCTTCCTCGATGCGGGCGGCGGAGATGCCGTCGGTGGCCGGGCAATAGGTCTCGACGGCGAAGACCATCCCCGCCTCCAGCTCCATCGGCTCCTCCATGGAGTTCAGACGCGAGATGATGGGCCGCTCGTGCAGCCCCAGGCCCAGGCCGTGGCAGAAGTTCAGCCCGAAGGCCGCCATCTCGCTCTCGAAGCCGATCTCCTGCGCCTTGGGGAAGCAGCGCGCGATGCGGTCGGTGCTCACGCCGGGCTTGATCAGCTCGATGGCGCTGTCCATCCAGTCGCGCGCCTTCTTGTACGCCGATTGCTGGGCGGAGGTGGCGCGGCCCACGCTGAAGGTCCGGTAATAGCAGGTCCGGTAGCCGATGAAGGACTGGATGATGTCGAAGAAGGCCTGGTCCCCGGGCCGGATCAGGCGGTCGGTGAAATTGTGCGGGTGGGGCGAGCACCGCTCGCCGGAGATGGCGTTGATCGCCTCCACGCAGTCCGAGCCCATCTCGTAGAGCCGCTTGTTGGCGAGGGCGACGATCTCGTTCTCGCGCACGCCGGGCTTGAGGGCCTCGTAGATGTCCTGGTACACGCCGTCGCCCATGGCCGCGGCCATGTTCAGCAGGGTCAGCTCGTCGGCGTTCTTGATCATCCGCGCCTCGAGCATGACCTGCTGGCCGTCCCGCACCTCGATGCCCTCTTTCTGGAGCGCGAAGAGAAAGGGCGGCTCCACCATGTCGACGCCGACGGGCATCCCCGCCACCCCCTCGCGGACCAGGATGTCCTTGATCTCGCGCGCGGCCCGCTCGAAGAGGCCCGACTTGGGCGAGACCGCTCCGCGCATGCCCACCATGCCGGCCAGGCAATGGGTGGCCTCCAGCCAGGGCGCGTAGAGCCGGTGATGCCGCGCCGCCGAGCCGAAGTCCCAGACCCAGGGCTCGCCGTTGCCGGTGAGGAGACTGTAGCGGATCAGCTTGTCGCGCGCCCACTCGCCGATCACCGTGCCGGAGATGTAGCGGATGTTGTACTGGTCGAAGAGGAGGAGGGCGCCCAGCCCGGAGCGGGCCAGCGCCTGCCGCGTGCGCCCCAGCCGGTAGGCGTGCAGCCGCCGGAAATCCACGCGCTCCTCGAAGTCGACCTGCGTGTGGCCGGGCGCCTGGATGGGCCGGTCCCACCGATGCCGAGGATCCACTGCCTCGGCGGGCACGTGCTTGGGCTCGGCGGCTGCGGGCTTACGGGCCATGGAAGCCTCCTCGGCGTGCTGGGATACCGCGCCTCGTTCCTACCACAGCGCGGGCTCAGTCGCGCCCGGACGTGAGCCAGCGGATGGCGCCGACGAAGAAGAGCCCGAGCCCCACCATGATGGGGAGCCAGTACTCGGGCACGCGCAGCACCTTGATGAGGATGATGCCGGTCCCCACCAGGGTCACGATGGCCCCCGCGGTCATGAGCCCACGCCCGGATCGGTCGGCCACGCCGTTACCTCCCCTTAGGATCTTGGCCCGCATCCTATTATTCTGAGGTCATGGTCCGCTACCACTTCTCGGGCATCGGTGGGGCGGGCATGAATCCCCTCGCGCGCCTCATGCGCGCCCGCGGACACGAGGTGCAGGGCTCGGACCGCGCCTTCGATGGGGGAAAGGGCGCCGATCTCGCCGGCCAGCTCCGCGCGCTCGGCATCCGACTCCTGCCCCAGGACGGCTCGGCCATCGTGCACGGGCTCGACCGCTTCGTCTACTCCACCGCCGTCGAGGCCGACACGCCGGAGATGAAGGCGGCGCGCGCCGCGGGTATCGAGCTGATCGCCCGGCCCGCGCTCCTCGCGGAGATCGTGAACGCCGGCGGGCCCGGGGTGGCGATCGCGGGCACCAGCGGCAAGAGCACCATCACCGGCATGGTGGGCTGGCTCACGCGCGAGGCGGGCCTGCGCGCGACGGTGCTGGGCGGCGCCGCCCTGGTCGGCGAGGGCGTGAGCGGCTGCTTCCTGTCCGGCCCCGAGGGCGCGCCCGTGGCCGCCGAGGCCTGCGAGTCGGATGGGACGCTGCGGGGATACGCCGCCGCCATCGGGCTCGTGCACAACATCAGCCGCGATCATGGCGAGGTCGAGGCGCTGCGCCCGCAGTTCGAGGCCTTCGCGCGCCAGTCGCGCCGTCTCTTCGTCAACGCCGCCTCACCGGAGGCCGCCGCCCTGGGCCGCGCGGTGGGGGCGCGCGCGTCCGGCGCGAGACCCCACGCCGAGGTTGGGCTCGCCGTCGCGAGCGTGGGGCCCTCGCGCGCGCGGGGGGTGCTGCACGCGCCGGGCACCGACGTGGCGCTCGAC
>JBKPDT010000054.1:0-9151 GCA_046728035.1 Candidatus Methylomirabilota bacterium | reverse complement strand
TGAAGGGGACGCCGCAGGAGTATCAGGCGGCGCTCGGCGCGGTCACCACGCAGATCTTCCCCATCAGCCCCGGCGACAAGCTGACGTTCTAGGCGAGCGCAGCCGGGGGGAGGCGGGGCGCGCTCGCGGCGAATGCTGTACTGAGCAAGCGAGTGCGCCCCGCCTCCCCCCGGCGGCGCTCGCCTAGAACGTCAGCTTGTCGCCGGGGCTGATGGGGAAGATCTGCGTGGTGACCGCGCCGAGCGCCGCCTGATACTCCTGCGGCGTCCCCTTCAGCACGGGGAAGGTGCCGTAGTGGATCGGGATCGCGAAGCGGGGCCGGAGCATCTCCCGCGTCGCGTACGCGGCGTCGCGCGGCTCCATCACGAAGTGCCCCCCGATGGGGATCATCACGAGATCCGGCTTGTAATACTCGCCGATGAGGCGCATGTCGCCGAAGAGGCCGGTGTCGCCCATGTGGTACAGCTTGAAGCCGTTCTCGAACTCGACGATGAACCCGCAGGGCTCGCCCCCGGGGTACGTCGTGGACTTCTTCGTGTTCGGATCGGTGACGGTGACCTCGGAGGAATGCTCAGCCCGCACCTGGGTGATGGTGATCTGGGGGCCGAGGGGGTTGACCTTGCCCCCCTTGCCGAAGCGCACCGCCTTCTCCGGGGCCACCCAGCCAAGATCGATCAGGGTCGCGATCAGGCCGCCGTTTCCCATCACCGTGGCGCCCGTGCGCTTGGCCAGCTCCGACACGTCGCCGACGTGGTCGCTATGGCCGTGGGTAACGAGGATGACGTCGACCTTGCCCAGAGCGTCGAGGTTCTTCCACTGGGGCGGGGTCTTGGGATTGCTGACGAGAAACGGATCGATGACGATGACCTTGCCGGTCAAGGTCGTCAGCTTGGTCGCGGCCTGGCCGAGCCAGTGCACCTCGACCTTGGCGGTTTGCGCCCAGGCGGGCGCGGCAGCCAGGGTGACGGCGGCGGTGCCCGCGAG
The DNA here is from genome assembly GCA_046728035.1 of Candidatus Methylomirabilota bacterium. GTDB lineage: Bacteria > Methylomirabilota > Methylomirabilia > Rokubacteriales > CSP1-6 > DASRWT01. Next base: position 8,167 of record JBKPDT010000054.1, on the reverse strand, counting down.
CTTGAGGAAATTCCGGCGACCGAGATCGGTCAGGCGCTGCTCGGGCGGGGCTACTCGGCGCTCCCGGTAGGCAGGAACGATCTGGCACATCGGCATAGCCCTCCTTGCTTGTTCGCGCCGTCGAGGCGCGTCGGCCCGGAGGGTACCACATGGCCCCCACCGCCCCTGAGCCTGCTATCCTGGGCTCGTGGCCGACATCACCAACGAGTTCTCGTGGTCACGCAGCCGGGACAACGTGTTCCAGGAATGCCGCCGGCGGTACTTCTTCCACTACTACGGCGCCTGGGGAGGCTGGGACGCCGAGTCGGACGCACGGACACGGCTCCTCTACGTGCTCAAGCAGCTCGGCACGCGGCAGATGTGGGCGGGGCGCCTCGTCCACGAGGCCATCGAGCGGGCGCTCCTCGCCCTCCGCGACGGCTACGCGCTGTCCGAGGCCTCGCTGGTCGAGAGCACGGTGCGGCAGATGCGGGAAGAGTGGAAGGGCTCGCGCGCCGGCGTCTACCGCGCGACGCCGAAGCGCACCGGACTCTTCGAACACGAGTACGGCGTGCCCGTCCGGGACGCCGAGTGGCAGGCCATGCGCGACAACGTGGTGCGCTGCCTGCGAAACTTCCACCGCCTCCCGCTCTTTGCCGACATCAAGGCGACGCCCACCGAGCGCTGGATCCTCATCGAGGACATCGGCGCCTTCGACTTCGAGGGCACGCGAGTCTTCGCCGCGCCCGACTTCGGCTACTGGAACACGGCGGATCGGCTGCAGCTGGTGGACTGGAAGACCGGCGGCAACGGCACCGACGCCTCCCTCCAGCTGGGCGGCTACGCGCTCTACGCGCGTGAGGTCATGGGCGTGGATCCCGCGCGCGTGGACCTGCTGGAGGTCAATCTCCGCGAGGGCAAGGTAAGCGCGCATCCCTGGGACGCGGGCATCCTCGACCGGGTGCGGAACCACATCCGCCTCTCCGCGCGCGCGATGAAGGCCTACCTGCGCGATCCCGCGCGGAACCTTGCCGAGGAGGCCGACTTCGAGCGGGCCGAGGACTTGCGCATCTGCCGCTGGTGTAATTTCCGGGCGATCTGCCGGCCCGAGCTGCCCCCGTTCGAACCCTCTCCGCCCGCACAACCCTCTCCCCCAGCGGGAGAGAGGGTAGGGTGAGGGGGCGAACGATGAGGGGCGAACGATGCAAGCCCTCCTGATCGACCTCGACGACACCCTGCTCGACTACTCGGGCGGCGTGGACGAGTGCTGGTCCGCGGCCTGCCACGGCGTGGCCGGCCCCGCCGGGGTGGACCCCGCGCGCCTCGTCGCCGCGCTCGCGCGCTCCCGCCGCTGGTTCTGGGACGATCCCGACCGCCACCGCCGCGAGCGGACGGACATGATGGGCGCCTGGACGAAGGTCGTCACGCATGCCCTCGAGGCGATCGGCCATCCGGGGGACGTCCTCGCCGCCGGCATCGCCGAGGCCTTCGCGGAGAGCCGCTGGGAGCGGATGGATCTCTTTCCGGGCGTGCGCGAGGCGCTGACGCGACTTCGTGAGCGCGGGGTCCCGCTCGCCCTGGTCACCAATGGCGACCGGCGCCAGCAGCGGCGGAAGATCGAGCGCTACGACCTCGCCCGCTTCTTCGACATCGTCGTCATCGAGGGCGAGTTCGGGTTGGGCAAGCCGGACGAAGCGGTGTACCGTCACGTGCTCGGGGCCCTCGCCGTCCCCGCCATTGCGGCCTGGATGGTGGGCGATCACCTGGACTGGGACGTGGCGGCGCCGCAACGCCTGGGTCTCCGCGCCGCGTGGATAGACGCCGAGGGCCGGGGCCTCCCCGAGGGGAGCCTGGTGCGCCCCGACCGCGTCCTCCGCGCCTTTACGGAGCTGCTGGACTGAGCCGGCTACGGCTTGGGCGGGCGGACGATGACGGTGCGGAGGGTGGCGAGGTAGAGTCGGGCCACGCGCTGCACGTCGGCGGCGGCGACCTTGCGGACGTCCGCCGCGTAGCGGTCGAGGAACTCGTGGCCCACGCCCGCCGCCTCGTAGGCGGCAAGGTACCACGCCTGGCGGGCGTTGGTGCGGCGATCCATGGCGAGGTTGCCCAGGATATAGGCCTTGGCGACCCGGATCTCCTCCTCGGAGGCGGGCTCGCGCTGGATGCGCTCGAGCTCGGCGCGGAGCGCGGCCTCGGCACGCTCGACGTTCTCCGGCGCGGTGCCGAGCTGGGCCAGCACGTAGGCCCGATCCACCCGCGTCGGATAGACCACCCCGGTGGTATAGGCGAGCCCTTGCTTGTCGCGCAGCTCGGAGAAGAAGCGGCCGGCGAGCCCGCCGCCGAGGATGGCGGCCAGGACCTTCACCGCCGCGTGGTCCGGCTCGGTCATGCTGGGCGCGAGTCCGCCGGCGAGGATCTGCGCCTGGGCGCCCGGCACCTCCAGCACCTCGCGCGAGGCGGCCATCGGGGGCAGCGACGCGCGGGTCAGCGGCGGCCGGGGCCCGGGGGCGATCCCCGCGAATCGCTTCTCCACCTGGGCGAGGACCTCGCCGGTGCGGACGCGGCCGCTCACCGCGAGCACGAGCTCGCCGGGCACGTAGAAGCGCCGGTACTGGGCGACGAGGGCGTCGCGGCTCAGTCGCTCCACGCTCTCGCGCCGCCCGGTGGGGCTCCAGGCATAGCCGTTGTCACCGTAGAGGCGCGCGAGCAAGGTGTCCAGCGCCACGTCGTACGGCTTGTCGCCGCGATTGCGGATCTGGTTGAGGATGAAGTCGCGCACGGCATCGGTGGTCCCCGACGGGATGGTCGGCACCAGCGCCACGTCGGCGACGAGGTCCAGCATCTCGGCGGCGTGGCGGGAGAGCGCGGTGGCGGGAATATCGGAGGCGTCCACGTCGCCGTAGGCGTCGATGCTGCCGCCCATCCGGTCCGCCGCCTCCACGATCTGACCGCCGTCGAGCCGCTCCGTGCCCCGCACCATCATGAGCTGGAGGAGGTTGGAGATGCCGGCCTCCGCGCGGGTCTCCCAGCGCGTCCCCATGCGGGCGATGAGGGACATGGCGACCACCGGCGCGGTGGGGTTCTCGCGCACGAGCAGGGTCAGGCCGTTGGGCAGCCGCGTGCGGGCCACCGCCTGCGCACCGGCGGCAGCAGGCGCCGCCGCCCACGCGGCGAGGGTCCCGAGACCGGCGAGGAAGTCGCGGCGGCGCACCCTAGCGACCCTCCTTGCGGGGCAGGAAGGCCAGCCGCGCGTAGGCGGTGCGCGATAGGAAGCGCCGGGCCGCGTCGCGGATCTGCTCGCGGGTGACCTGGCGAAGGCGACTCACGTAGCGCAGCTCCTCCTCGAGGGTCCACGTCGTCTCGGCGATGCCGTAGGCGTTGGCGAGCCCCTCCGAGGTCTCCACCGAGAAGGCGTGCTCGGACTCGAACTTGGTCACGGCGAGCTGGCGCTCATCCTCGGTGGGCCCGCTCTCCTGGATCTTCGCCACTTCCTCGAGGATGATCTGCTCCGCGCGCGCGAGGTCCTTGGCCTCGAGCTCGGCGCGCAGCGAGAGGATGCCGCCGGCCACCAGCGCGGCATAGCTCATGGTCACCCCGGTGACGATGCGCTCCTCGTCCCGCAGGCGACGCGCGAGGCGGCTCGACTCGGTGCCGGCGAGGATGGAGGCGAGCAGGTCCACCGCGAATCCGTCGGGATCATCGGAGCGCGGGGCCGGCCACCCCAGGGCGAGGAGGGCCTGCTGCTCGGGCCGCTCGACGTCGCGCCGCACCACGCCGGCGAGGGGGCGCGGGGCGGGGGCGGGCGGCGGCGTGTAGCCGCGCCGGGGCACGCGTCCGAAGGTGCGGTCCACCGTCGCGCGCACCGCGCGCTCCTCCACCGGCCCCACCACCACCAGGGACATGTTCTCCGGGGTGTAGTAGCGATGGTTGTAGTCGCGCAGCCGCTCCCGGGTGGCCGCGTTCATGGTCTCGGGGACGCCGAGCACGGGCCGGCCGTAAGGATGGCCGTCGAAGACCATGCCGTAGAGCTGGCGTACGATGGCCGTGCGCGGGTTGTCCGACTCGATGCGCGCCTCCTCGAAGATCACCTCGCGCTCGCGGCCGATCTCGGCGGGGTCGAAGGTGGAGCGGAAGGCCATGTCGTGGAGCAGCTCGATGGCGACGTCGGTGGCCTCGCGCGGCACGACGATGTAGAACGTCGTGTAATCGAAGGACGTCACCGCGTTGGAGCGGCCCCCCACCCCTTCCACCGCTCGGTCGATATAGCCCGGGCCCCACTTGTCCGTGCCCTTGAACAGCATGTGCTCCTGGAAGTGGGAGTAGCCGAGCTCGTCGGGCTTCTCGTAGCGCACGCCCACCCCGACCCAGAGGTACACCGCGACGATGTCGGAGGCGCGATGGTCCTGGTAGATGAGCCGGAGCCCGTTGGGCAGCACCTGCCGGGTGGGCGGGGGAAGCTCTCCGCTGGCCACCGCCGCGACGGGGGCGGGGGCGGGCAGGGCGGGCGTGGCGACCTGCTTGGATGCGCAACCCGCGACGAGAGCGAGGACGAGGCCGGCCACGAGCGAGCGAGCGAGGGAGCTCACGGCCGGGATTATACCCTTCAGTCTGACCGTCTCGCCTGAGGGAGGGATCATACCGGCACCGCGGCGCCGGTGACCGCCTCCGCCGACTCGGACGCCAGGAAGACGACGACCTTGGCCACCGCGTCGGTGGAGACCCAGCCCGAGCGGTCGGCGTCGGGCATGGCGCGGCGATTGGCGGGCGTGTCCATGGTGCTCGGAAGCACCGCGTTCACGGTGATGCCGTGGAGGCGCACCTCCTGGGCAAGGGCCTGCGTGAGCGTGATCACCGCGGCCTTCGACACCGTGTAGGCGATGAAGCCGCCCTGAGGCGGGACCACCGCGCGGGAGGCGATATTCACGATGCGGCCCCAGCGGGCGCGCGCCATGTCGGGGATCACCGCGCGGCAGCCCACCACCGCGGAGGTGAGGTTGAGCATCATGATGCGGTTCCACTCGGCGAGCGGGGTCGAGGCGAGGTCCCCCCCCGCGAAGCCGCCCACCGCGTTGACGAGGACGTCCACCCGCCGGTGGCGCCCGACGACCTGGGTGACATAGGCGGTGATGGCCGCCTCGTCGGTCACGTCGCACGGCGCCGTCTCGAGGCGGGTGGCGTCGCCGGCAGGCACGCGCGCCCGGAGGGCGGCGAGCTCCTCCGTGACGACGTAGGGCACGCAGACGGTGGCCCCCGTCCCGAGGAAGGCGAGGACGATGGACTGGCCGAGGGCCCCGGTGCCGCCGGTGACGACGACGACGCGACCGGGCACGATCAGGCGGCGGGAGGGTCGGGGAGCCGCCGGTGCGGCGCGGCCGTCGCGAGGGCGTCCATCCGGGCGGCGAGGGTGAAGTCGAGCTCGGTCAGCCCACCCGCGTCGTGGGTGTTGAGGTCCACGGTGACGCGGTTCCAGACGTTGAACCACTCCGGATGGTGCTCGAGCGCCTCCGCGGCGTGCGCGACCTCGGTCATGAAGCCGAAGGCCGCGACGAAGTCGGGGAAGGTGTACTCGCGGTGCAGCTTGCCCGCGCGGAGCGTCCACTCCGGCAGCTCGCGCAGACGGGACTTCACGTGGTCGGCGGAGAGCTTGGGCGGCGCCGCCATACGATCAGCCCGCCGCCGGCGCCGCCATGATGCCGGCGCGCTGGATGTCGTCGTAGCGCACCTTGGAGACGTCGAACTCCTCCAGGTTGGCCACGAGCTTCTTGAAGGTCTGGTCGAAGGACGGCAGGGTCTTCCGCTGGCGGGTGAGCGGCGTCGTGCGCGCGAGGACGAAGTTCTTCACGTACGGATGGTTGATTCCCCGCTTCTTGATCTTCGCCACCACCTTGCCCAGGGCCTCGTCGGCCTCCGCGACCAGATCCGCTCGCTCCTCACGCTCGCCGAGGGTCTTGGGGAAATGTCCCTTGAGGAACTTGTCCACGCGCCTGAGGATCGGCGCGAAGGCCCCGCCGGAGAACCGCTTGTTGCGCTCGTAGAGGAGGCCCAGGGTGATGAAGTGGGGCGCCTCGAACTGGAAGGCGTAGGCCTCCTCGCCAGAGTCCGGCTCTTCCTTGACGAGGCCCTTGTACATCCGGATCACCTCGAGGGACTTCTCTTTGAGGTTGTGGGCCTTCTCGGTGTTCAACGCGAGGATCTGGAACGCCACCTCGGGCTCCACGACGAGAATGGCCGGCACCATCTTGGACTTGAGCTTCTCGAGCACGGTGCGCCGGTGGTTCCCGTTGGGCGTCCAGTACCGACCGGGCTCGGGCGACATGACCACGATGGGATCGACGAAGCGGTCGATCTTCTTCACGCATTCCAGGAGCCGCTTGACGTGCGTGGGAGAGAGGTCCCGCTGGTACGGCGTGGCGTCCACGCGCGCGGACGGGAGCAGGCAGAAGATCTGCCAGTGCTCCCCGACGGGCTCGCGGTAGATGGCGAGGGTGGCGCCGCCGTCGTGCTCGACCTGCTCGGCCAGCTTCACCGCGGGCTTCGAGGGCTCCGCGTCGTCCGGATACACGCTCCACTGCGCCATGCGCCACCTCCTCCGGGGATCGCGGCCATTATGCCCGAGGGGCCGCGCGCGGGAAAGCCGGCCTCAGGCAGGCGCTTTCGCGGTCACGCCGGGGGCAGCCGGCGGCGCCGCCGCCCGGCGATGCAGGGCCTCCCGGATGCTCCCGTAGATGCCGGCGGGCAAGAAGATGATGAAGATGACGAGGAGCAGCCCGTAGATGGTCTCGGCCATGCCGATGAAGTGGAGTCCGAAGCCGATGCGAAGGGTCTCTCCGAGCGCGATGGTGAGCGCGGTGCCCACCGTCGGCCCGAGCAGCGCGTACATCCCGCCGAGGACGACGGCGAACACGATCCGCAGCGACACGCCGATCCCGGACAGGGTGTCCGGGTTCACGTAGGCGATGTACTGCGCGTAGGCGACTCCACCGAGCGCGGTGAGCGACGCGGAGAGCACGGTGACGGCCATCTTGAAGCGGCTCACGTGGATGCCCACCGACGCGGCGGCGGTCTCGTCCTCGCCGATCGCCTCCATCGCCGACCGCGCCATCGAGCGGTCGAGCCGATGCCAGACGTAGAGCCCGCCCAGCCACAGGACGAGCGCGCCGTAGTAGAACACGCGCTTGTCCGCGAACTGGATGGCCCAGACACTATCGCCGGCCGCCGACCGTACGGACACGCCGAGGGAGCCGCCCGTCCAGTTTCGCTCGGCGATGATGAGGAGGCGGATCACCTCCCCCACCGCGAGGGTGACGAGCCCGAAATAGTGGCCGACGACCTGGAAGCGCGAGCACGGGTAGGCGACGATGAGCGCGAACACCGCGGTGAGCGCCACCGCCACCACCGCCCCGAGCCACGGCGTGAGGCCGTAGAAGTTCCACAGCAGCGTCGAGGTATAGGCGCCGAGCCCGAGGAAGGCTCCGTGTCCGAGGGAGACAAGTCCGAACCGGCCCATGAGCGACCACGCCCCCCCGATGAAGGACCAGATGAGGATCTGCACCGCCACGTGGATGGTGTACTCGCGGGTGATGCCCAAGGGCAGGAAGGGCCCCGCGAAGAGGACGGCGAGGACGAGGCCCCCGACGAGGCGGGCCGGGCTCACTGCCGCCTCGCCATGATGCCGCCGGGGCGGACGAAGATCATCACGATGAACACCACGAAGGCGATCACGTACCCCATCTCGGTCGACCAGATCACCCCGGAGACCGAGATGATCTCGCTCATGATGAAGGAGGCGATGAACGCGCCCACCATGTTCCCGAGCCCGCCCAGCACGCAGATCATGAAGGTGAGCGGCCCGAACTGGCCGCCGAAGAAGGGATGCACCGAGTACTGGAAGATGAGGAGCGCCCCCGCGAGGCCCGCCATGAGGCCCCCCACCGCGGAGGTGACGAGGTAGACGCGCTGCGGGTTGGCGCCCATGAGGCGCATGGCGTCCCGGTCCTGGGAGACGGCGCGGATCGCCGTGCCCATGTAGCTCCGCGTGAGGAAGAGATAGAGCGCCACCATGGCGACGATGGAGATCACGAAGGGGATGATGCGCCCGGCGGGCAGGAAGATGCCGGCCACCTCGTAGGAGGGCAGGGACAGGCGCACGCTCTTGTGGTCGGTGGTCCAGAGGAAGGTGGCGAAGGAC
>JBKPDT010000053.1:0-3548 GCA_046728035.1 Candidatus Methylomirabilota bacterium | reverse complement strand
GAGTCGGGCAGGATCACCCGCTCCACCGAGGAGTGGCTGATGTCGCGCTCGTGCCAGAGCGCCACGTTCTCGAAGGCGGCCTGGGCATTGCTCCGGACGAGGCGGGCGAGCCCGGTGATGTTCTCCGACCCCACCGGGTTGCGCTTGTGGGGCATGGCGCTCGAGCCCTTCTGACCCTCCGCGAACGGCTCCTCCGCCTCGCCGACCTCGGTGCGCTGGAGCGCGCGGATCTCCACCGCGATCTTCTCGAGGGAGGCCGCGATGATGGCGAGGGTGGCCATGAACTCGGCGTGCCGGTCGCGCTGGACGATCTGATTCGAGACGGGTGCGGGCTCGAGGCCGAGGAGGTGGCAGGTCTCCTCCTCCACGTCGGGGTCGATGTGAGCGAAGGTCCCCACCGCGCCCGAGATCTTCCCCACCCGCACCGTCTCGCGCGCGCGCCGCATGCGCTCGAGGTTCCGCCCCGCCTCGGCGTACCAGAGGGCGGCTTTGAGCCCGAAGGTCATGGGCTCGGCGTGTATCCCGTGGCTCCGCCCCACGCACAGCGTGCGCTTGTGGGCGAGGGCGAGCGCGCGCAGGGCCGCCCGCAGACGCTCGAGGCCGGCGAGGATGAGGCCGGCCGCCTGCTGGAGCTGCAGCGCCAGCGCGGTGTCGAGGACGTCCGACGAGGTCATGCCGATGTGGACATAGCGCGAGTCCGCGCCGATCGACTCCTCGAGGTTGGTGAGGAAGGCGATCACGTCGTGCCGGGTGGTGGCCTCGATCTCTTCGATCCGGTGTGGGTCGATCCTTGCTCGCGCCTTGATCCGGTTGAGCGCATCCCCGGGTATGACCCCACGCCGCGCGTAGACCTCGCAGACGGCCAGCTCGACCCGGAGCCAGTTGTCGTACTTCGCCTCCGCGCTCCAGATCCGGGCCATCTCGGGCCGGCTATACCGCTCGATCATTTGTCCTTAACACGCACGGCGGCATGTTGATCGTGGGCCAGTCGGTTACCGCCACCGGTGCCGACCGGCATCACCTGACGAAGATGTCGCGGGGAAGGTTGCGCCGGTCGACGGGGCCGAGCGTCATCAGGGTGAGCTGGTCTTCGTCGAGCACCCGGTGCAGGAGCGCCTCCACGTCCTCGGGGCGGACCCCGTCGAAGGCGGCCAGCATCTGGTCCAGGGGGAGAAAGGACCCGAAGCGCAGCTCCTGCTTCGCGAGCCGGTTCATACGGCTCGAGGTGGACTCGAGCGAGAGCATGAGGTTGCCCTTGAGGTGGTCCTTGGCCCGTCGGAGCTCATCGGCGCTGACCCCGTCCTTCTTCAGCCCGCGCACCTCCTTCATCACCGCGCGGAGCACCTTGCTGAAGTTCCCCGGCTCCGTCCCCGCGTAGACGTAGAGGAGGCCGGTGTCGCGATAGGGCTGGGTGCCGGAGTGCACGGAGTAAACGAGGGCCTGCCGCTCCCGCACTTCCTGGAAAAGGCGCGAGGACATGCTGCCGCCGATCACGTCGTTGAGGAGATAGAGCGCGTAGCGCTCGGGCGCGGTGTCGGCGATACCGGGAAATCCCAGGATCAGGTGTACCTGCTCCAGGGGCTTGGAGACCATGTGGATCCCGGGATGGAGCGTGGGCGGCGTGTACGTTCGGGACGCCGTCGGCCGTTCCCAGCCGTCGAAGCGCTTGGCGAAGAGGTCGCGAACCTGCTCATCCTCCACGTTGCCAGCCACCGCCACCGTGATGCGTCCGGGAACGTACTCCTCCTGGAAATGCCGGAGGATGGTCTCCCGGTCGAAGGCCTTCACCCGCTCCCAGAGGCCCAGGATCGGCCGGCCGAGGGGGTGCCCCGCCCAGACCCGCTCGGCGAAGAGGTCGTGGATGAGGTCATCGGGGGTGTCCTCCACCATCTTGATCTCCTGGAGAACCACCGACTTCTCCTTCTCGATGTCATCCGCGGAGAAGAGCGGCCGCATCAGGATGTCGGTGAGGAGATCCACTGCGAGGGGCAGGTGCTCGTCGAGGACGCTCACGTAGAAGCAGGTGTGCTCTTTCGCGGTGAAGGCATCCATGTGCCCACCCACCGAGTCGATGGCTCGGGCGATGGCCTCGGCCGAGCGGGTGGCCGTTCCCTTGAAGACGAGGTGCTCGATGAGGTGGGAGATGCCGCCCCGCTCCTCGGGCTCGACGCGCGAGCCCGTGTCCACCCAGACGCCCACCGCGACGGACCGGACATGCGGCATCGCCTCGGTGACGAGGCGAACGCCGTTGGGGAGGACGGCCTTCCGGTATCCGTTCCGCACTACGAGGCTCCGGACGGCGCGACCTTGAGCTGCTCCTTCTCCGCCAGCGCGGGTTGATCGCGCAGCGCGGCCTTCCGCGACAGGCGCATCTTGCCGTTGCCGTCGATCTCGATGACTTTGACCGCTACGATGTCACCCTCGGTGAGGACGTCGCCCACCGTGCGGATGCGGCTCTCGGCGATCTGGGAGATGTGCAGGAGCCCCTCCGTTCCGGGGATCACCTCCACGAAGGCGCCGAACTCCTTGATGCTCTTCACCTTGCCCACGTAGATACGGTCCAGCTCCACCTCGCGGCAGATGTCCTGGATCATTCCCAGCGCCGCCTGGGCGGCGTCGTTACTGGAGGAGAAGATGGTCACCTTGCCGTCGTCCTCGACGTCGATCTTGGCGCCCGTCTTCTCCTGGATGCCGCGGATGACCTTGCCGCCGGGACCGATGATCTCGCGGATCTTCTCCGGGCGGATCTTGATGGTGACGAAGCGTGGCGCATACGGCGACAGGCTCGGCCGCGGGCCCTTGATGGTCTCCGCCATCTTCTCCAGCACGTGCAGGCGCGCCTCGCGCGCCTGCGCGAGAGCCTGGCGCATGATGTCGATGGACACTCCCTTGATCTTGATGTCCATCTGGAGCGCGGTGATGCCCTTCTCGGTGCCGGCGACTTTGAAGTCCATGTCGCCGTAGTGGTCCTCGGTGCCCATGATGTCGGTGAGGATCCCGACCTTGTCCCCCTCCTTGACCAGGCCCATGGCGATGCCCGCCACGGGGGCCTTGAGGGGAGTGCCCGCGTCCATGAGCGCCATCGAGGCGCCGCAGACGGTGGCCATGGAGGACGAGCCGTTCGACTCGAGGATGTCCGAGACCACGCGGATCGTGTACGGGAACTCGTCCTTGGACGGCAGCACCGCCTCGATGGCTCGATGGGCGAGCGCGCCGTGGCCGATCTCCCGACGGCCCGCTGTTCCGAAGCGCTTCACCTCCCCCGTCGAGAACGGGGGGAAGTTGTAGTGCAGCATGAATCGGCGGTAGACATCCCCCTCGAATGATTCAATTTTCTGCTCATCGTTCTTGGTGCCCAGCGTGGCCGCGACGAGGGCCTGGGTCTCACCCCGCGTGAAGAGCGCCGAGCCATGGGCCCGGGGCAGGTACTCCACCTCCGACCAGATCGGCCGGATTTCCTTCACGCTTCGACCGTCCACGCGGATGCCCTGGTCGACGATGAGTCGGCGGACCTCCGCCTTCTCCACCTTCTCGAAGTACTCGCGCAC
>JBKPDT010000052.1:0-7064 GCA_046728035.1 Candidatus Methylomirabilota bacterium | reverse complement strand
GTGCCGAGCCTGGTGGTGTTCATGAACAAGGTGGACATGGTGGACGACCCGGAGATTTTGGATTTGGTGGAGCTGGAGGTGCGGGAGCTGTTGAAGAAGTACCAGTTTCCGGGGGACGAGATCCCGGTGATCCGGGGGTCGGCGTTGGGGGCGATGGAGAAGCCGGAGGATGCGACGGCGGCCAAGTGCATCTGGGAGCTGATGGAGGCGGTGGACAGCTACATTCCGACGCCGCCGCGGCCGGTGGACAAGCCGTTTTTGATGCCGATTGAGGACATTTTCACGATTACGGGGCGGGGGACGGTGGTGACGGGGCGGGTGGAGCGCGGGATCGTGAAGGTGGGGGAAGAGGTGGAGATCGTGGGGATGCAGGAGCAGACGAAGAAGTCGGTGGTGACGGGGGTGGAGATGTTTCGGAAGCTGCTGGACGAGGGGCGGGCGGGGGACAACATTGGGGCGCTGTTGCGGGGGATCGACAAGGACGAGGTGGAGCGGGGGCAGGTGTTGGCCAAGCCGACGTCGATCAAGCCGTACAAGAAGTTCAAGGCGGAGGTGTACGTGTTGGGGAAGGACGAGGGGGGGCGGCACACGCCGTTTTTCAACGGGTACCGGCCGCAGTTTTATTTTCGGACGACGGACGTGACGGGGGTGTGCACGTTGCCGGGCGGGGTGGAGATGGTGATGCCGGGGGACAACGTGACGATGCAGATCGAGTTGATCCAGCCGGTGGCGATGGAGAAGGAGCTGCGGTTCGCGATTCGGGAGGGGGGGCGGACGGTGGGGGCGGGCGTGGTCGCGGAGATCGTGGAGTAAGGAATGCGCGACATCATCTCCCTCGCCTGCACCACATGCCAGCGGCGGAACTACTCGACGACGAAGAACAAGCGCACGCATCCGGACCGCATGGAGCTCAAGAAGTTCTGCAAGTGGTGCCGGAAGCACGTGGTCCACAAGGAATCGAAGTAACCGGGAACGCACAGACTCGGAGGCGTGTAGCTCTAACGGCTAGAGCACTGGACTCCAAATCCAGGGGATGGGGGTTCGAATCCCTCCACGCCTGCCAGTTTTGAAGCACGCAGGAAGACGAGAAGAGAGGACATGGAGTTCCTGAGGCGGGTCCAGCAGTTCTTCCGCGAGGTGGCGGCGGAATTCCGGCGGGTCACGTGGCCCAGCCGCGCCGACGTGGCGAACTCCACCGTGGTCGTCGTGGTCGTGGTGTTCGTCCTGGCCTTCTTCCTGGGAGCCGTGGACGTCGGGCTCTCGCGGATCGTGGAGAGAATTCTTCGATGAGCGATTCGGAAACTGCGACCAAGCCGAAGCAGTGGTTCGTCGTGCACACCTACTCGGGGTTCGAGAACAAGGTGGCCCAGGCCATCGAGTCGCGGGCCAAGATCTTCGGGCTGTCCGAGATGATCGGGCGGGTGGTGGTGCCGACGGAGAAGGTGCGGGAGATCCGGAAGAGCAAGAAGATCGAGATCGAGCAGAAGTTCTTCCCGGGCTATCTCCTCGTGGAGATGGATCTGACCGACGATACCTGGCATCTCGTGCGCTCCACGCCGAAGGTGACGGGGTTCGTGGGCTCCGGCAACAAGCCGGTGCCGCTTCCGCCCGAAGAAGTGGAAGGGATCCTGCGCCAGATGGAGGAGGGCGCGGAGAAGCCGAAGCTGAAGTCGACGTTCCAGAAGGGCGACAAGGTGCGGGTGATCGAGGGGCCCTTCGTGAACTTCCAGGGGACCATCGACGACCTCAACCCCGAGCGGGGCAAGCTCAAGGTGATGGTGGCGATTTTCGGGCGCATGACGCCCGTGGAGCTCGAGTACTACCAGGTCGAAAGGCTCTGAGACATGGCAAAGAAGGTCCAAGCGATGGTGAAGCTCCAGATTCCCGCCGGAAAGGCGAACCCTTCGCCGCCGGTGGGACCGGCGCTCGGCCAGCACGGCGTCAACATCATGGAATTCTGCAAGGGCTTCAATGCCCAGACCGGTAACCAGGAGGGGCTCATCCTTCCGGTGGTGGTGACGATCTACCAGGATCGGTCCTTCACCTTCGTGGTGAAGACCCCGCCGGCGGCGATCCTCCTCAAGCGGGCCGCGGGGATCGCCAAGGCCTCCGCGGTGCCCCACAAGGACAAGATCGGCAAGGTCACGCGGGCGCAGGTGCGGGAGATTGCCCAGACCAAGCTCGTGGACCTCAACACAGACTCCATCGAGTCCGCGATGCGCACCGTCGAAGGCACCGCCCGCAGCATGGGCATCGACGTAGTGTGAGCCGCAGCCGCAAGGCGAGGCGAACGAAAATGGAAAATCATAGCGTGCAGCACGTCCGCACAGGAGCCTGACATGCCCGCTCTAACCAAGCGCGAGAAGGCGGCCAACGCGGTGTACGACCGCGCGAAGGAACACGGGGTCGAGGAGGCGATGGAGATCCTCGGCAAGCTCCCGCGCGCCAAGTTCGACGAGACGGTCGATCTCTCGCTGCGCCTGGGTGTCGACCCCAAGCACGCCGACCAGATGGTGCGCGGCGCGGTGGTGCTGCCGCACGGCATCGGCAAGTCGGTGCGGGTGGCCGTCTTCGCCAAGGGGGAAAAGGAGCGCGAGGCGCGGGAGGCGGGTGCGGACGTGGTCGGCGCCGAGGACCTGGTGGAGAAGGTCCAGGGCGGCTGGCTCGAGTTCGACTCCACCATCGCCACCCCGGATCTCATGGGCCAGGTCGGGCGGCTCGGCAAGGTGCTCGGTCCGCGCGGCCTGATGCCCAACCCCAAGCTCGGCACCGTCACCTTCGACATCGGCCGCGCGGTGCGGGAGGCAAAGGCGGGCAAGGTGGAGTTCCGAGTGGACAAGGCGGGTAACGTGCACGTGCCGGTGGGCAAGCGCTCCTTCTCCAAGGAGCAGATCTCCGCCAACGCCCTCGCTCTCCTCGAGGCGATCATCCGGGCCAAGCCGGCGGCGGCCAAGGGTCAGTATCTCCGGTCCATCACCGTGTCGTCGACGATGAGCCCGGGCATCAAGGTGGACGTGCAGCGCGTAGCGAGCCAGTTCAAGAAGCCCGTTTAAGGAGCGGATCGTGGCGAACGCCCAGAACAAGGAAAGCGTCGAGGAGCTGAAGGAGCGGTTCGCGGGGGTGCAGACGGCGGTGCTCACCGAGTACCGGGGCCTCAGCGTGCGCCAGCTCTCCGACCTGCGGAAGCAGCTCAAGGGCGCGGCGGCGGAATACAAGGTCGTGAAGAACCGCCTCGCCCGGATCGCGATCAAGGGCTCGCCCCTTGACAGTCTGGGGAATCATCTCACCGGTCCCACCGGGGTGGCCTACACGCGCAAGGATCCGGTCCCGGTGGCGAAGGCGCTGCAGGCCTTCGTCCGGAACAACCCCGGGCTGACCATCAAGGTCGGGATGATCGAAGGCAAGGTCCTCGAGCCGGCCGCGCTCAAGTCCCTCGCGGAGCTGCCGTCCAAGGACGCGCTGCGCGCTCAGCTCGTGGGCGCGGTGCAGGGCCCGATGGGCAAGATCGTCACCCTGCTCACTGCGGTCCAGGGCGAGCTCACGCGCGTGCTCGAGGCCAGGAGCAAGCAGGGGGCCGCGGAGTAGCGCGGTCCGGTACCCAACACCCAATCAGATTCAACGGAGGCAGAGGAATGGCGACCAACATCGAAGAGATTGCCGAGAAGCTGGACGGACTCACGCTGCTCGAGGCGGCCCAGCTCTCGAAGCTCTTGCAGGAAAAGTGGGGCGTGTCGGCGGCGGCGGTGGCGGTGGCCGCGCCGGCGGCGGGGGGCGCGGCGGCGGCAGGGGCGGCTGCGGTCGAGGAGAAGACCGAGTTCGACGTTGTCCTCAACGCCGCGGGCGACAAGAAGATCCAGGTGATCAAGGTGGTACGCGAGCTCACCGGGCTCGGCCTCAAGGAGGCCAAGGACCTGGTGGACGGCGCTCCCAAGCCGGTGAAGGAAAAGGTCACCAAGGCGGAGGCGGGCGACATGAAGAAGAAGCTCGAGGAGGTCGGCGCCACCGTCGAGGTCAAATAACCTCCGCCCTGGGGAGAGCGACACGAGAGCAAACTTTTTAGCGCGGAGGGAGTATGGCAGGCACGATCCAGTGCGGGCGTAGGTCCCGCAAGGACTTCGGCAAGATTCCGTCCACCGTCAAGATCCCGAACCTCATCGAGATCCAGCGGCAGTCGTATGAGCAGTTCCTCCAGAAGGACGTGGCGTCGGACCGCCGCGAGGAAGTCGGGCTGCAGGCGGTGTTCAAGTCCGTCTTCCCCATCGCGGACTACAACGGCAACGCCGAGCTGGAGTTCGACAGCTACCACTTCGGCGATCCGAAGTACACGGTGGAGGAGTGCCACGACCGTGGCATGACCTTCGCCATCCCGCTCAAGGTGACGCTCCGCCTCGTGGTCTACGACCACGACAAGGAGGCGAAGACGCGCACCATGCGGGAGCAGCGCGGCCAGGAGGTATACCTGGGCGAGCTGCCGCTGATGACCGAGAAGGGCACCTTCATCATCAACGGGACCGAGCGCGTGGTGGTGTCCCAGCTCCAGCGCTCGGCGGGCGTGTTCTTCGACGACGACAAGGGCAAGACCGTCGCCTCCGGCAAGCTCCTGCACTCCGCGCGGGTGATCCCGTACCGCGGCTCGTGGGTGGAGTTCGAGTTCGACGCCAACGACCTGCTGCACGTCCGCGTCGACCGCCGGCGGAAGATGTCGGCGACGGCGTTCCTCCGCGCCTTCTGGTTCCTCGAGCGCGGCTGCCGCAAGCCCCAGGACATCCTCAGCGACGAGGAGATCCTCGGGATGTTCTACGACCTCGAGGAGGTGCTCTCCTTCGAGGACCGCATGGCCTGGGTGCGGCTGTCCCCGGAGGCCCATGCGGGCATCAAGGTGGCGGACGACATCAAGCCGCCGCGGCACAAGGAGGCCCTCGTCCAGGGCGGCAAGACGCTGAACCTCAAGCTGATCGAGAAGCTCAAGGAAGCGGCAGTGGACAAGATCCCCGTGCGCGCGGAGTCCCTGGTCGGCCGCCGGACGGCGAGCCGGGTGGTGGACTCCGAGACGGGCGAGGTGCTCGTGGAGGCCAACGCCGAGCTCACCTCCACGCTCCTGACCCAGATCGCTGCCCGCAAGGTGGCCCCCTTCAAGCTGCTCGTGGTGATCCCCGGCAAGGTGGACGCGTCCATCTACGAGACGCTCGCCCGCGACCACTCCAAGGACCCCGACGAGGCGCTGGTGGAAATCTACCGGCGGCTGCGGCCGGGCGATCCGCCCACGGTGGACTCGGCGCGCGCCCTCTTCCGCGGCATGTTCATGGACCCGCGGCGGTACGACCTCGCCCGGGTCGGCCGCTTCATGATCAACAAGAAGCTGGAGATCAACGCCGACCTCAACATCAAGACCTTGCGGACCGACGACATCCGGGCCGTCGTCCGGTACCTGCTGCAGGTCAAGCTCGGGGCCCGGCCTACCGACGACATCGACCACCTGGGCAACCGACGGGTCCGCTCGGTCGGCGAGCTTCTCGAGAACCAGTTCCGCGTGGGGCTCACCCGGATGGAGCGCGCGGTGAAGGAGCGGATGTCCATCTCGGACATCGCCAACCTCATGCCCCATGACCTCATCAACGCCAAGCCGGTGTCGGCGGTGGTGAAGGAGTTCTTCGGGTCGTCGCAGCTGTCCCAGTTCATGGACCAGACGAACCCGCTCGCCGAGCTGACCCACAAGCGGCGCCTGTCCGCGCTGGGTCCGCGCGGACTCAGCCGCGAGCGTGCGGGGTTCGAGGTGCGCGACGTCCATCCCACTCACTACGGCCGGATCTGCCCGATCGAGACGCCGGAAGGCCCGAATATCGGCCTCATCTCGTCGCTCTCGACGTACGCCCGCATCAACGAGTTCGGCTTCATCGAGACGCCGTACCGCCGGGTGGTCAACGGGGTGGTCACGGACGAGAAGGAGCAGTACCTCACCGCCCACGAGGAGGAGAAGTACGTCATCGCCCAGGCAACGGCGGAGCTTGACGCAAAAAGCCGCTTCGTGAGCGAGCGGGTCTCGGCGCGCAAGGGCGGCGACTATCGGATGGTGCCCCCGGAGGAGCTGCACTACATCGACGTCTCCCCGAAGCAGCTCGTCTCGGTGGCGGCGGCGATGGTGCCGTTCCTCGAGAACGACGACGCGAACCGGGCCCTCATGGGCTCGAACATGCAGCGCCAGGCGGTGCCCCTCCTTCAGCCGGAGGCGCCCCTGGTGGGCACCGGGATGGAGCACATCGTGGCCCGCGACTCGGGCGCGGTGATCGTGGCCAGGCGGCCGGGCGTGGTCGAGTACGTGTCGGCCAACCGCATCCTCGTCCGCGTGGAGAGTCGGTCCAAGAAGACCGACCCCGTGGCCGACCTGCCGCTGGACATCTACAAGCTGACCAAGTACCGGCGGTCGAACCAGAACACGTGCATCAACCAGAAGCCCATCGTGAAGAAGGGGGACCGGATCCAGGCGGGCGACGTCATCGCCGACGGGCCCGGCACCGAGCAGGGCGAGCTCGCGCTCGGCCGGAACGTGCTCGTCGCGTTCATGCCGTGGGGCGGGTACAACTTCGAGGACGCCATTCTCGTGTCCGAGCGGCTCGTGAAGGACGACCGCTACACGTCCATCCACATCGAGGAGTTCGAGGTCCAGGCGCGCGACACCAAGCTCGGCAAGGAGGAAGTCACCCGCGACATCCCCAACGTCTCCGAGGAGGCGCTGAAGGACCTCGACGAGTCCGGCATCGTGCGCATCGGCGCCAAGGTCAAGGCGGGCGACATCCTCGTCGGCAAGATCACGCCGAAGGGCGAGACCCAGCTCACCCCCGAGGAGAAGCTGCTGCGGGCGATCTTCGGCGAGAAGGCGGGCGACGTGCGTGATACCTCGCTCACGGTGCCGCCCGGCATCGAGGGGACGGTGGTGGACGTCAAGGTGTTCTCGCGGCGGGGCATCGACAAGGACGACCGGGCGAAGTCCATCGAGGACGAGGAGATCGCCGGCCTCGAGAAGGACTACCAGGAGGAGGTCTCCACCGTCGAGCTCGAGCGCGACC
>JBKPDT010000051.1:0-2896 GCA_046728035.1 Candidatus Methylomirabilota bacterium | reverse complement strand
GCGGGGCGGAAGCAGAGCCGGTCGAAGTACGGCGCCAAGCAGCCGAAGGGCGGCGGAGGCTAGGATGCGGCGGGCGGGCGCGACGCACCGGGAGATCCTGCCGGACCCCAAGTACGGGAGCCGGCTCGTGGCGAAGTTCGTCAACATGATGATGTACGGCGGCAAGAAGAGCACCGCCGAGCACATCATGTACTCGGCCCTCGGCGCCATGGAGGACCGGGCCAAGCAGGACGCGCTCAAGCTCTTCAAGTCGGCGGTGGACAACTGCAAGCCCGCCGTCGAGGTGAAGTCACGACGGGTCGGCGGCTCCACCTACCAGGTGCCGGTGGAGGTCCGCCCCGAGCGCCGGGTGGCGCTGTCGATGCGGTGGCTCATCGGCTCCGCGCGGCGGCGGTCGGAGAAGAGCATGGCCGAGAAGCTCGCGGGCGAGCTGCTCGACGCGGCCAACAACCGCGGGTCGGCGGTGAAGAAGCGAGAGGACACTCACAAGATGGCGGAGGCCAACAAGGCGTTCGCGCACTATCGCTGGTAGCCGACGAGACACCGGAGGGGGGCCGAGACCTCGACCCCCCTCTTCGCTTGTGAAGCTCGAGGGCGGCACCGGGAGAAGGAAGAGAGAGTACCGTGGAGACGCAGTACCCGCTGGAGAAGACCCGCAACATCGGCATCATGGCGCACATCGATGCCGGAAAGACCACCACCACTGAGCGGGTGCTCTACTACACCGGCCGGTCGTACAAGATCGGCGAGGTGCACGAGGGCACCGCGACGATGGACTGGATGGTCCAGGAGCAGGAGCGCGGCATCACCATCACGTCCGCCGCGACCACGAGCTTCTGGCGGGACTGCCGCATCAACATCATCGACACCCCCGGCCACGTGGACTTCACCATGGAGGTGGAGCGCTCTCTCCGCGTCCTCGACGGGGCCATCGCCATCCTCGACGCGGTCTCCGGCGTGGAGCCCCAGACGGAGACGGTGTGGCGGCAGGCCGACAAGTATCAGGTCCCCCGCATCGTCTACGTGAACAAGATGGACCGGGTCGGCGCGGATTACTTCCGCTGCCTCGCCATGCTCAAGGACCGCCTCGGCGCTCACGCGGTGCCCATCCAGCTGCCCATCGGCCGCGAGGACAAGTTCCGCGGCATCGTGAACCTGGTCGACGAGGTCGCCTACATCTGGTCGGATGACGAGAGCCTGGGCCAGAAGTTCGCCACCGAAGCGGTCCCCGCCGACATGCAGGAGCAGGTGAAGGAGTATCGGGAGAAGATGATCGAGGGTCTCGCCGAGGTGGACGATCACCTGATGGAGAAGTACCTCGGCGGCGACAAGATCACCCCCGACGAGATCCGCGCCGCCGTGCGCGCGGGCACCATCGCCATGAAGATCTTCCCGGTGATCTGCGGCGCCTCGTTCAAGAACAAGGGCGTGCAGCCAATGCTCGACGCGGTGGTCGACTACCTCCCGTCGCCCCTCGACGTTCCGGCCATCACCGGCATCAATCCCGAGACGAGCGAGACGGAGCCCCGCGTGCCCGATCCCAAGGCCCCATTCTCCGCGCTCGCCTTCAAGATCATGAACGACAAGTTCGTGGGCCAGCTCGTGTTCGTGCGCATCTACTCGGGCACCTTGAACGCCGGCTCCGGGGTGTACAACTCCACCCGCGACAAGAAGGAGCGGGTGGGCCGGCTCGTTCGGATGCACGCCAACGACCGCGAGGACATCGAGTCCGTCTCCGCGGGTGACATCGCCGCGGTGGTGGGTCTCAAGGACACACGGACGGGCGACACCCTCTGCGATCCCACCAAGCCGATCGTGCTGGAGTCGATGGATTTCCCCACCCCGGTCATCGCCGTCGCGATCGAGCCTAAGACCAAGGCGGACGAGGAGAAGCTCGGGCTGTCCCTCGCCCGCCTCGCCCTCGAGGACCCCACCTTCAAGGTCAACGTGGATCCCGAGACCAACCAGACCCTCATCCACGGGATGGGCGAGCTCCACCTCGAGATCATCGTCGACCGGCTCCTGCGCGAGTTCAAGGTCGAGGCGAACGTCGGCAAGCCGCAGGTCGCATATCGCGAGACTGTCCGCCAGAAGGCCGAGGCGCAGGGACGGTTCGTGCGCCAGACCGGCGGCCGCGGACAGTACGGCGATGTGTGGCTCGAGATCGAGCCCTCCGCAGTCGGGAGCGGCGTGGTCTTCGAGAACAAGCTCAAGGGCCCGGCGATCCCCCGCGAGTACGTGCCCGCCGTGGAGAAGGGCGTGAAGGAGGCAGCGGAGACCGGCGTCCTCGCCGGCTACCCGATGGTGGACCTCAAGGTCGCGCTGACCGATGGGAGCTACCACGAGGTGGACTCCAACGAGATGGCCTTCAAGATCGCGGGATCCATGGGCTTCAAGGAGGCGGCCAGGAAGGCCAAGCCGGTCCTCCTCGAGCCGGTGATGGACGTGGAGGTCGTGACCCCTACCGAGTTCCAGGGCGCGGTCGTCGGCGACCTCAATAGCCGACGCGGGAAGATCATCTCGATGGACGCCCGCGCGGGCGCCCAGGTGATCCGCGCCCACGTGCCCCTCGGCCAGATGTTCGGTTACGCGACGGACGTCCGCTCCATGACCCAGGGGCGGGCCACCTACACCATGCAATTTGCCCGCTACGAAGAGGTGCCGCGGCCCATCGCCGAGGAGATCATGGCGAAGGTCGCGGGCAAAGCCGCCCCGCGCGCCGGTTCCCGCTAGCGCGCCTCCACAGGAGAGGATCATGGCCAAGGCGAAGTTTGACCGGTCGAAGCCGCACGTGAATGTGGGGACGATTGGGCACATCGATCATGGGAAGACGACGTTGACGGCGGCGATCACGAAGGTATTGCACACGAAGTTCAGTGGGGTGGCGGTGCGGGAC
>JBKPDT010000050.1:0-4845 GCA_046728035.1 Candidatus Methylomirabilota bacterium | reverse complement strand
GGGCGCATCCGCTGATGCACCACCAGCTCGGCCACGATGAGCAGGGGCAGCGCCAGAAGGAGCCGGGCATGCATCTCGATGTCCATCAGGAAGGGCACCCTGACCGCGTCACCCCATGCGTGCCCACCCAGAAACGACAGGATCAACAGTGGGAGCCACGCGAAGAGCGAGATCACGGTGACCCGGCGGCGCTCCTGCTCCAGCGCGTCGCCGGACAGATGGGCGCGCCCGATAAGCTGGAACAGCAGGCCGCCCAGGGCCAGCGAGAAGTCGTACGTGTCCGGAGGCGGCGGCGCTTCCTCCGCCGCAGTACTACTCACCTCCGCCGGCACCGTCGGCTCTCGCTCTTGCCCTCGTTGTCCATTCGGCCATCAGCCGAGCATCCCCTTCTTGAGGTCTTCAGACGGCGGCTTGGAGCCCAGCCAGATCGAGAAGACGGCGTCCGCGAACCCCTTCCCATCGAAGGCGCCCAGCTCCTTGGTTCCAACTTGCAGCGTTGTGCCCTTCCCCGGCAGGTACGTGAACGTCAGCGTGCTGGCCTCTTTTACGTCGGGAACGAGCGCGAGCATCCTATCAAAAGCGGCCTTCTGAGCGGCCTTGTCCTTCGCGTTGGCCTCGAACCCCTCCTGAAAGGCTTCGATGAGCTGCCCCTTCGTCAGGTCGCGCAGGAAGTGTAAGCGGATAGCCTTCGCCTGGTCGGACGCAAGGATCGCGCCCGCGTCCTTCGAGGGCGATTCCAGGTAGAGCCCGCCCACGTAGACCTTGAACATGGCCTTCTTTCTGAGGCCCAGGCCGTTCAGCTTCAACGTCTTCTCGCCGGCTTTGAGCGTGTCGGCCAGCGTGACACCACCCAGTTCGCCGGCCAGGGCGACAGTGTCGAGCGTCGATGCCGCCAATGTGACGAGCACGGCGGCGCAACTCAGTGTCCTCATGAACGACCTTTTCATGCGTGTGTCCTCCTGGTCGACAAATGACTGTCGGGCATGACTCTGCTTTGCTCTACTTGGCGCCAGCCTTGATCTTCTCGACAGCTTCCTTCGTGGCAGCTTGGCTCTCTAGTGTCGTTCCACTCGGTCACTTGATAAGCGGAGTCTCGCGGGCGATCTCGTAGTTCATGAGTGCGTGCAGCTCGCTCTCGATCTGGTAGAGACGCACGACCTTCACTGGCGGCAGGACGCGCCGGAATCGCTGCGCGTACGACTTCAGAATCGCCACGTGATCTGTCTCGAGCGCCAGGAACTCGCCGAGCAGCTGGGTGGCGGTCTCGTCGGTCATCGACCCCGACCCGTACGCCTGCACGCACGTGTCGATGAAGAATTTGGCGACCCGGGTGTAGTAGGTGATCATGTCGCTCTGATAGGAGTTGTAGACGGGCCAAAAGGTCTTGGCCTCGCCCTCCGTGAGGTTGAGCGCCGCCCCCAACATCAGCGCGCGCGCCTTCTCGCGGCGAGTCTCCATCGGGTCCGCGGGCTCGCCCTGCGCGCCCACCACTCCCCCTACCAGACAGGCCAGGAAGGCTGAGATCAATATCACGCCTCGAGCTCGAGATGTCATGGCTCGTCCCTCCCCTTTTGGCGGGTCTCCTTTGCGAGGTCGTTCATGCTGACGTTAAGACTAGGGGCGAGGTCGAACGCACTTCTATAGGACCTAGGACCCAGGCTCGGGACGCCGGCGGTGGCCAGGCGTTGCTGAAGGTCGAGACCGCTCATCCCACCGCGGTGGATGTTCCCGAGGCAGGCCGTCGCTCCCGCGGACTCCGAGGGCAATAGGTGGCTCGTGGGAACCGGCCACCTAGGACCTTGGTCATATAGGCCGACCTGCGACTTGGGGGGTACGTTCCGCTCCGAGGCCCAACGGCGGTGGCCAACTCCTGGAAGCAGCAGATGCTCCTCAACATCGTCAAGCTGCGCTATGCCGACACGCCGATCTTCGTCGACGTGGGGCAGATCATCAGCAGCTACCAGCTACAGAGCTCATTCTCGTCCGCGGGCAGCCTCTTCAATACCAGCACCGTCGTCCCGGGTGTTCCCAACAGCAGCATTGGTCCGGGCGCCCAGGGGTCAGTACACCGACCGGCCCACGTCACCTATGTGCCCCTTTGAACCGTGCCGGATTTCCCGGAGGCTCGGTTACGTGAGAACCGCCACACCACCTGGAGCAGCCTGACGATCATGGTACGCCTGCTCAAACTCGGCCGGTGGCACGTAGCCGAGGGGCTCGAGCAAGCGCTGGTGGTTGTACCAGGCGACCCACTCGAGCGTCGCAAACTCGACGTCCTCGAGTCCCTTCCAGGGGCCGCGACGGCGGATCTCCTCCGCCTTGAACAAGCCGATCACCGTTTCCGCCAGGGCGTTGTCGTACGAGTCCCCGGCGCTGCCTACCGACCGCTCGATGCCCGCCTCCGCCAGCCGCTCGGTGTACCGAATCGACAGATACTGCACCCCGCGGTCGCTGTGATGCACCAACGGCGCCGCCGCCGCGAGGGGCCGGTCGTAGAGGGCCTGCTCCAGCGCGTCGAGTGCGAGGTCGCTGCGCAACGAACTCGACACCCGCCACCCGACGATCCGGCGCGAGAACACGTCGATCACGAAGGCGACATACACGAACCCCCGCCAGGTCGCCACGTAGGTCAGGTCGGCGACCCAGAGCTGGTTCGGCCGCTCGGCTGTGAATTGCCGTGTCACCAGATCCGGCGGGCGGGCCGCGGCGGGGTCGGGCCGGGTCGTCACCGTGAACTGTCGGCCGCGCATCACGCCGGCGAGCCCGAGCCGCCGCATGAGGCGGGCGACCGTGCACCGGGCGACGGCATACCCCTCCCGCCGGAGTTGCTTCCACACCTTCCGCACGCCATAGACCTCGCGGTGCTCCCGCCACACGCGCTGCACCTCGGCCCCCAGCGTCTTGTCGCGGCGCCCCCGCGCCGGCCGGCGCTCGGGCGCGCGCGTCCGCGCTTTGTGCTCGTAGTACACCGACGGGGCGATCGGCACCACCGCACAGATCGGCTCGACCCCGTACTCCCCTCGGTGGGCGTCAATGAACCCCACCATCACTTCGCTCGGCGGTCGAGCTCCGCCTGGGCGAAATACGCCGACGCCTTCTTCAGGATCTCGTTGGCCCGCCGCAGCTCGAAGTTCTCCCGCTCGAGCTGCTTGAGCCGCGCCCGCTCGTCCGTCGTCAGCCCCGGTCGCTGGCCGGCATCCCGCTCGGCCTGCCGCACCCAGCTGCGCAGGGTCTCCGCCGAGCACCCAAGCTTCGCCGCGATCGAGGTGATCGCCGCCCACTGCGACAGATGGGCTGCCCCGTGCTCGAACACCATCCGCACCGCCCGCTCCCGCACCTCCGGAGAAACCTACCTGGTCTCGCCATGGCTCCCATCCTCTCAAGGATTGGAGCCTCCGGGAAACCCGGCGCGGTTCACTTACCGGGTCCAGCTTCATCCGGACCTTGATGCCAATTGACACCGAGCTGCACCCGCCGCAACCACGGGTGCAGCTCGGTGTGCCGACAGCGCCCCAGGCGGCGCGGCGTCACCTGTGCCGGCGCCTCTGGTCAACCACGACTTTGCCCCCGCTTCGTCGAGCAGGAGTTCCGCGAGTTCCTCACGTGCGAGCCCCTCAGGCAGAACTCGACCATCGGCCGCTTCTGGGCGCCGAAGACCGCGTACATGTCGTTCTGGATCGATAGCCGACGAATCAGGCCGCAGAATAGGACGTTGGTCCTATCCCAGCCGCCGGCGCCGGCCGCTACTATGGACGGCGCACCACGGAGGCACTCTCATGAGAGATGAGTTGGCATCGCATTCCGGAGCCGCCCTTGAGACCTTCCGGCTCGCCGAGGCGTGGAAGTCGCTGCGGTTCCTCCAGCTCTTCGTGTTCACGGTGCTCGCCTTGCTGCTGATCCCGCTGCAGTTGCGATTCCGGACGCTCTGGCTCGTCCTGAGTGTGCTGTACCTCAACGCGGTCGTGGTCTCTTTGACCGCGGGCAGGCTGGGGATGAGGCTGCGCTGGGCGCTCTTGGCGGCCTGGATCCTTGCGCTGGCCCTGAGGATGGCGCCCGTCGCGGAGCCTGAGGTGGCGACGCTGTTCTATGTGACTTCGAAGATCCTCGCGGTCGTGCTGTTGGGCGGGTGTCTCACCGCGGCGCTCGCCTATGTCCTGCACGGAAACGAGGTCTCCATCGACAGGATCTTCGCAGCCATCGTGGCGTACATGCTGGCGGGCCTCGGCTTCGCGACCGCCTATCAGGTTATCGTCGCCCTAGCGCCGGAGAGCTTCGCCCTACCCGCGATGGCCGGCGGCGCCAACGAGCTGGAGCGCGTCGAGGTCCAGCTCATCTATTTCAGCTTCGTCACCATCGCCACGCTCGGATACGGGGATATCACACCGCGGCTGCCACTGGCCCAGATGCTCGCGGTGCTGGAAGCCGTGCTCGGGCAGTTCTACGTCGCCGTGGTCATCGCCTGGCTGGTGAGCACGTACGCCGCTCGCCACCGACCCGGGGCATGACCTCTCGAAGGGGAGCAGCATTCTGCCGCCCCGTCACGGAGGTCCTCCGAAATCCCGTGGCGATGACCGATGTGTTTTGGGAGTCGCGCGCATGAACCCATTGCTCAAAGAAATCCGTCACAAACCGCTGCTATGGTTGCTGGTGTTCGTGCCGGCGGTTTTTGCGTGTCACAAGCTCGCGCCAGAATCGCACACGTTGTTGTTCGCGCTTTCAGTATTCGCCATCGTGCCGCTGGCGGCGCTGTTGAGCCACGCCACCGAATCCGTGGCGGCCAAGACGGGCGATGCGGTGGGCGGCCTGCTCAATGCCACGCTGGGGAACCTGACGGAACTGGTCATC
>JBKPDT010000049.1:0-13281 GCA_046728035.1 Candidatus Methylomirabilota bacterium | reverse complement strand
CGCTTGCTCAGTACAGCATTCGCCGCGAACGCCCGCCCCCGCGCCCGCCCGGGTGAGGGGAGGCGGTATAGAATGTGGCGGTGGACTCTGTCCTGACAACCATGGTGGACGCCGCGCGCGCGGGCGGCGCCCTCGCGCGCGAACGCCAGCGACGCGGCTTCGGCGTGTCCATCAAGGGCGACGGCTCGCCCGTCACCGATGCCGATCGCGAGGCCGAGGCCGCCATCGCGCGCGTGCTCGCGGCGGCCTTTCCCACCTACGGCTGGCTCGGCGAGGAGACCGGCGTGCGGGAGCCATCGACCCGCCGCTTCATCGTCGATCCCATCGACGGCACGCGGAACTTCGTGCGCGGCCTTCCGCAGTGGGCGACCCTCGTCGCCCTCGAGGAGGATGGCGTGGTGACGGCGGGCGTGGTCTACCAGCCCGTCACCGATCACCTCCACGTGGCGCGGCGCGGGGAGGGCGCCTTCGCGAACGGCGAGCGGCTCCGCGTCTCGTCGGTGAACGCGCTGGCCCGCGGGACGCTCCTCCACGGCTCGCTCAACATTCTCCGCCCCGCCGAGATCTGGGAGGGCTTCCTGCGCCTGGTGGACGCCACTGCCACCCAGCGCGGCTTCGGCGACTATCTCTCCTTCACCACGGTGGCCGAGGGCAAGGCGGAGGTCGCCCTCACGCCCGGCGTCAAGCCATGGGATCTCGCCGCGGTTCGACTGCTCGTCGAGGAGGCGGGCGGCGTCTTCACCGACTTCGAAGGAAAGCCGACCATCTACTCCACCACCGCGTTCGCCACCAACGGGCGCCTGCAGGCGGACGCCCTCGCCCGCTTCCGAGGAGACACGCCATGACGCGCGTCACCGAGCTCGACACCCCCGTCGTCACCATCCGCCTCGACATCATGGAAGCCAATATCCAGCGCGTACAGACCCTCCTGGACCGGCGGGGAATCGGCAACCGTCCCCACATCAAGACCCACAAGATCCCCGCCATCGGCAAGCAGCAGATCGCGGCGGGGGCGATGGGCATCACCTGCCAGAAGCTCGGCGAGGTCGAGGTGTTCGCAGATGCGGGCGTGGCGGAGGACGTGCTCCTCACCTACAACATCCTGGGCGCCGCCAAGGCCGAGCGGCTCATGGCGGCCAACCGACACATCAAGAAGCTCACCGTCTCCATCGACAACGAGGTGGTCGCGCGCGGTCTCTCGGAGGCGGCGCAGCGCGCGGGGCAGGATCTCCGCTTCGTGGTCGAGTGCGATACCGGCATGGGGCGCACCGGCGTGCAGGCGCCGCAGGCCGCCTTCGATCTCGCGCAGACGGCGATGCGACTGCCGCGTCTGCAGTTTCAGGGCCTGATGACCTTTCCCAGCAAGGATCCCGACACGCGGGTCTTCTTCGGGGCGGCGCTCGGCCTCTTCAAGCAGGCGGGCGTCCCGGTGTCCATGGTCTCGGGCGGCGGCACGCCGGCGCTCGCCACGGTGGACCGCTTCCCGATGCTCACCGAGCATCGGGCGGGCACCTGTGTGTTCAACGACGCCATGGTCGTCTCCACCGGCACGGCGACCTGGGACGACTGCGCCATGCGCGTACGCGCCACCGTGGTGAGTCGGCCCACCCCCGATCGCGCGGTGCTGGACGCGGGGAGCAAGGTGCTCACGTCCGATCAGTACTTCATGAAGGGCTTCGGTCACGTGACGGAGTACCCGGAGGCCGCCGTCGTCCACCTCTCCGAGGAGCATGCGGTGGTGGACCTCTCCGCCTGCCCCGAGCGGCCGCGGGTCGGCGACGTGGTGCAGGTGGTGCCGAATCACTGCTGCGTGGTGAGCAACATGGTGGACGAGCTGCACGGCGTGCGCGGCGACGCGGTCGAAGTGGTGTGGCCGGTGGCCGCGCGCGGCCGCGTTCGGTAGGGCGCCGGCATGCCACGTACCGGCGCGCATCTGGTGGTGGACGCGCTCGTCGGGGCGGGCGTCCGGCACCTCTTCTCTCTTTCTGGCAATCAGATCCTCTCCGTCTACGACGCGACCATCGAGCAGCCGATCTCCATCATTCACACGCGGCACGAGGCGGGCGCCGTCCACATGGCGGACGCCTGGGGCCGGCTCACCGAGCGGCCCGGCGTCGCCCTCGTGACCGCGGGACCCGGCCATCTCAACGCGATCTCCGCCCTCTACGGCGCCCTCATGTCGGAGTCGCCGCTGGTGCTCCTTTCCGGGCACGCCCCGCGCGTGCAGGCGGGGCGCGGCGCCTTCCAGGAGATGGATCAGATCGGCGCGGCCCGGCCCGTGACCAAGGCCGCCTGGGTGGTGGAGGACGCCGAGCGGCTGGGCGCCGACGTCGCGCGCGCCCTCGCGCTCGCGGCGAGCGGCCGGCCGGGGCCCGTGCACCTGAGCCTTCCGGGGGATCTGCTCGAGGCCAAGGTCTCCGACGCCATGCCCGCCGTGTCGCCCGCGGTGCCGCCCGCGACGAGCGCGGGAGCCACGACCGATCCCGCCCGCGTGGAGGAGGTGCTGGCGCTCCTCGCCTCCGCGCGGCGCCCGCTCATCGTCGCGGGCCCTGCCATGGCGCGGGCGGCGCGACGGCGCTCCATCGAGGCCCTCGGGCGAGTCACCGGCATCCCGGCCTTGCCCGTCGAGAGCCCGCGCGGGCTCAATGATCCCTGGCTTCATGCCGCCGCGAACGTCTTCGCCGAGGCCGATTGCGTGCTCCTCCTCGGCAAACGGCTCGACTTCGGCGTCCGCTTCGGCGACCCCGGGGTCTTCGCTCCGGACCGGCGCATCGTGCAGGTCGATGTGGATTCCGCGGCGCTCGCCACCGACGGGCGCGGCGTGCTTGCCATCACCGCCGATCCCGCCCGCTTCGCCGACGAGCTTGCTGCCGCCGCCGCGCCGCGGCGCTGGGGCCATGGGCCCTGGGGCGAGGACGTACGCGCGGCCCGCGCCGCCGTGCCCGCCGGCTGGGATGCGCTCCGCCGCGCGGAGACGACGCCGATGCACCCCCTCCGCGTCTGCGCGGCCCTCCAGCCGGTCCTCGACCGCGGCGCCATCCTCGTGGCCGACGGCGGCGAGTTCGGCCAGTGGGTGCAGGCCGGCTGCGAGGCGGGGACACGGCTCATCAATGGCCCGTCGGGCTCGATCGGCAGCGCGATCCCGATGGCGCTCGGGGCGAAGGCCGCCCATCCGGATCGAACCGTCATCGCCGTGCTCGGCGACGGCACCTTCGGCTTCCACGCCTTCGAGCTCGACACCGCCGTCCGCCACGGCCTGCCCGTGGTGATCGTGGTGGGCAACGATGCGCGCTGGAACGCCGAGCATCAGCTCCAGATTCACCACTATGGCGCCGCACGGACGATCGGCTGCGAGCTGCGTCCCACGCGCTACGACCAGGTCGCGGCGGCGCTCGGCGCCCACGGCGAACACGTGGAACACCCCAGCGACCTCGACCCCGCGCTAGCCCGCGGGCTGGCCTCCGGCCGCGCAGCCTGTATCAACGTCGCGATCGACGGCGTCGCCGCCCCGACCTACCGAAAGTCCGCCAGCACGCATTAGCGCAGGCAGGCGGCGTCGGGGTGGCCCCGGGTTCACGAGGCCCATTTCCCGAAGACGGCAATCGGACGCAACCCGCCCGGATGGAGCCCAGCCGCGAAGGGGCATGCGCACGCGTGCCTTGTGGTCGAGGAACCCGGGGCCACCCCGGCGTCGCCTGCCGGGACAGCGCGAACGCGACAGACCGCCGCTAGCGCGAGACCGTCAGCCGTTCCCGGCCGTAGTTGTCCGTGTCCACCCACGGCTTGCCCTCGGCGAAGCGGGTGGAGCGGAAGGGCGTGAGGTCGACGAGGCTGGGCTTGCCCTGCACCACCCACTCCGCGAGGCAGCGGCCGATGGCGGGGGCGGTCTTGAAGGAGGTGCCGGAGTCGCCGAGCATCACCCAGAGGCCGGGCACCGATGGGATCTGGTCGATGATCGCGCGGCCGTCGGCCGACATCATGATCATGCCGGCCCAGCCGCCGCGCATGGTGGCCTCCGCGAAGGTGGGCAGGCGCGCGGAGAGCCTGTCCCGGCACAAGCTTACGTACTCCGCGTCCACGCCCTCGTTGTACTTCTCGGGGTCACCGTGGGAGACGCCGAGCTCCACGCCGATCAGCGTCGAGGCGGCGCCCTCGGGCCGGATCCACGCCTCGTGGGCGTCGTCGCTGATCACGCAGTGCCGGCGGGTGAAGCCGGCGGGCCAGCGGAAGATGGAGACCTGGATGCGGAACGGCGTGAGGGGGAAGGTGAGCCCCAGTGGCTCGAGGAGTCCATGCGCCCACGCCCCCGGCACCAGCACCACCGCGGGCGTCTCGATTCTCCCCGCCGAGGTCTCCACGGCGGTCAGGCGGCCGCGCTCGGTGACGAGGCGCGTGGCCTCGCAATGGGTGCGGATCTCCGCCCCCCGCCCCCGAGCTGCTTCGGCGAGCGAGTAGGTCGTCGCGTTGGGGTCGGCGTAGCCCGAGTCGGCCTCGTAGGCGGCGCCGCCGATGTCGTCGAGGCGGGAGCCGGGAAGGATCTCGGCCACCTCTTCCGGGGTGACCACGCGCGTATTGATGCCGATCTCCTGCTGCACCGCCACGTTGCGCGCGAGCCGCTCGCCGTGCCCACGGGCCACCAGCTTGAGGTAGCCGGTGCGTTCAAAACCGCAGTCGCCGCCCACCCGGTTCTTCCAGTCATGGAAGTACTTCAGGCTCTCGTGGGCCAGGCGTGACTCGTGCGCGTTGGTGTAGTGCATGCGCACGAGCGAGCCGGACTTGCCGCTGGCCCCGGCGCCCAGGTGCCGCCGCTCCAGCAGCACCACGCGCCTGACGCCCAGGCTCGTCAGGTGGAAAGCCGCGCTGCACCCGTTGACCCCGCCCCCGATCACCACCACGTCGGCCGTCTGCGTCGCCATGGGCGGCGATTCTCGCATGCTTGACAGGGCAGGGGGAAGGCCCTATAAGGAGGCACCCTGACCTTCGGGCCCCGATGGCGCGGACCCTCGGGTCCGCTGCGTGTATCGCGCTCCAATCCCACGATCGCCAAGGAGGAAACGCATCATGAACGTCACGCGACGAGATCTCCTCAAGGGCGCCGCCCTGGCAGGAGCCGCGGCCACGCTCCCGGGTGGCCTCGCCGGCCCGGCGGCCGCTCAGACCACCCAGAAGCGCGAGCTGGTGGTGGCGCAGGGCGGCGACATCGCTCACCTCGACCCCCACATGAGCACGTCGTCCAACGACATCCGGATCTCCTTCAACATCTTCGACAACCTGACCAGCCGCCGACCCGACGGCAAGCTCGCCCCCGGCCTCGCCTCCGAGTGGAAGCTCCAGGGCCAGCAGGCCTGGGCGTTCAAGCTCCGCTCGGGCGTGAAGTGGCACAACGGGGATCCGTTCACGTCAGCCGACGCCAAGTTCAGCCTCGAGCGGACGTACGACCCCGCGGCGAAGACCCGTGTGAACACGGTGTTTACCACCATCGAGCGTATCGAGGCGCCGGATGCGACGACGCTCGTCATTCACACGAAGAAGCCGGATCCGCTCCTGCCCGCGCGGCTGGGATTCTACGGGGGCCAGATCGTGCCGAAGAAGTATCTGGAATCGGCGGGCGCCGACGCCTTCAACCAGAAGCCGGTGGGCACGGGCCCGGTGCGCTTCGTGTCGTGGACCAAGGACGACAAGGTGGTGCTCGAGGCGAATCCCGACTACTGGGGCGGTAAGCCCGAGTTTGACCGCCTCGTCGTTCGCGCCCTGCCGGAAATGGCCCCGCGCGTCTCCGCCCTGCTGAAGGGCGAGGTCGACATCGCTACCCAGCTGCCGCCCGACCAGGGCGAGCGGGTCAAGGGCAATGCGAGCACGGCGGTAGCGGGCGCCCTCTACGGCGGGCTCTACGTCCTCGCGGTGAACAGCAAGGTCAAGCCGCTGGACAATCCGCTCGTCAAGCAGGCGCTGTCCCTGGCCATCGACCGCGACGTGATCATCAAGGAGCTCTGGCGCGGGCGCGGCGTCGTGCCCAGCGGGCCCATCGCCAAGGGCGACAACCACTTCGACGCCTCGCTGCCGACGCTGGCTTACAACCCCCGGGAAGCGAAGGAGCTGCTCAAGAAGGCCGGCTACAAGGGCGAGGAGATCGTGATCGAGACCACCGCCGGCTACATGGCCGGCGACAAGCCCATGGCCGAGGCCGTCCAGGCCATGTGGAAGGACGCGGGCATCAACGGCAAGGTCGAGATCGTGGAGTATTCGGTGCGGGCTCAGAAGAACCGGGACAAGACCTTCAAGGGCCTCTGGTGGTCCGATCCCACCTCGACCCTTCGCGATCCCGACGGCATGATGTGGCGGCTGCTCGGCCCCGGCGGGCCCCAGGACTACTGGCGCCACGCGGAGTGGGATGAGCTCGGCAACTCGGCGCGCTTCTCGGTGGACGAGAAGTTCCGCGGCGAGGCCTACAAGAAGATGACCAAGATCTTCCTCGAGCACTTCCCGTGGATCCCCGTGATCCAGCCCTACGAGGACTACGGCCTCCAGAAGTACGTGGAGTGGACGCCGGACCCGCTGCAGCAGCTCGAGATTCGGCGCTTCAACTTCAAGTTCCGCCGGGCCTAGCCCTGCCTTCACCACCCTCTCCCCCTCGGGGGAGAGGGCAGGGTGAGGGGGTTCTCACCTCGTCATGCGCACCTTCCTTCTCTTCCTGGCCTCGCGCGCGGGCCGCGCCCTTGTCGCGCTCTGGCTGGTCTCCACCGTCGTGTTCGTGGTGATGCGGCTCTCGGGCGACCCGACGCCGCTCCTCCTCCCGCCCGACGCGCCGCGGAGCGAGATCTTCCGGCTCCGTACCGAGTTGGGCCTGGACCGGCCGCTGCCGGTGCAGTACGCGGTCTTCCTGGGCAACCTCGTGCAGGGCGACTTCGGGCGGTCCATCCGGTTCAAGGTGCCGGCGCTCGCGGTGGTGACCGAGCGCCTGCCCGCCACCCTCGAGCTGGGCCTCACCTCGTTCGGTCTCGCCCTCGTCGTGGCCATTCCCATCGGGCTTCTCTCCGCCGTGCACCGCAACACGCTCCTCGATCACGCGGCCATGGGGCTCGCCCTCGTGGGCCAATCCGCGCCGACCTTCTTCCTCGGCATCCTCTTCATCCTGCTCATCTCCGTGAACGCCGGTCTCCTGCCCACCTCGGGTCGCGGCGACTGGCGCCATCTCGTGCTCCCCGCGGTGACCCTGGGTCTCTTCGGAATGGCCTCGATCGCCCGCCTCACCCGCTCGGCGGTGCTCGAGGTGCTGCGCGCCGACTACATCCGCACCGCGCGCGCCAAGGGGCTGGCCGAGACCCTGGTCATCGCCAAGCACACGCTGAAGAACGCAGCCATCCCCATCATCACCATCACCGGACTCCACTTCGGGAGCCTCCTCGCCGGCGCCGTCGTGACGGAGACGGTGTTCGCGTGGCCCGGCATCGGCCGGCTCGCCATCCAGTCCATCTACAACCGTGACTATCCGGTGGTGCAGTGCGTGGTGCTCCTCTCCGCCGCCCTATTCGTGGTCGTCAATCTCGCCATCGACGCACTCTATGGCCTCCTCGATCCCCGCATTCGCGTCCGCTGAGAGCGTCGTCTTCACCGCTTCGGCGCAGGCCGGCCGCCGGGCGCGGCGGGCGCGCCGGCTCACGGTGGCCGGCGTGGCCTTCGTGCTCGTCCTCGGCGCGGTGGCAATGGCGGCGCCGTGGCTGGCCCCCCATGATCCGACGCGGCAGTCGCTGCGGGCGCGTCTAGTCGCCCCCACCCTGGAGGCGGCGGACGGGCGCGCCTACGTCCTGGGGACAGACCACCTCGGCCGGGACGTGCTCTCGCGGATGATCTTCGGCTCCCGCGTGTCCCTGCTCGTGGGCTTCGCCGCCGTGCTCGTGGGGGGGCTCGTCGGCTCGGGGCTCGGCCTGCTCGCCGGGTATCGCGGCGGCTGGGTGGACACCGCGATCATGACCGTCGCCGACGCGCAGCTCGCCTTCCCGTTCATCCTGCTCGCCATCGGCATCATCGCCGTGCTCGGCCCGAGCTTCACCACGCTCATCGTGGTCATTGGCCTTTCCGGCTGGGTATCGTACGCGCGCATTCTCCGCTCGCAGGTGCTGGGGCTGCGCTCGCGCGAGTTCGTGGACGCCATCCACGCGCTCGGTGGCTCCGTGCTCCGGATCTTGGGGAAGCACGTGCTGCCCAACGTGCTCTCGTCCCTGGTCGTGATCGCCACCCTCGAGCTGGCCCGCGCCATCGTTTTGGAAGCCACGCTGTCGTTTCTGGGGCTGGGGATCCAGCCGCCCACGCCCTCCTGGGGCGGCATGGTGCAGGAGGGCCGCGAATATCTCGACTCCGCGTGGTGGATCTCCGTCTTTCCCGGGGTGGTGCTGATGGCGACGTCCATCGTGGTGAGCCGCACCGGCGACTGGCTCCGCGATCTGCTCGACCCCACTCTCCGGGGCGAGTGAGGCAGGCCGGGCATGGCGCATTCCCTCCGTCTCGTCGAGTACCGGCTCGAGCCCGGCGAGCTTCTCGCCTTCACCGAGGGCCCGCGCGTCATCTTCGTGCGGGCGGGGGCGCTCCGCGTCGTCGGCGCCGATCCGGACCAGGTCGGCGCCCAGGTCGGCGAGGACGCGGCGATCTTCGCCGGCGGCGCCTGCGGCGTGCAGTCGTACCGCGAGGCGCTCTCGCTTCTGGTCTTCGAGCTGCTGCGCCAGCCGCCCGCCCCTGCGCGGGGCCGCGTGCTCCTCGAGCACCCCCTCGCGGTCGACCCGAAGCGCCCCTGGCTCATGCGCTGCGACCGTGTGGATTTCGTCCCAGGCGCCGTCGCCCCGCCGCATGGCCACAAGGGCGGCGGGATCCGCTGCCTCCTGCGCGGAGCGCTGCGGGTCACGGTGGGTGACGCGGCGGGCCGGCTCATGCGGCCCGGCGACGCCTGGTTCGAGAGCGGCCGCGAGCCCGTGCTCGCGGAGGCCGCGCCCGACGAGGCGACCTCCTTCGTCCGCTGCGCCATCCTGCCCGCCGAGATCCGCGGCGAGTCGTCCATCGTCTACCGGGACCCCGCCGACGCCGCGCGGAGCGGGCCCCGGACGTATACCATGTACGTGGACGAACCGATCTCCTGGGGGAGGCCGTGAACAAGATCGAGCGGGTCCGTGCCGCGCTGTCGGGAGGAGGGGTGGACCATCCCCCATTCACGGTGTGGTACCACTTCGGGCTTCAGCACGCGCCCGCCGAGCGCATGGCCCAGGCTCATCTCGACTTCTTCGAGACCTACGACCTCGACTGGCTCAAGCTGATGAACGACTACTCCTACCCCATGCCGGACGGGGTGGAGACGCTCGACCACGCGCGCGACCTCGACCGCCTCGCCGCGCTGGATCTCGAGAAGACGCCGCTCGCCACCCAGCTTCACGTCGTCGAGCAGGTGGCGCGCGCCCTGTCCGGCCGCGCCCTCGTGGTGGACACGCTCTTCAACGCGTGGAACACGCTCCGGCGCAACGTGGTGAAGGGCGCCATCGACGAATTCATGCGCGAGCACCCCGTCGGCCTGGCCCGCGCCCTCCGCGCCGTCAACGACAACCTCATCCAGTACGCCCGAGCCTCGCTCGCCCGCGGGGCCGCCGGCATCTTCCTCTCGGTGCCCGCCTCCACCGAGTTCGTCAGCCGCGACCAGTACGAGCGCTTCATGCGGCCGTTCGATCTCGAGCTGCTCGAGGCCATCCGCGGTCGCGGCACGCTGCACGTGCTCCACGCTCACGGCAACCACGTGTTCTTCGAACGGATGCTCGACTATCCGGTGCACGCGCTCTCCTGGGCAGACCAGGACGCCGGGCCCACGCTGGCGGAAGCGCGCCGCCGCACCGATCTCCCGCTCATGGGGGGCATCAGCCAGGGCCGCTTCGCCTACGAGTCGGCCGGGCACATCCGCGGCCAGATCCGCCGCGCGGTGGAGGACGCGGGCCGCGAGAAGCTCTTTCTCGCTCCGGGCTGCGCGCTGCCGAGCTACGCCTTCCCCGAGCTTATCCGCGCCGCGCACGACGCCGCCGCGCGGTGACTGTCTAGAGGCGCGCGGCCAGCGCGGCGACACGCTCGCGCGCCGCGGCGTCGAAGCGGGGCGCGCGCCCGACCTCGCAGTTCTCCGTCATGTGGGCGCGATTCCCGGTGGCGGGAATGCTCACCGAGACGCGTGGGTCGCTCACTCCCCAGTTCAGCAAGGCCTGCGCCCACCTGCGTAGCCCGTAGTCGGCGAGAAAGCCCAGCTCGCGCGCGGGCGGGGACCGGCGGGCGAGGGCGCCCTGGCCGAGCGGCCGCATGACGATGACGCCGACGCCGCACGCGGCGGCGAGCGGCAACAGAGCCTGCTCGACCTCGCGCTCCTGCGGGTTGAGCGGCACCTGGATCGCGGTGACTCGCCCGCTCTCGACGATCCGGGCCAGCTCGTCGAACGCCGACGCGCTGTAGTGGGTGATCCCGATGGCCCGAATCTGGCCCGCCGCCCGGAGCTCCTCCAGGTGGGGCAGATGCTCGCGCCACGCCACGAGGTTGTGGACCTGGTAGAGATCCACCATGCCGCCGTACCAGGCGAGGGCGCGGCGGATCTGCTCGCGTCCCTCGCGCGGGCTCCCCGCCCAGACCTTGGTGGCGATGAGCGCGAGTGATCGGCGATCGTCGAGGGTCTCGGCGAGGACGCACTCGGCGCTGCCGTACATCGGCGAGGTATCGAAGAACGTGGCGCCGCCGGCGACCGCGGCGTCGGTGACGGGCCGCACCGCGGCGGCGTCGCGCACGTCGAAGGTCTGCCAGGTGCCCATGCCGATGATGGGCACGGTGAGCCCGCTCCCGCCGAGGGGCCGCCGCTCCATGTCGTGTCGCGTCACGGGCCCGAGTGTACCTGAGAGAGTTCTCCACACCCGGCTGATCCTGACCCCCCGCGATGGTACCGTAGGCGTGAGATGCGCATCTTCGTCGCGGAGGACGAGCGGAAGGTCGCCACGCCGGTGCTCCTCGTCAGTCTCGGCCTGCCGCTGGCTTGACACGTTTGCGCGCCGTCCCTACCGTGGGCCCGTGAACGAGCTGATCAGCCTGCTCCAGCGCGCCGCCGCCGCGCTCAAGCAGGGCCGCTACGACGAGGCGGAGACGCTGGCCCGCGAGGTCCTCGCGCGCGATCCCGAGCGGGCGGCGGCGCATTCCACGCTGGGCGTCGTCCTCACCCAGCGGCGGTGCCCCGCCGAGGCGGAGGCCGCCTTCCGCGAGGCGGTGCGGGTGGCCCCGCGCTCGGCGGCGGCGCGGCTGGATCTCGGCGACGCCCTGTTCGAGCAGGGCAAGATCGGCGACGCGGAGGCCGAGTACCGGGAGGCGGTGGATCTGGACCCGCGCGGCTTCCGGGGTCATTTCAAGCTCGGGCTCGCCCTCGAGCGCCAGCGCCGCTGGGCCGAGGCCGAGCCGGCCTTCCACGCCGCGACCGCGCTCCGCCCCGATCACGCCCTCGCGCACCTGCGGCTCGGCCTCCTGTACCGGCGGCTCCGGCGAGACGCCGAGGAGGAGGTCGCGCTCCGTCGCGCGGTGGAGCTCGCGCCGCGGCAGGCCGACGCGCATCACAATCTCGGGCTGGCCCTCCTGCGCCACGGGCGGCCCGCCGAGGCCGAGGACGCCCTGCGCCGAGCGGCCGCGCTCGCGCCCCGCAATGCTCTCGTCCGCGACGGTCTCGGCCTCGCGCTGGCCGCCCAGGGGCGCCAGGCCGAGGCCGCGCTCGCATTTCGCGAAGCACTAGGCCTCGCTCCTTCCGCGGTGCGGAGTCAGGTGCACCTGGCGCACGCGCTCCGGCGCGAGCGGCGCTGGCACGACGCCGCGCAGGCCTACCGCGCGGCGATCCGGCGCCGGCGGGGCGACGCCATGCTCCACGGCCATCTGGGCGTGTCGCTCTGGCATGCGCGCCGTTACGGAGAAGCCGCCGCGGCCTTTCGCGAGGCGCTCCGCCTCGACCCCGACAACCCGGCCTGGCATGCTCGCTTCGGCCGCGTCCTCGAGCGGCAGGGACGCCTGCCCGAAGCGGAGGCCGAGTTCCGACAGGCGATTCGCCTCGGGCCCGACGAGGTGGGGCCCTATCTCGGCCTGGCCGGCGTGTTCCGGCGCGAGGGCCGCTGGGCGGAAGAGGCCGAGACCTATCGCGTGGCCCTCTCTCTGCGGCCCGATGATCCGGACCTCCACTACGATCTCGGCCTCGCGCTGTCGGCCCAGGCGCTCGACGCCGAGGCGGAGGTCGCCTTCCGCACGGCCGTCGCGCTCGCGCCCGAGACCGCCGACTTCCACGTCGAGCTGGGCATCGCGCTCGGGCGACAGGGCAAGCACGCGGACGCCGAGGCGACGCTACGCGAGGCGATCCGGCTCGACCCGCGCGACATCGTGGCCCTCGGCAACCTCGCCGTCGGGCTCGGCCGGCAGGGCCGCTACGCGAACGCGGAAGCCGTGTATCGCGACGCGCTCGCGATCAAGCCCAAGCACGCGGCGCTCCAGCGCGGGCTCGGCGTGGTGCTGTACCTGCAGGGGAAGTACTCGCCGGCGGAGGTGGCCTTCCGCGAGGCGGCGCGCCTCAAGCCGGGCTACGCGAAGACCCATGCCTACCTCGGCGAGATGCTAGCCGAACAGGGCCGGCTGGCGGAGGCCGCCGAGGCCTTCCGCGACGCCATCCGCGCCAAGCCCGATAGCCCCGCGCCTCACCGCGGGCTCGGGGGTGTGCTGCTCGCCCAGGGCCTGCTTGCCGACTCGGAAGCCGCGTATCGCGACGCCCTGCGCCTCCGCCCGGACGAGGGACAGAACCACTTCAACCTCTGGATGGTGCTGGAGCGCCAGGGCAAGGACGCCGAGTGCGAGGCGGCCTATCGCGCGGCCATCCACCTCAAGCCCGACTTCGCCGAGGCGCATGCGCGGCTGGGCTCGGTGCTCCTGCGGCTCGGGCGGCCGGCCGAAGCGGAGGCCGCCTACGCGGAGGCGGTGCGCCTGCACCCCGACGACCGTCGCTTCCGCAGCGCGCGCGACACGGTGCGCCGCCGTCTGTATTCCTGACCCCCCCCAACGGGTGAGGGGGCTAGCGGCCCGCGCCTTCGATGGCGGAGATGCGGCGGTAGCTGACGCCGACTTTCTGGCTGTCGGCATCGAGGAGGAGGAGACCGTTCTCGGTGATCTGGCTGAGGGTGCCCACGATGGGCTCCGGCGCATTCCGCACCGAGATGGCCACGCGGCGCCCGAGGTGGGGCCGGGCCTCGGCCTCCCACACCG
>JBKPDT010000048.1:0-12062 GCA_046728035.1 Candidatus Methylomirabilota bacterium | reverse complement strand
GGCTCGCCGACCACCGCGACGACCTGGCCGTGCCCCAGGCTCGCGCGGTTGAGCGCGTCGCGGAGCTGCTCCAGCTCCGCGTTCCGGCCGACGAAGCGCGTGAGCCCCCGGCGCGCGGCGGCTTCGAGGCGGGTACGGGCGGCGCCGGCTGCCACCAGCTCGAACACCTCGACCGGCTCGGCGAGCCCCTTGACCGGCACCGGGCCGAGGGGAGTGACGTGGACGAAGCCCTCGGCCAGGTGTAGCGTCGCCGCGGTGAGCCGGATGCTGCCGGGCGCCGCGAGCTGTTCCATGCGGGCCGCCAGGTGCGTGGTCTGGCCCACGGCGGTGTAGTCCATGCGGAGATCGCTGCCGATCGAGCGCACCACGACGTCTCCGGAGTTGATGCCGACGCGGATCTGCACCTCCGCGCCCTGCGCGCGGCGCAGCTCCTCCGAATAGCGCCGCACGGCGTCTTGCATTCGGAGCGCGGCATAGCACGCGCGCACGGCGTGGTCCTCGTGAGCGAGGGGCGCGCCGAAGAGCGCCATGATCCCGTCGCCCATCACCTGGTTCACGGTGCCCTCGTAGTGATGGACGGCCTCCATCATCCGCTCCAGCACGGGATCGAGAAGCTTGCGCGCTTCTTCGGGGTCGCGGTCGGCGAGCAGCTCCATCGAGCCCTTGAGGTCGGCGAAGAGCACGGTGACCTGCTTCCGCTCCCCCTCGAGCGCGCTCTTCGAGGTGAGGATCTTCTCGGCCAGGTGCTTGGGGGTGTAGGTCTCGGGGGCGGGCGAACGCGAGGCGCCGGTACTCGCGGTGACGGCCTGGCCGCATTGGAGGCAAAAGCGAGCGCTCGCCGGCAGCTCTGCGCCGCAGGAGCCGCACGCCAGCGTGAGCGGGGCGCCGCAGCCGAGGCAGAACCTGGCGTGGATCGGATTGTCCTGCTGGCACCGGAGACACTTCACGTCGCGGGGCACCTCCAATTGGCTGACCGACCTTAGCCGGAGTCCTTCCGAGCGTCAAGCAGCGCCGATCCGGCCGGCGATTGACGCGTGGGCTCACGCGTGACAGGATGCCGACGCCATGGCGGACGCGCGCCCCCCGATGGACGGAATCCAGTACACGCGGGACGCGCCCGAGCGCCTTGCCGAGGGCATCCACCTCCTGCCGCTGTTCGGCAACGCAACCTGCGTGGACACGGGCGACGGCCTCGTGATCGTGGACACCTGCGTGCGCGGCCGCGGCCCGCGTCTCCTCGAGATGATCCGCGGGCTCTCCGACGCGCCCATCCGCTACGTCGTCTACACGCACGGCCACCTCGACCATGCCTTCGGCGTCTGGGCGCTCCTCGAGGAGGCCGAGCGGCGCGGCCGGCCGCGTCCCGTCATCGTCAGTCACGAGGCGGTGCCGGCGCGGTTCAACCGCTACCTCGAGATGGCCGGCTACACCGACCATATCAACCGCATCCAGTTCGCGGTGCCCGCCGGGCAGCCGATCGTGGTGCCCGAGCGCTTCCACTATCCCGACGTGGTCTACCGCGACAGCATGGTGCTCCCCGTGGGCGCGCTGACCCTTCATCTCTTCCACGCCAAGGGCGAGACCGACGACGCCACCTGGATATGGATTCCCGAGCGCCGCACCGCCTGCGTGGGCGACCTCTTCCTCTGGTCCTGCCCGAATATCGGCAATCCCTTCAAGGTGCAGCGCTACGAGGTGGAGTGGGCGGACGCGCTGGAGGCGATCGCCGCGAAGGAGCCGGTGGCCATGGCGCCGGGGCACGGGCCGGGTCTGCTGGGCGAGACCGCCGTGCGCGAGGCGTGCCTCGACACGGCGCGGGCACTACGCTGGCTTCACGACGAGGTGGTTCGGCGCCTCAATGCCGGGATGTGGCCGGCGCAGATCCTGCGCGAGGTGACGTCGCTGCCCGCCGATCTCGCCGCCAAGCCCTACCTCGCGTCCACCTATGGCTGCCCGACCTTCGTGGTCCACGGAATCCTCCGCCGCTATCACGGCTGGTTCGACGGCAACGCCGCGCACCTCTTTCCCTCTGCATCCGTGGACATCGCGAGGGACGTCGTGGCCCTCGCCGGGGAGGGGGCGCTCCTCGCCCGGGCACGGGAACACGCGGGGGCGGGAGAGCCCCAGCGCGCCCTGCACCTGGTCGACTTCGTGCTCGACGGCGGCGATCCGAAGCTCGGCGGGGAGGCCCAGGCGCTCAAGGCCGAGCTGCTCGCCGCGCGCGCCGCCACCGAGCCATCGTTTATCGCGCGGAGCATCCTCAAGAACGGCGCCGACGCCGCCGCCGCAGAGGCGCGCCGGGTCGCCGGCTGAAATGGCGCTCGACTTCGCGCTGGAGCCCGAGCAGGAGACGCTCGTGCGCACTCTCCGCGCCTTTGCGCAGCGCGAGCTGGCGCCGCGGAGCGGCGAGTGGGACCGCGCCGGCATCTTCCCCGCCGAGGCCTGGCGTCAGATGGGCGCGCTCGGCCTGCTCGGGCTCCGGGTGCCGGCGGCGCTGGGTGGGCAGGGAACCGACCTCGTCACGGTGGGGCTCGCCATGGAGGAGATCGGCCGCGGCGATCTGTCGTGCACCTACGGGATCCAGCTCGCGGTGCTCGCCGCCGAGATCCTCGGCGCCCACGGCGATGCGGCGCTCTCCGAGCGCTGGCTGCCCCCGATGACGCGCGGCGAGCGCATCATCGCGCTTGCCCTCACCGAGCCCTCGTCGG
This sequence comes from Candidatus Methylomirabilota bacterium, assembly GCA_046728035.1. Taxonomy (GTDB): domain Bacteria; phylum Methylomirabilota; class Methylomirabilia; order Rokubacteriales; family CSP1-6; genus DASRWT01. The sequence goes on along the minus strand of JBKPDT010000048.1, from coordinate 9,354 downwards.
GATCGGATGCCGCCCATCTCGCGTGTCGAGCCGAGCGTGACGGCGACGCCTACGCCCTCACCGGGGAGAAGTCCGGCATCAGCCTCGGCATGGCCGCGCACGCGGCCATCGTGTTCGCCCGTACCGGCGCTGCGGGCGCGCGCGGCGTCTCCGCCTTCCTGGTGCCGCTGGACCTGCCCGGGGTGGCGCGCAGCCCGCTCCGGGACATGGGCTCGCGCGCGATCGGCCGCGCCGTGCTCGCCTTCGACCATGTGCGCGTTCCCGCGTCGCACCTGCTCGGGGGCGAGGGCACCGGCTTCCACCAGGTGATGCGCGGCTTCGACTTCAACCGCGCCCTCATCTCGCTGGGCTGCCTGGGCTCGGCGGAGGCCTCGCTGGAGGAGACCATGGCCTACGTCAAGGAGCGCCAGGCCTTCGGCCGCTCGCTCGCGCGCTTCGAGGGCGTGACGTTTCCGCTCGCCGAGGCGGCGACGCTGATCGAGGCGGCGCGCGGCCTCTGTCTTCGCGCGCTCTGGCTGGCGGATCGCGGGTCCTCCTGCACCAAGGAGTCGGCCATGGCCAAGTGGTGGGCGCCGCGCCTGGCCGTGGACACCATCCACCAGTGCCTCCTCCTGCACGGCCACTACGGCTACACCGACGAGCTGCCGTTCGAGCGGCGGATGCGGGATGTGATGGGGCTCGAGATCGGCGACGGCACCGCCGAGGTCATGAAGATGGTCGTCGCGAGAGAGCTGCTGGGCCGCGAGAGCCTGCCCTACTAGGACGCATACCGAAGGGAGACACCTTGCCATGACGGACCCCCCCGGGCTCCTCCGTCTCACCGTGACCCATGTGGCCGAGGGGCCCACGCCCCCCACCGCGGCCAATGCGACGTGGCCCAACGTTCTCCTCACCCGGGTCCCCGAGCTCGCCGCCCAGATGGGCCCGGGGCGATGGGCGAAGCGGATCATCGCCGACGAGCGGCAGCTCGTGACCCTGATCTCGAGCCCCGCGGGCACCGGTAACCGGCCGCACTGGCATCGCGACTTCGACGAGTGGTGGGTGGTGCTGGCGGGTCGTCTCGAATGGGAGCTGACGGGCGGCACCGTGTTCCAGGCGGCCACGGACGACATCGTCTGGGTGCCGCGCGGCACCGTGCACCATATCCGCACCGCGGGGCCGGAGCGCTCCCTTCGTCTGGCCGTCGCCATGCCGCCCGCCGTCCACTACTTCAGCCCGTGCGAGCAGTGCGGCTTCACCGACGACGGGCCGAAGGAGTGGCGCGCGTAGTGCCGCGCGGGGGCTAGCCGCCGGGCGCGAAGGGCCGGCCCTTCGCGAGGAGCGCGCGGAGCCCGGCGTCCAGGCTCGCGAAGGCGGCGTCGGCCTCGGCCCCCACGCCGTCGGTGGCCTTGCTGAAGAAGCACCGGGCGGCCGCGGCGAGCACGACGTCCAGGATCTCCGCGTCGTCGAAGCCGTGCCGTCGGAGCTCGTCGAGGTCGGCCGCCGTCACGGCGTGCGCCTCGCGCGTCACCTTCTCGGCGAAGCCCATCATCGCGACCTCTGCCGGCGTCAGCCCGGCCGTGCGGTAGTCGCGGGCGATGGAGCCGACCTCGGCCTCGGTGAAGATCCGGCTACGAAGGAGGACCGTACTGTGGGCAAGCATGCAGTAGGTGGAGCGGAGGGCGCCGGCGGCGGCGAGGGTGACCAGCTCGTAGCGCCGCGGGTCCATGTTGCCGCGAATCGCGCCGATGAGCTGCCCCCAGGCGGCGAGGACTTCGGGCCGGTGGGCGAAGGCCTTGACGTAGTTGGGGACGTACCCGAGCTGTGCCCGGTTCGTCTCGTATAGCTCGCGAGCCTTGTCGGAGATCTCGTCGAGGGGGATCTCGCGGATATACGCCATGGGCCACCTCCGGACGGAGCATACCGCAGTCGCACACTCACGGGCCCTGATGTCGTTCCGATTTTCCGGCCCGAGGGTGCAGGACGTCGATCGCCCAGCCCAGATCCAGGCGCTCTCCAAGCCACCGAGCGCGGGCCGTGCGCGCGTCGATGCGGCGGCCCTCGGCGTCGTGACGCGCCCGGATAACCTTGACGGGATCACCGGCCCACCCGGGAGACGGTGGCACCTCGGGCAGCGGGCTGCCGTCCGGCCACCGGAACTGGAGCGTCCCGTCGGGCCCGCGCGCCACCTGAAAACCCTCCTCGTGCACGGCGCGGTGATGCCGGCGGCAGAGCAGCGCGAGATTCGAGAGCGTCGTGGGCCCGCCCTGTGCCCAGTGATGGATATGATGCCCCTCGGCGATGCGAACGCCGCAGCCCGGGAAGCGGCAGCCGTGGTCGCGGTGCCGCAGGGCGCGGCGTATGGCGGGGGGAATCGTCCGCGTTCGCGCGCTGACCTCCATGATGCGCCCCGCTTCGTCGTGGCGCATCAGTGTGCGGGTCGCGTCACAGCTGAGTCGCTGCGACGTTTCTGCGGAAACGTGCGCGCCGTCCTCCAGCACTGACTGGCCCTGCCGCTCGGGCTCGGCTAGGGTCGCGGCATCGACATGCACGACTACTTGGTAGCGCTCGCCCGGAGCGCCGGGGTCTAGGCCGTGATGAAGGGCCGTCTCCGCAAGCAGGGCCAGCGCATCCGCCTGCTGCTGGGCCGCGGTTGGGGCGTCTCCAGTCGTGTCAGCCGGCGGCGGCGCCCCCTCGGCCCTTGCCTGCTGGTAGAGTGTCTCGCGCGCTGCCGCGAGCGCCTGCATGAGCAGTGCGCCGACTTCCGGCTCGAGTCGGCCGTGGAGCACCACCATCCCGTCCTCGTCGGGGTAGACGTGGAGCGCCCGGCCGGCATGCCGCTTCGCGACCTCCCGCGCCTCGGCCTGGCGATCCACCCCCCGCCAGCCCCGCACGATGCGCTCGACGTGCGAGGCCGTACCCGCGCGGCCCACCGCCAGCAGCCGGGCTTCGGTTTCCGGCGTGGCCACGCGGGTGAGAGCCCGAACCTTGGCGTACGAGAGCTCCCCATTCGCCAGGGCCTGGGCAAGGAGCGGGAGCCCCCCGAGGGCGCGCGCGACCCGCACCCGCTCGCGGGCCGCGCCCATGTCGAGCCCCACCCGCCAGGCGAGCCAGGCGGCGCAGGAGCGGAAGCCCGTGTTCCAGCCGCCCCGGGCGTCGAACTCGCGGATGAGGTCGAGGAGGCGCGCGGTGGCGGCGTCGAGGTGGGCGGAGAGCTCCGCGATCTCGTCGCCCAGGCGATCCAGCTCGGCGGTGGGTTGGGGCGTGGCCAGCACGGCGGACGCATGAAATCCCATGGCGAGTCCTCCCTCTGCTGGGCCGACTCTACACCCTGGTTTTCGGGACTCCGGAAACCCCGCGCAGCGGGCGATCAAGTGGCGCCGAATGATTTTCGGCCTGGGCGTCCGCAATTGGGCGCCGGTGGGCCCGAGCGGGCCGCTGGGGCGCCACTTACCGAGGGCGGCCGGCGTATGAGCGATGCGCCCGCCGAGGCTGTCAAGGGGAAAAGTGCGGGATGCTGCTTCCTGGAGGCCGCTCTCCCGCTTCGGCGCGCCGCCACCGCGCGCAGCCCAGTTGGAGTAGAGTATGGCGCGCGGCCCTGTGGTCCAGGTCCGCCGCCGTCGTTCACACCCACGCGGAGGAGCGGTCATGCCCACCGTACGGTTCCTGATCACGATCGTGACGTCCTTCCTGTTCCTCGCCGCGCTCGCGGTGCCGGCGGCCGCGCAGGCGCCGGCGGCCAAGACGCAGTGGAAGATGCAGAGCAGCTGGCCCGCCGCCGACTTTCATCAGGTCAATCCCAAGGGCCTCGTGGAAAAGATCGCCGAGATGACGGGCGGCCGCCTTCAGGTCGACCTGCAGCCTGCCGGCACCGTCGTGCCGGCCTTCGAGGTACTGGACGCGGTGAACCGGGGCATCATCGACGCGGGCCACTCGTGGCCCGGCTTCTGGACCGGCAAGCACCCGGCGGCGACGCTGTTCGGCAGCGCGCCCGGGGGGCCGTATGGCATGAACGCCGAGGACTACCTCGGGTGGATCTATCTCGGCGGCGGCCTCGAGCTCTACAACGAGCTCCTCCAGAAGGAGATGAAGATGAACGTCGTGGTCTTCCCGACCTTCGGGGAGACCCCGGAGCCGCAGGGCTGGTTCCGCAAGGCCATCAAGTCCCCGGCGGATCTCAAGGGGCTCAAGTTCCGCGCCACCGGCATCTCGGCGGAAGTCTTCAAGGAGATGGGGATGTCGGTGGTCAGCATCGCGCCCGGCGAGATCGTGCCGGCGCTCGAGCGCGGCGTGGTGGAGGCGGCCGAGTTCAGCGACCCCAGTGCCGACATGGCGATCGGCCTCCACCAGGTCAGGAAGTTCTACCACATGCCCGGAATCCATCAGCCCACCGGCATCATGGAGCTGCAGGTCAACAAGGCGAAGTGGGAGGCGCTGCCCGCGGACGTGAAGTCGATCGTGAAGCACGCGGCCATGGCCGAGGCGCTGCACTACACGCTCAAGATGCTCGACCGCAACAGCCAGGATCTGGTCACGCTCGTGTCCAAGCACGGGGTCACCGTCGTCGAGACGCCGCGCGAGGTCTTCGACGAGATCCTCAAGGCCTGGGACAAGGTCGCCGAGCGCAAGGCAAAGGAGAATCCGTTCTTCGCCAAGGTGCTGGAGTCGCAGAAGGCCTGGGCCCAGCGCGTGGTGCCGTACCGCCGGTGCTGCCATCCGCCCTACGAGTTCGCCGCCGACTATTACTGGAAGGGCGTGAACCCCTACAAGATCGTCAAGCCGTGAGCGCCTTCTCCATGAAGATGCTCAGCGGATCGGGCGTGTAGCCGGCGAACGGCGGGATCTCGACGAAGCCCGCCGCGCGGAAGAGGCCGAGGGCCTCCGGCTGGCGGATCCCGGTCTCGAGGCGGAGAAGCGTGAGCCGCTCCCGCCGTGCCTGCTCCTCGACGGCGGCGAGGAGGCGCCGGCCCAGGGCGAGGCCGCGCGCCCGCGGCGGCACGTAGAGGCGCTTCACCTCACCGTAGCCCGCGGGGTCGACGCGGAGGGCGACACAGCCCAGGGCCTCGCCCTCGCGCCGCGCCACGAAGAACCGGATGTCGGGCTGCGCCAGGGTCTCGATGTCGAGCAGGTGGTTGCTCTCGGCGGGGTAGAGCGCCCCGAGATACTCGTCCAGCTCCTCGACCAGGCGCACGATTTCCGCCTGGCGGGGCGACTCCGGCGCGACGGTGACGGTCACGCTCGCGGGCTAGCGGGCGGTCAGGCCGCCGTCTACCGGCATGGCCTGGCCGGTGACGAAGGAGGCGGCATCGGAGCAGAGCCAGACCACCGCTTCGGCGATCTCATCCGGCCTTCCAATCCGGCCAATTGGCTCGATGTGGCTCACACGCTCCTCGAGCCCAGGCTCCCGCTCCAGGAAGGGCGTCGTCATCCCGGTGCGGATATAGCCGGGGCACACCGCGTTGATGCGGAGGCCCTCCCGGGCATACTCCAGCGCGGCGGTGCGGGTGAGGCCCACCACACCGTGCTTGCTCACCGTGTACGCCGCATGGCGGGCGAAGCCCTGGAGCCCGGCCACGGAAGCGGTGTTCACGATGGCGCCGCCGCCCTGGGCGAGCATGCGCGGGATCTCGGCCTTCATGCAGAGCCAGACACCGGTGAGGTTCACGGCCAGGACGCGCGCCCAGGTCTCGGCGCCGTAGTCGGCGGTGCGGGCCTGCTCGCCGGGAATGCCCGCGTTGTTGAAGGCGCAGTCGAGCCGGCCAAAGCGACGCACCGTCTCGTCCACCATGGCGGTCACGTCCGCCTCGAGGGAGACGTCGGCGCGCACGAAGCAGGCCTCGCCGCCGGCGGCCTTGATGAGGCGCACCGTCTCGTCGCCGCCCTCGGCGGCCACGTCCGAGACGGCCACCCGCGCGCCCTCGCGCGCGAAGGCCAGCGCCGCCGCGCGGCCGATCCCGGAGGCGCCGCCCGTGACGAGGGCCGCGCGGCCGGCGAGAGACGCCATCACACCCTCGTGGCGCGCTGCGCCCAGTACGGCTCGCGGAGCACGCGCTTGATGAGCTTGCCCGCGGCGTCCCGCGGGAACTCCCGGTGGAAGGAGACCTCGCGGGGCACCTTGTAGTCGGCAATGTGCGCGCGGGCGAAGCGCACCACCTCGTCGGCGGTGAGGTCGGCGCCCGGGCGGGGCTGCACCGCCGCGTGCACGCGCTCTCCCCAGTCCTCGTCAGGCACCCCGAACACCGCCACGTCGTCGATGTCGGGATGGCGATGGAGGGTGTCCTCGATCTCGGCGGGGTAGATGTTCACGCCGCCGGAGATGATCATGTCCCGCTTCCGGTCGCAGATGTAGTAGAAGCCGTCCGCGTCCACGTACGCCACGTCGCCCACCGAGAGCCAATCGCCCCGCTGCGTCTCGCGGGTGGCGTCCGGGTTCTTGTAGTAGCCGTCGAAGACGCCGGCATAGCGCCGGACGTAGAGCTCCCCGGGCTCGGCTACCGGCACCGGCCGGCCGTCGTCGTCGAGGATGGCCAGCTCGATGCCGGGGGCGGCGCGGCCGCAAGAGCCCGGCTTCCGGAGCACGTCCTCGGGGCGGAGAATCGTGTTTACGCTGAGCTCGGTGGAACCGTAGAACTCGTACAAGGAGGGCCCGAAGTACTCCATCGCCTGCTCCTTGACCCGCATGGGGCAGGGCGCCGCGGCCACCACGAGGACACGCATGGAGGAGACGTCGTAGCGCGCGCGGGTCGATACGGGCAGATCCACGATGCGCTTCACCAGGGTCGGAGCCATGAAGGTGCTCGTGCAGCGATGGACCTGGATGAGGCGGAGGGCCTCCTCCGCGTCGAACTTCCGCATCACCACCACGCTGCCGCCGAACATCTGGGTCGTCATGGCGAACGAGCCCGGGGCGGAGTGGTAGAGCGGTCCCGCGACGAGATGCACGTGGGGCTCGGCGAGGTCGAGCGCCTTGAGGAAGCGCATGGTGACCTGGGGATCCACCGCGCCGCGGATCGCGCCCTTGGGTCGCCCGGTGGTGCCGCCCGTGTAGATCATCGAGCCGCCGAGCCCCTGCGCGGCGTCGGCGGGCGGGGGCTCCGGCCGCCCGCGCACGACGAGATCGTCGAGATGCTCGGCCCAGGGCCGGCGCTCCTTGCCCATGCAGATCCAGTGGCGGACCTTGCCGGCGTTCGGGCGCACCGCTTCCGCGATTGGGAGGAAGGCGTCGCCCACGAAGACGGCGGCGGCGTCGGCGTTGTCGAGGATATAGGCCACTTCCTCCGCGGTGAGGCGGTGGTTCATGGGCGCGGCTACCGCGCCGATCGCCCGTACCGCGGCGGGGGCGATCATGCTGTCGATCGAGTTGTGCTCGTAGCCGATGACGTTGTCGCCGCGGCCGATGCCTAGCGCGCGCAGCGAGAAGGCGAGGCGATTGCGCCGGTCGAGCAGCTCCGCCCAGGTGAGCCGGCGGTCGCCCTCGATGAGCGCCACTGCCTCGGGCGATTTGTCGGCATGGATGGCGATGAAGTCCATGCGGATCAGCCGTCCACGTCCTTCAAGAAGTCGCGGAGGAGGCGATTGAACACCTCCGGACGCTCGAAGTAGACGGAGTGGCCGGCCTTGGGCACGCGTGCGAGCCGGCCCTTGGGGAGGAGGCCGACCAGGGTCTCGATGGCCGGCGTCGGCATGACGACGTCCTCCTCGCCGGTGATGCAGAGAACGGGCATGGTGAGGGCGGCCAGCGCCGACGGGGAGGTATCGCGCATCGCCCAGAGCCGCTTCCGCGTGGCCTCCATGTCCAGGCCCAGCCGCAGGCGCCCGATCGCTTGATAGAGGTACTCCAGCGCGGGTTGCTCGTTCGCCATGCGGTCGCCGGCGGCGGGGGAAATCCCGCGCGCCACCAGATCGGCCTGCGCGCTCTGGGCCTCGGGCGACGCCAGCACGCGGTTGATATCCGGATGCGAGACCGTTCCGACCGTGCAGGCAAGCACGAGCCCGCGCACCCGGCCCGGTGCCCGGAGGGCGTAGCCGAGACAGGTCCAGCCGCCCATGGACTGGGCGACCAGGCGCACGTCGTGGAGGCCGAGATGCTCGATCAGCGCGGCGAGATCATCCACGAAGCCGAGCGGACCCACCGAGGGCGGTCCCGTCTCGGACGGCGCGAAGCCGCGATGGGCGAAGGTGACGCAGGTGTACGCGTCCCGGAAGTGGGGAACCTGCTGCCACCACGACAGGTGATTCCCGCCGAGGCCGTGGGCGAAGACGAGCGCGGGCCCGGTGCCCGCCGTCTCGTAGTAGATGCGGCAGTCCGGGCGGTCGAGGAAGGGCATGGCGGGTCCTCAGGCGAGGAAGCGACTCACCGCGGCGGCGAAGGCCTCGGCGCGCTCGTAGGGCAGCATGTGGCCGGCTTCCGGAATGATCTCCACGGTGGCGCGGGGGAGCAGCTCGGCCCAGCGCGCGGCATAGACGGACGGGATCAGGCGGTCCTCGGCGCCCCAGAGCACGAGGGTGGGGGCGACGAGGCGATAGAGACGCTTTGACAGGCGCCGGTTGGGAATGGGGAAGAGGATCTTGCCCGCCATGGCGAGCCGACGCGCGTTGCCGATGTAAAAGTCCTTGAGCGCGTCCATGTCGTCGAGATCGAGTCCTCCGGTGAGGAGGGCGGCACCGCGGCCGGGATCGGCGAAGAGCAGCCCCGGGATCTCGAAGGGCAGGGTAGCGAAGAGGTCGGCGATCGGATGCGCGTCGAGCCAGAGGCCCGCGGCGCTCACGAGGACGAGGCGGCCGAGGTCGTGCGGGGCGATGCAGGCCATCTCGGCGGCGATCATGCCTCCCATGGAGTGGCCGACGAGGTGCGGGCGGCTCAGTCCCAGCGCTTCCACCACGTCCCAGCCGTGGAGCGCGAAGTCGAGCATGTCCTCGAGCAGCTCCTCGCCGGTGGACTCGCCGTAGCCCGGCCATTCGGGAGCGAGCACGTGGTGGCGTCGGGCGAGGTCGTCCAGGAACGGATTGTCGCGGAGGAGACCGCCCGCGCCGTGGAAGAACACCAGCGGCGCTCCGCTGCCCGCCTCGAAGACGCGGCACCGGATGCCGCGGCGGGTCTCGATGGTGCGTGCCTTCATCGGCGCGGTCCCGCCCCGCTCCCGCGAGAGGCAGATGGCGGCGTTGGCCCCACCGCCTCCCCGGCGCCCACCGGGGGCAGGCCGGAGGGCCGCAGCCGGTCTTCCATGGGCTTGATCCACCAGCGGTCGTCGTGCGCCCATTCCGGCCAGACGTCGCGCAGCTTGGGCATCACCTTCTCGGCGAAGAGCTTGGTGGAGTAGCGCGTTTTCCAGTCCGGCATGTTGCCCTTGTGGAAGAGGCAGAAGACATGGCCGA
>JBKPDT010000047.1:0-13637 GCA_046728035.1 Candidatus Methylomirabilota bacterium | reverse complement strand
AGATCGTCGAGGATCGTGCCCACCAGCTCGACGTCCGAGAGATGCGGGTTGAGGACGAGCGCGCTCTGCACGTCGGAGGGCAGCTCCCGCAGGAGGGCGCGGCAGAGGGTGGTCTTGCCGGTGCCCACGTCGCCGATGAGGGCCATGAGGCCCTTCTGGCTCGTGATGCCGTAGAGGAGGTTCGACAGGATCGCGTGGTGGCCCTTCGACCGGAGGAGGAAGCGCGGGTCGGGGGTGAGGACGAAGGGTGAATCCTCGAGGCTGAAGAATGCCTCGTACATCGCCCTACCTCGCGGCCGTCTTGCCGGCGGCGACGACCGTCGGTGTGAGGATCACGATGAGCTCCTCTCCATCGGAGGACACTTCCCGCGACTTGAAGAGCCATCCCACGATGGGAATCCGGCTAAGGATGGGCACGCCCCGCTTCGTCTGGAATGCGTTGTCGAGCATGATGCCGCCGATCACGAGCTTCTCGCCCTCCTTCATCACCACTTCGGTCTCGTTGCGCCGCTTGAAGATGGGCGGGTTGCCGTTGATGGACCGGGTGAAGTCCGGCTCGTTGTTCTCGAAGATGACCTTCATGCGGATCTTGGTCACGCCGTCCTCGTAGATGACGTTGGGGGTCACCTGGAGCTGGAGGAGGGCGTCCTTGAACTGCACGTTGGAGACGTCCGCAGTGGGCGTGCTCGTGAAGGGCACCTCGAAGCCGCGCGAGATGGTGGCCTTGGAGTTCTCCACGGTGACGACCTTGGGCTCGGAAATTCTCCGCGCCCGCCCCTGCACCTCGAGGGCCTGGATGGCGAGGTTGAGGTTGAAGTTCTGACCGACCAGGCCGAAGAGCACGCCGAGGGCCGGGTTGGAGAGCGTGGGGAGGAAGCTGGTCGGCAGGTTCACGAGATTGCCGCCGATGGGCAATCCGGTCGTGGGCCCCACCGGCAACAGCTCGGCTCCGGTGAAGTTCGGATTGGGGCTGAAGGGGCCGCCGGAGACGCCGGTGGCCGTGCCCGATCGTGGGCTGAGGCCCGCGCCCACCACCGCCGGCCCGCGTCCGTCCGCAGTCCTGCCGACGACGGCGCCGCCCCACTGGATGCCGATCTGGTCGAGGGCGTTCTGGGTGGTGATGACCATGGTGGCGGCGATCTGCACCTGGGGCAGCGGGATGTCCAGCTGCTCCTTTATCAGCCGCAGGATGCGGTCGAGGTCCTTCTCGTAGTAGCGGATGAAGATCGAGTTGGTCGGCCGGTAGGCGCGGACGGTGAGGCCCTTGGCGAGGGCCTCGTCGGGAAGCGCCACTGGTGGCGCGGGCTGCAGCAGCGGCGCGGTCGGCGTGGGGCCCGAGGGAATGTTGATCGGCGGCGGCGGCAACAGGGCGCTGGGCACCGGGGGCGGTGGCGGCAGCGCGCCCTCCGGCGGCAGGCCGAGAATGCCCAGGATGGTCTTGGCCACCTCCTCCGCGTCGGCATAGGAGAGCCGGATCGTGCGCTCCGTGACCGAGCCCCGCGCCTTCACTTTCTCGAACTCGTCCCGGTCGCGCTCGGCCTCCACCTGCTTCCTCGCCGCCTCCGCCTCCCGGCGGGCACGCTCCGCCCCCGCGCTGCGCCGCTCGTCGTCCTCGGCGCGCAGGCGGGCGAAGCTCGACACGCGCAGCACCCCGCCCACCTCCACGCACTGGAGACTGGCCGAGTCGATGACTGCCTGGAAGACGTCACGGGCGGGGACCTGGTAGAAATCCACCGTCACCGTGCCCTTCACCTCGTCGGTGACGATCATGTTGACGCGATACTGCTGGGCGAGGAGCCGGAGGGTGGTCTGCACGTTGGCGTCGCGCAGGTTGAGCGTGATCCTCTCGGCGGGCACGCGATCGGCGCACGGGCCCTGAGCCCGGACGGCCGCGGGCCCCGCGAGGAGCACGAGGGCGAGCGTGAACGGCTTCAGCACTCCACGAATGCGCATCCGCATGTCGTCCCTCACCTCCTGGGCGCCCCCGGTGGGGGCACGGTCAGGCCCGGCAGGGACACGACACGGGTGCCACCTCCGGGCTCGCGAAGCAGGACCGAGTCCTCGGTGATCCGCTCCACGCGGTGTCCCGAGACGGTGTCGCCGGCCCTGACGATCTGGTTGTTCACGATGGCGAGGAATCCGCCGGGGAAGCTGAAGATCCCCTTGAGGTCCATGGTGGACCTGTCGAGGGCGCCGAGCGGTGCGCTGCTGGGGCCACCTGTGGGAGCGCTCGCGGCGGCGCTCGCGGGACCGCCCGGAGGCGGCCGGCGCGCGCCCGCCACGAAAGTGAACGGGTCGCGCGTGGGGGCCCCGGTCTCGGGCACGCCGGCGGGCAGGGGCAGCGCCAGGGATCCCGCCGGCGGCGTCCCCGGGGCGCCGGTACCGCTGGCCGCCACCGCCCGCTCGAAGACCTTCCTCGCCTCCGGCGTGAACTCGAGCGCCGTCATCTTGAATCGCGCCTCGATCTCGTCGGGCCGCGGACCGCCCGGCCGGCCGATCTCGCGGGCGGCCATGACGTTGACGTCCTCGAGAATGCCCTTCTCCGCTTCCACGCGGGCCGCGAGACCTCGCAGCTCGCGGTAGGGCGCCACCACCTGGATGGTGTGCCACGACTTGGTGAACTGCGCGGTGGCCGATCGCTCGAGAGGGCCGATGCCGATCACCTTCATGCGCTTCTCGCGGGTGAGCTCGCCCAACCGCGTGAGGAACGCGGCGGGATCGCCGCCCGAGGAGGACCACTGCATCTCCTGGAGGAGTCCGGCATTGGCCCGCATGAGGGCAACGATCTCTTGCTCCTTGGCGCGGATCTCGTTGCCGAGGCCCCCCCGCTCGGCGGTTGCGCGCTGGCCCCGGCCGGCCAGGGACCGCCATTGGTAGAACGCCACGATGTTGAGGAGGAGGAGGACGGCGACCACCGCGGTCCAGGTCAGGGCAAGCGGGCGGCCCCTCACTGGGCGCGCTCCGAGAGGATGATGGTGATGTTGAGGAGCGCCTCCTCGTCGGTGGATGGGGCTCCCGCTCCGGGCGGCTTGATCTCCCACCGCTTGAGCTCGAATCGCTTGTTCACGGCGGGATCGCGCATGAGGCCCGCCATGAACTGCGCCGTCTCGAGCAGCGGCGGGCTGCCCGCCCGCATCGGCGTCACCGACTCGATCCGCAACAGACCTTCCGCCTTCGTGGCCGGCGCGGGCACGCCCGGAGCGGGCGCCGCGCCGGTGGCCTCGACAGAGAGGAGCCGGAGGGTGGGCGGGATGTGCTGGCTCAACGCGGCGAGAAGATCGGCCCAGCGCACCTGGCGGCGCGCCTCCACGGTGAGCGCCTGGAGATTGGTGCGGAGCAGGTTGAGGTCGCTCTCCGACGCGGCGAGGTCCCTCTGGAGACGCGGGATCTCCTTGAGATCCGACGACAGCCGCCAGTAGACGGGAAAGATCCCGGCCACGAGGATGAGGAGGAGCAGGGAGATCCCCGCCATCGTCACCAGGGCGAGGTGACGCTGACCCGGCGCGCCGATGAACCACTCCTGCCAGGTGAGCGCGAGCTGACCCGGATGGAGCAAATCGACGCTGAAGCGGCGGGTCATAGCCCCCTCAGGGCCAGGCCGAAGGCTTGCAGATACTGCCGGCCCGAATCGCCGGCTTCCGGCGCGGGAATGGCCTGCTTGAGCTTCACCTCCACCGCCTTGAACGGATCCATCACCTCGAGGGGCGCGGTGAGCCCGATGCGCTCGCTCAGCCAGCGGCCGAGGGGGGCGAGATCGGGCCACCCCCCGATGGCATACCGGGGAAGGCTCTCCCGGTCGTATTCCGTGCGGTAGAAGGTGAGCGACAGGCGCATGTCCTCGGCGATGCGATCCACGAGGTCGCGGCACGCCGACTGGGCGCGCGGGAGCTGGGCGGGCGGGATCGCACGCAGGAACGACTCGGTCGAGGGAGGGGAAATTCCGAAGGCGCTGCGGAGCTGCTCGGAGAACGATTCCGCACCCACGTCGAGGTAGCGCGCCACCACCGGCCCCTGATCGCTGAAGAGACAGAGCGTGGAGGACCGCCGGCCCACGTTGAGCAGGACGAGGAGCTCGCCCGGCTCGAGTCCCGTGATGTAGATGGCGGCGTTGAGGAGCGCGAGTGGCTCCACGTCGAGTGCCTGGACGCGCACCGACGCCGCCTGGAGCAGCCGCGTCCGCTCGTCGACGAGCGCCCTCGGCGCGCTGATGCACAGGATGTCGTGCCCCGTGCCCTCCTTGGACCGGCGGAGCACCTGGGCGTCCAGCACGGCTTCGCCGGGAGTAAGCAGGCCGAGCTCGCGATGCTGGATCTCCAGCGCGGGTATGATCCGGGCGGGGGGCACCGGGGGCAGGGAGACCTGGCGGATGATGATGTCGGGGCCGCCCACCGCGGCGATGACGGTATCGCCTTCGGCGCCGGCGGCGGCGAGGGCGGCGTGGATGGCCTGGGCGAGCTGCCGGTGGTCCAGATGCGACTCGACCCGGCTCACCCCGCGGCCGACGACGACATCCCCGGAGCCGCGCCGCTCCAGGGCCAGGGCCTTGACAGACCCGCGGCCCACATCCAGGCCCACCACCCGCTGTCTGCGGAGGAAGTTGAGATTCATGCCCTCACTGGACGGACCACGGTGCTCGATGATAGCAACCTAAACTCCTGGCATCCAAGGAAAATTCGGCAGGAACCTCAAAAAACGGAGGGAAAACTGGCGGCTAGTAGCTGCAGGCGCCGGTCGGCGTGGTCGGCAGTGTCGCCGGCGGGGTCACCGGACGGCATTCCAGCCAGAGGCGCGGCACGCTCTCCACGCGCCAATGCTTCGGGGCCTGACCATTGGAGGAGGGGGCGAGGGCGAGGAGCTCCTCGGGCAGCCCACGCGCATCGTGGACGAGGGTCGAGTCCGGAGAGCCGTTCAACGGCGCCTGGTAGACCTCCGGAACGTTCGAGGTGCCGCCCGGGCAGGTCCCACCGCCTCCAAAACAGAAGCGACTGGCCGCCACGCCGCCCACGATACGCGTGGGGGTCGCCGGCGCCACCGAGCGCGAGACGAAATCGGTCCCCGCGTAGAACATCCCCATCGCGCGCGGGACATTGCTCGTCGTCGCGGCGACGGTGACATTGCCGGGTGTCAGCAGCGCCATGAGATCGTTGGTGGGGAACTTCTCGGCGGTGCAGGGCGCGTTCCCGACGGCGCAGAGGCTGGTCACCGTTTCCTCGATCGTCACCGAGTTCACGTTGTAGATGATCGCGGCGCCCGTATAGCAGATCTGTGTCCCCGGGCACGTCGTGTTCGTCTTCGAGAACGCCCCCCGATTGATCCGCCAACCATTGGGACTTGTGTTGTAGACCAGAAGCGGGTCGGCCGCCGTCGCGGGCGTGCTGCAGGGATCGCCGGCGGCGGAGACGCCGAAGGTGAGGATTCCCGTATTGCGCGTCCAGCAGATTCGCCCGAGCCGCGCGGCTCCATTCTTGTTGGTGAAGGGGATGATCGGGCTGCACGCTAGGTTCGAGCAGTTGGCCGTACTCGAGGTAAGACCCCCGGCGGTTCCCGGCATCTCGTTCGCCGAGAGCATGGCCGTCAGGTTCGCGGCACGGGTGGAGAAATAGTTCTGCAGGCCGGCCACGTAGCTCGCGCCGCTGATGCGGACCGGGCTCGTCAGCGTGGGGAACGGCGAGACCGGGTTCTCGGGATACGCGCGCCCGATCGCTCCCATGTCCACGATGGGGAGCTGCGAGGGGGCGGTCACCGCGTAGCTGTCGCTGCACGTGCTGTTCTGGCAGCCATCGGCGATGGCGATGGAGTCGAGCGGCCCCTTGCCCGCGAGCGAGCCGGGCGTGCTGCCGCCGGTGGCGTAGGCGCCGCCGGCGACCGCCCCGATGGCGGCCCCGCCCGCCAGGGTGATCGCCGCGATGCCGGTCGGGCGGGCCACCTGGGCCTCGGCCCCCAGCGAGTACACGTTCGGAACGGCGCACGGCACCGCCGTGGGCGCGCAGACGGCTTGCTGCGCGGGCAGGCGCCGCAGGATCTCGTTGTCGGGCATCGCCGCCGCGGGCCCGAGATTGCTCAGGCTGTTCCTGAGGCCGGCTCCGGCCCCGTTCCAGTCGATGGCGGGCAGACCGCCCACGGGCGGGCCCAGGAGCTGCACCGATCCCGAGATGAGGACATTGCCATTCACCGGCTGGAGCGCCGAAGGCGTTCCCGCCACCAGCCCATTGGCGAACACCGAAGGGGCGTAGGCCCGGGCCAGCACCTGGAGGGTCTTCTGCGCGGTATAGCCGGGCGGCGCGGGAGAAGTGGCGCCCCCGGCCGCGCTGTCCGTGACTGTCCCCGTGCTCCGAACGAAGGCCACGTTGGTGCAGAGGCTCGCCGCATTGCGGAAGCAGTTCAGCCCGATGGGGTAGGGCGAGGTCGCGTTGGCTTCCGCGACCGTCACGAGCATGATCTCGACCGCGTAGCTCCCGCCGCCGGGAAAGCTCGTGTTGGCGAGCGTCATCGGCCGGTAGGCGCCGGTGACGCAGGACGGGACGCAGATCGGGGCTCGCACCCCGTCGTTGTCGGCCCAGCTCTCGCTGCCCGACGCGTCCGCGTCGAAGCCCTCCTGCAGCTCGCGCAGCGCCCGCTCGATTCCCGCCTGGGCTACCTCGAAGGCGCGCAGGTCGGCCTGGCTCGAGAGCGACATGCGACTCTCGATGGCACCGAGATCGAAGAGGGCAAGGCCCAGAAGCGTCATCACGAAGATGAGCACGATGCTCATCAGGATCACGCTGCCCCCCTCCTCGCGGAGGGCATCCGTCGCCCCGAGGTGGCGTCGCTCCATCAGTTCCTCAGCGTCGTCGTGAAGCCGAAGCGCATGCCCGTGTAGCTCGCCGGATACAGGCTGTACATGGCGCCGTCGTAGAGGTCGAAGCGCACGTCGAGGGCCCGGCCGGTCATCGCCGAGCCGTTCATGGTCGAGACGGTGAGGAAGGTGGTGCTGGCGACGCGCACCTGGGTGCCGAGGCGTCGCGCCATCTCGTTGGCGTTCTGAGCCTGCCCGGTGAGATTCCGGGCCGACCCCGCATCGCACGCGAAGCCGCCGCTCACGAGCGGGATGCCGCCATTGAGCGAGCACACGTAGAGCTGGGGAAAGGTATCGCCCACCTTCTGGTCCTGATGCAGGCACCACAAGGTGCCGTCGGGCAGGCTGTATCGTACCGAGGCCGTCGCGCTGGCGGATCCGCAGGCGGTGACCGCGAAATCCACCGCGCGCTGGAGCCGCCGCTGCAGCTCCTCCTGGAGGAGAGTGCCCTGGCGCTGGGCGAAAGCCTGCGCGCTGCCGTAGTCGAGGGCGCGCTGGGTCGACACGTAGAACGAGCCGATGGCGACGGTCACGATGGCGAAGATGGCGGAGGCGACCAGGAGTTCGACGAGGGTGACCCCGCGTCGGTCGCGCGCGATGGCGTCGAGGCGTCGCCTCACTGGAGTACCATCACCGAGCGAAGCACGACCGGCGACGCCGTCACGTCCGCCCCCTTCACGCCCTGGGTCGCGCGCACCGTCACCGTGATGAGCTTGGCCTCGATCGGGGTCGGGGGCGTGCAGGCGGGGAGGAAGTTGTTCGCGCACACCGACGCGATCGTGATCGTGCGCTCGTAGCCGGGATGCGTCGTGCCATACGCGGTGGAGTTGAACGCGAGCTCTTCGCGGGGATCGGCGCCCGAGGTGGGCCCGAAGCCGGACGCGCGCACCTGCTCGATGGCCTGGCGGGCCAGGGCCAGCGCGACGCGGTTATCCCCCTCGCCTGCGATGAAGGCCTGACCGCTGCCGAACATCAACGTGACGCCGGCGGAGGCGATGCCGAGAAGCAGCGCGGCGATCAGGACCTCGGCGATGGAGATGCCCCGGCAGTCGCGGGCGAGACGGCGCAGCCAGGAGTGGAATGCTTGCATCGACCGTCATGACCCTCCACAAGGAGTCTAGCAAAGGGAGTGCCCTAAAGACTACGAGCGCTGAGGGGTACTCAGCGCCCAATTAGTGCTTTACCGTCAGATACTTACGTTAGACCCTACCGGCGTCCAACCCAGCGGCGGAGACCGGCCGCCCCCAGCGTCCCGACAGCCAGGAGAACGAGGCTACCAGGTTCGGGGATCGTGGTGTCGCGCGGTGCAGGGTTCACCGAGCTGAGCGTGATGTTGTCGAAGCCGATCAGACCAGCGGTCCCGCCAAGGACCGCCGAGAGGGCAATGCCTTCGAAGTCGAGGCTGATCGGCAGCAGCGGACTGAAGCTGCCGGTCGGATCGAGGGCGCCACCTGTCGGCGTCAGAGGAAGGACCAGGGTGGCCAGGAGATTGCCGGTTCCGTCGGCGCCGTCGAAGAGGGTGAGCGAGCCGAAGTCGACGAGGGCCGAGTAGTAGAGAGAGATGGTGGTGGTGAAGCCCCCCTGGACGTTCATCGTGACTCCGGTCCCCTCGCCGAAGAACATGATCGTGTCGGGTGAGGGCTCGCCGCCGAAGTTCCCGGTTCCGCCCGCGTCGGAGTCGATGATCGCGAGCGCGTTCGCCGAGAAGACGATCCCGAGGTTGGGACCAGGCCCGCTGCCGATTCCGGCATTGGCTCGCTGGCCATCGTAGAACTCGACGACCGGCTCCAGATTGCCGAGGCCCTCGAACGTCAAGATGGTGGCGGCCGTCGCCGGGATCACCATCATCATCATCGCCGCGAAGGCCAAGGCGAGGGTCCCGCCGAGGCTTCGCTTGGTTGTCATCGTCATCGTCAGTGCTCCTCCTACACCCACAAAGAGCACGATACGTACCATTCATAGAACCTTCAGGTTTGGCAGGAGCTTGCAGATCAGAGGGCCTAACCCATCGCAGGCCTGTAAAGGTCCCCAGCGTCCGTCCTCTCTAAGCGCTGAAATTCATTAGCGACCCTCCAAGCCTTCAGGCTCCAAAATGCGTTGGGAGCCTTGGGCTCGAGGGAGAGGCTGGAGCCATTCAGACCAAAGATTCGGTCACTTTCGGATCGCCGCGGCCGTCGAGATTCTTTCCGCGCAGAAAGGTTTGCGTGGTGGCGCGCGCTAGTAGCCGGTGTCGAAGGTCCGGTCCATCCAAAGGGTAACGTCGAAGAGGTTCATATCGCCGTAAAGGGCGATGGGATGCCGCCACTGCATCGCGACCTGCACCGCATAGGGGGCCGGCGTGACCTTGATCGAGTCCTCGTCCACCGGTACGCGGAGCCGGCGGGACTCTCGCACGATCATGCTCCGCACGTCGGTGGCGATCTCCTGCGAGAGCGCGGGGGAGGCGCCGGCGGCGACGGCGGCCTTGCGCTTGGTGACGGCGTCCAGCACGAGCTGCGAGACCATTCCCGAGGTCGTGAAGTAGTCGAGCGCGATCATGGCGGCGGTGTAGCCGGCCCAGGCGAACACTCCCACGAAGACCACCACGCGGACGAGCGTCCCGAACTTCACGCCACCACTCTAGCGCGCCCCCCGCGCCGTCACCAAGAATGCTCGGCGCTCCCGCCCGCGTGCTAGGCTGGCCCCGGTGAGTCTCCTCGGCCCGACCGCGCGGCACCTCGTCGCGGGTGGGCCTCCTGGGCCTGATGGTGGTCCTGGCCTCATGGAGGGACCCCCTCGACTACTTCCACGTCGCCGAGCTCAAGGCGCTCGATAGCCAGTTCGAGCTGCGTGGGCCCCGGGCCCCGGTGTCCCCCATCGTGATCGTCAGCATCGACGAGGACTCGTTCGCCGCGCTTGACGAGCGCTGGCCGTGGCCCCGGGAGCGCCACGCCGAGTTCCTCGACGTGGTGAGCCGCAGCCGACCTGCCGCGATCGGACTCGACGTCCTCTTCGCCGAGCCCTCCCCCTGGGGGCCCGGGGACGATTCCACGCTGGCCGCCGCGATTGCGCGCGCGAAGAACGTCGTCCTCGCCGCCGCGCTCGAGACGTTCAAGGACGAGGGGACCGAGGAACGCGCCGGCTTCAAGCGGCAAGACCTCAACCAGCCGCTGCCGCTCATGCGCGGGGGCACTGCCGATTGCACCGCCCCCCCGCCGCGCCGGACCAGGACGTCCAGCACCATCACGCAGCTGCCCTGCGGCTTCGGATTCGTCAACTTCGATCGCGACCTCGACGCCTTCGTGCGTCGGGTCTCTCTCCTGCGGAACATCGAGGGACGGGAGTTGCCAAGCTTGAGCCTGCTCATCGTGGAGCAAGTCGTCCGAAGTGGCCGTCTGCGGCAGACCCCGCTCTTCGGCACCGAGTTCCTGATCAACTACCGGGGCGGTCCGAGGACGTTCCCGACGATCTCCTTTCACCGCGTCGTCACGGAGGAGGAGATCCCCCCCGAAACATTCGCCGACAAGATCGTGCTCGTGGGCGCCACCACTCCCACCCTGCACGACCTGTTCCCCACGCCGTTTGCGCCCAACGGCGACATGCCGGGCGTCGAGATCCACGCCAACGTGCTCGAGACCCTGCTCCTCGGCATTGCCATCCGCCCGATGCCCCCGGGGGTGGTCGAGACGCTCACGGTGGCGGCGGGCGCCTTCGCGGTGCTCGTGGGGCGGACGATGCGGCCGGTGACCGCCTTCGCCGCCGTCGCCGGCGCTCTCGTGGCCTATCTCGGTTTCAGCCACGTGACCTTTCGCCTCTGGCACATCTGGCTCGGCGTGGTGACGGTGCCCCTCGCCCTGTCGCTCGGCTATACCGGCGCCGCCGTCCGGAACTTCGTCAACGAGCAGCGCGAGAAGCGCCGGCTCTCGCGCTTCTTCTCGCCCTCGGTAGTCCGCGAGATCGTGCGGAGCCAGCACGCGGGCGAGGCGCTCGGGTCGAACCGGCGGCGCCTCACCGTCCTCTTCTCCGACATCCGCGGCTTCACCTCGATGTCGGAGCGGATCGCGCCCGAGGATGTGGTGGCGTTCCTCCGCGAGTACCTCACGGTGATGACGGACGCCGTGTTCACACACGGGGGCACCGTGGACAAGTACATCGGCGACGCCATCATGGCCCTCTACAACGTCCCTTTCGAGGCGCCCGACCACGCCGCCCAGGCCGTGCGCACCGCGCTGGAGTTCCAGCGGCGGCTGGACGGGCTGGCGCGGCGCTACGAGGGGCGGCTTGGCGCGCCGCTCCGGTGCGGCGTGGGCATTCACACCGGCGACTCGGTGGTGGGCACGCTCGGCTCGGCGCAGCGCCTCGAGTACACCGCCATCGGGGACACCGTGAACCTCGCCTCGAGGCTCGAGGGCATCACCAAGGACTTCGACGTGCCCATCGTGCTGAGCGAAGCAACCTGGCGGGAGGTCAAGGATCTCTTCCCCACCCGCTACCTTGGGGAGGTGGCGGTGAAGGGCAAGGAGGTGGCGGTCAAGATTTACACCGTGCTCGACACGGCAGAGGATCCGGATCGGCGGTCGGCCGACGCTACTCGATCGGGGGTTTCCCCGCCACGGTGAGGTCCACGAGGCGGTCGCCATCGAAGTAGAGCGACCAGCCGGAGGGATACTGCCACATCTCTTTCGCGCGCATGCCGATCTCTGTCCAGAACAGCCGCGCGGTGGCGCGCATCAGGACAGGGTCAGTGGTGGTCATGTCGGGCGCGCCCAGGAGCAGGCTGACCTCGGGCCGGCTCATGCCCACATCTACCCGGCGCTCGAAGCGGAACTGGCTGGCGCGCGGGGAGGTCGCGAGCTGGGGATTCTTCGCGAGATACTCGCCCACCCGCCGGTCGAGGTCGTCGCGGAACTTGGACGTTTCATCGAAGGTGGGCAGGCGCGCGTAGCTGCGCGCGAAACGGGCGTTGAAGACCTGGATGGCGCTGGGCCCCACCGTCGCGCGCTGCACGGGGACGTCGCTCACCGTCGCGCACCCCGCCAGGGCGAACAGGGAGACGACGGCGGCGAGGTGGCGGCAGGTCAGGGCTCGAGGGAGGCCGACACCTGGATGCTGACGGCCTGTCCGAGGTAGTCGAGGTCGAATGGCTTCGGGATGTAGTCGGCGGCGCCCAGGGCCAGGAGCTTCGAAGTGACGTCCACGTCGGCATTGGCCGTCACCATGATGATGGGGAGTCCGGGTTTGAGCGCGGCGAGTCGCTCGAACGTCTCTATCCCATCCATCTCGGGCATCGTGACGTCGAGGAGCACCACGTGGGGCTTCACCTCGTCCACGATGGCGAGCGCCTGGGCTCCGCTTCCGGCCGCGACGACCTCGTACCCACGACTCTCGAGGAATTCGGTGAGCACGAGTCGAACTTCCAGTTCGTCGTCCACCACGAGAACCTTGCCCGCGCTCATGATCTTCGCGATCTTAACGCCCGCCGCAGAGGTGGTCAACACGGTTTAATATGGAAGCGTCGTGCGCGTGCTTGCGCGAAGCTTACCGGCGCTGATCTTCGCGGCGGCCCTCGCGGCCTTTCTGCCCGCCACGGGCGGCGCGTTCCTCAACTGGGACGACGCCGAGAACCTGGTCGCCAACCCGCACTACCGCGGGTTCGGCTCGGCCCAGCTCGGCTGGATCTTCACCGCCGTGCACATGGGCCACTACATCCCCGTCACCTGGCTCACCTTCGCGCTGGACTATTTGCTCTGGGGTATGAACCCGGCGGGCTATCACCTCACCTCGGCGGTCTTCCATGCCGTCAACGCCGGCCTGGTCTATCTCCTCGCGGCCCGCCTGCTCGAAGTGGGCTTCGCGGGCGCCTCGCCGGCTCCCCCGCCGGGCGCCCTCCGGGGAGGGGCCGCCCTCGCCGCGCTCCTGTGGGCGCTCCATCCGCTGCGTGTCGAGTCCGTGGCCTGGGTCACCGAGCGCCGCGACGTGGTCAGCGGGTTCTTCGCGCTCGGTGCCGTGCTCGCCTACGTGACGGCGGCCCGGAATCCGGGCTCCAGCGGGCGGCTCCACCGGGGCTTCTACTGGATCGCGGTGAGCGCCTTCTTCCTGGCCGCTTTCGCCAAGTCCATCGTGGTCGGCCTGCCCTTGGTACTCCTCGCACTCGACGTCTATCCCCTGCGGCGCCTTTCCCTCTCCCAGGGCGCCGTCCGAGATCGGGGCTGGCGGTGGTGCGCCTTCCGCATCCTGGTCGAGAAGCTCCCCTTTTTCGGCGTGGCGGCGCTCGCCGCCGGGACCATGCTCGCGATCGGCTTTCGCTGGGGCATCCTTGCCCCCGTCGCAGCCGAGGGCCTCACCCAGCGGCTCGCCCTCACCGCCTATAGCCTGGTCTTCTACCTCGGCAAGACGCTCTGGCCGTGGCCGCTCTCGCCCCTCTACACGCTGTACCGGCCCGTGGATCCGCTGACTGCCCGCTACGTCCTGCCCGCGCTCGCCGCGCTCGCGTTCACCCTCACCCTGATCGCGTTCCGCCGGCGTTGGCCCGCCGGACTCACCGCCTGGGTCGCCTACATCACCCTGCTGCTGCCCGCGTCCGGTATCTTCCCCCATGGCCCGCAAGTGGCGGCGGACCGCTATTCCTATCTGCCGGGCGTGGCGTGCGCCCTGGTGGCCGGGGCCGCCGTGCCCTGGGGGTGGCGCGCCTGGCGGGCCGGCCGGCTCTCGGCGCCGGTCGCCCGCGCCGCGCTCGCCGT
The DNA here is from genome assembly GCA_046728035.1 of Candidatus Methylomirabilota bacterium. GTDB lineage: Bacteria > Methylomirabilota > Methylomirabilia > Rokubacteriales > CSP1-6 > DASRWT01. The sequence continues at coordinate 83 of JBKPDT010000047.1, read as the reverse complement.
CGCGGTGCTGCTCGTCGTGGGGCTCAGCGCTGTCTCTTATACACATCTCCGAGCCCACGAGACGGTCTATTAAATCTCGTTTG
>JBKPDT010000046.1:0-3211 GCA_046728035.1 Candidatus Methylomirabilota bacterium | reverse complement strand
ATGTCCGGCGTGCGGCTCGAGGTGGAGGTGCACCTGGTCACCGGCGCCAATACCTCGGTGCAGAACGTGATCCGCAGCGTGAACCGCGCCGGGCTGGCCGTACAGGACATCGTGCTGGAGCCGCTGGCCTCCTCCGAGGCGGTGATCTCCCCGGAGGAGAAGGAGCTGGGCATCCTCCTCATCGATCTGGGCGGGGGCACCACCGACGCCGCCCTCTTCCGCGACGGCGCGATCTGGTACACCGGCATCCTGCCACTGGGCGGCGACCACATCTCCAACGACATCGCCGTCGGCCTGCGCACGCCGACGTCGGACGCGGAAGAGCTGAAGAAGCGCTATGGGTGTGCATTGACCGCGCTGGTGCGCGAGGAGGAGACCGTTGACGTGCCGAGCGTGGGCGGGCGCAAGCCCCGCCAGCTCTCGCGCCAGATCCTTTCCGAGATCATCCAGCCACGGGTGGAGGAGATCTTCACCCTCGTCGCCCGAGATCTGGCGCGGGCCGGGCTGCAGGACGTGGCGGCGGCGGGAGTGGTGGTCACCGGGGGTACCTCGATCATGCAGGGGGTGCCCGAGCTGGCCGAGCAGATCTTCGACCTTCCCGTGCGCCGGGGCGCCCCCGGGGGCATCGGAGGATTAGCGGATGTGGTGAAGAGTCCCATATACTCGACCGCGGTGGGCCTGGCGCGTTACGGCGCCCGGGGGCAGCGGTCCGGTGCGCCCATCGATGCGAGCGACGGCCCACTCGGACACCGCCTCCGCGAATGGTTCGCGAAACTCTTCTAACCCGCGGAATCAAGGAGGCGTGATGGAGCAAGGACGTGGCCGGCGGCCGGTGTTCGCGATGGACGAGGAGCGCGAAGTTGCAAAGATCAAGGTGATCGGGCTCGGTGGCGGCGGCTCCAACGCCGTCAACCGCATGATGGCCGCGAAATTCACCGGCGTCGAGTTCATCGTCGCCAACACCGATCTCCAGGCGCTCCGCGCCTCACCCGCGCCGATGAAGCTGCAGCTCGGCGCCCGTCTCACGAGCGGGCTCGGCGCCGGCTCCAACCCCGAGGTCGGCCGCAATGCCGCGCAGGAAGACCGCGACCAGCTCAAGCAGGTGCTGGACGGCGCCGACATGGTCTTCGTGACAGCGGGACTCGGCGGCGGCACCGGCACCGGCGCCGCGCCGGTGGTCGCGGCGGTGGCCAAGGATCTCGGCATCCTCACGGTGGCGGTGGTCACCAAGCCCTTCCACTTCGAGGGACGGCGCCGCCAGCAGCAGGCGGAGGTCGGCATGGCCGAGCTTCGTAGCGTGGTGGATACCCTGATCTCCATCCCCAACCAGCGGCTGCTCGCGGTGGTGGACCGAGGCACTCCGCTCGTGGAGGCCTTCAAGGTCGCGGATACGGTGCTGCTCCAGGCGGTGCAGGGTATCTCCGATCTCATCCTCGTCCCCGGGCTCATCAACCTCGACTTCGCCGACGTGCGCACCATCATGTCGGGCATGGGCATGGCCCTCATGGGGGCAGGGACGGGCAAGGGCCAGAACCGCGCGCTCGACGCCGCGCAGAAGGCGGTCGCGAGCCCGCTGCTCGACGAGACTTCCATCGAAGGCGCGCGCGGCATCCTCATCAACTTCACGGGTGGCCCCGACATGGCCATCCACGAGGTGGAGGAGGCGGCGAGGATCGTGCAGGAGGCGGCGCACGAGGAGGCCAACATCATCTTCGGCGCGGTGATCGACCCGTCGCTCCAGGACGAGGTGCGGATCACCGTCATCGCCACCGGCTTCACCGAGCGCAAGATCGAGATGAGCCCCTCCAGCACCAAGGTGCTGGAGCTGCCGTCCCGCCCGAGCCGCGCGCCGGTCCCCGGCGCCTCGTGGCGGCGGCGCGTCCTTCCTGACGCGCGGGCCGAGGGCGGCGAGCAGACGGTCGAGGAGGATCTCGACGTGCCCGCCTTCCTCCGCCGTCAGGCCGACTGAGTCGCGGCAGCGACGGGGCCGGAACGACCATGAGCGTCCCGGCCCCGTTTCTCACCTCCGCGCTCCTCGAGCGCGCGGGGCTCCCCCATCTCTTCACCACGCGACGCTTTCCCGGCGTGGGCGGGTCGGGCGACGAGGACGGCGTCTTCGGGCCGGCGGCGGGCCCTCTCCTCGCGGAGCGCGGTCTCGCCGCGGCTCCCGCCTTCGCGCGACAGGTGCACGGCGCGGAGGTGCTGGTGGCCGAGCGGGCGGGCCGCATCGGCCAGGCCGACGCCCTCATCACCGAGCGGAGCGGGCTCCCGCTCGCGGTGTTCACCGCCGATTGCCTGCCCCTGGTGATCTACGATCCCTCGCGCCGGCGGCTGGCGATGGTGCACGCCGGCTGGCGGGGCACGGTGCTGTCGGTGTCCCGCGCCGCGGTGGATCGGCTGGTCGAAGCGGGATCGGAGCCCGACGGGCTCGTCGTCGCCATCGGGCCCTCCATCGGTCCCTGCTGCTACGAGGTGGATGGGCCCGTCATCGACCGGCTCCGCACGGCCTTCCCGGGTGGGTGGGAGCACTGGGTGACCCCCGTCGGGCCCGGCAAGTGGATGCTCGATCTCTGGGCGGCCAACGAGGATCAGCTCGCGGCGGCCGACGTGGACCGGAACATGATCGACAACCCCCGCCTCTGCACCGCCTGTAATCTCGACCGGTTCTACTCCTACCGGAGGGAGGGCTCCACTCGCCTGGGCCGCCTCGGCCGCCTCGTCGCCCTTGCCGCGATCCCGGACTAGGCCGGCGCGCCCCCGTGCTAGAATCGCCCAGCAGGACGGGGGTTTAGACGTGGTGGATATCAAGACAAATCTCGAGACGGTGAAGGGCCAGGTCGAGCGCGCGTGCCGCCGGGCCGGGCGGGATCCGGAGGGGGTGCTGCTCATCGCCGTCTCCAAGACCGTGGACGTCGAACGCATCCGCGAAGCGGTGGCGGCCGGGGTGGCCGCGCTCGGCGAGAATCGGGTCCAGGAGGGCCGGGACAAGGTAGCGGCGCTCGGGCATCCGGTTCCCTGGCATCTCATCGGGTCCCTCCAGACCAACAAGGCGAAGGACGCCGTCCAGCTCTTCGACTGGATCCACTCGGTGGATCGGCTGGAGCTGGCGCAGGAGCTGGACCGGCGGGCGCACGCGGCCGAACGGAAGGTCCGCGCGCTCCTGCAGGTGAATCTGGGCGAGGAGCCGCAGAAGGGCGGCGCGGCGCCCGGT
>JBKPDT010000045.1:0-9446 GCA_046728035.1 Candidatus Methylomirabilota bacterium | reverse complement strand
GCTCACTGCGGGCGCCCTGGCCGACCGCGTCGGGCGTCGACGTGTGCTGGCGGTCGGGCTGGCCGTCTTCGGGGTCGCCTCGGCGCTGTCGGCGCTTGCGGGGTCGTCCGCCCAGCTGATCGGGGCTCGGGTCGTGATGGGGGTCGGCGGGGCGCTGGTCCTGCCGGCGACCTTGTCGATCGTGACCAACATCTTCACCGAGCCGCGTGAGCGGGCCCGAGCCATCGCCGTGTGGGCCGGCGTTGCCGCGCTCGGCCTGGGCCTGGGTCCGCTGGTAGGGGGCTGGCTGTTGCAGCGCTTCTATTGGGGCTCGGTGTTCCTGGTCAACGTGCCCGTCGTGATGGCCGCGCTGGTGGCGGGGCGGCTCACAATCCCCGAGTCACGGCACCCCGGCGCCGCCCGGCTCGATCCGCTGGGTGCGGTGCTGTCGGTGGCTGGACTCGGGGCTCTGCTTTTCGGGGTCACCGAGGGTCCCGCAAGGGGTTGGACGAGCCCCGTCATCGTCGCCAGCTTCGCCGCGGGCGGCATCGGGCTCGCTGCCTTCCTCGCCTGGGAGCATCACGTCGACCATCCCATGCTCGACCTCGGCTTTTTCCGCGACATGAGGTTCAGCGCCGCCATCGTGGCGATCATGAGCCTGTTCTTCGGGCTGTTCGGGCTGATGTTCGTGTCCACCCAGACCCTGCAGTCCGTGCTTGGCTACGACACCCTCGGCGCCGGGCTGCGCCTGGTTCCCCTCCCCGCGATGTTCGTCGTCTTCGCCCAGATCTCGGTGCGGGTTGCCGCCCGAGCCGGGACCAAACGGGTCGTCACCGCGGGCCTGGTCATCGCCGCCACCGGCCTGGGCGTGGGCGCCACCTTCGAAGGCGGCTCCGGCTACGGCGTGCTGGCGGTGGCCCTCAGCCTCACCGGCATCGGCATGGGCTGCACTATGGCACCCGCGATCGAGTCGATCATGGGCTCGGTTCCACGGCAGCGAGCCGGAGTCGCGTCGGCCGTGAACGACACGACCCGTCTCACCGCCGGAGCGATCGGCGTCGCAGTCGTGGGCAGCGTGCTCTCGAGCGGCTATCGCGGTGCGTTCACGGCCACAGCCCCCGGCTCCTTGCCACCCGAGCTCGTCGAGCAGGCGCAGGCGTCCATCGCCAACGCAGCGGCGGTCGCCCACCGACTCGGCGGCACCGAGGGTGAGCGACTGCTGGAGGTTGCGAGACAGGGATTCATCGACGGCGCCAGCACCGGCCTAGTCATCGCCTCGGTCGTGGCGGCCCTCGGAGCAATCGCGGCCTGGCGGTTCCTCCCATCGTCGGCGCAGGCCACACCCCGCCCCCACACGCCGTCCGATGCGACCGACGCTGGCGCGACATCCTCACACCACACGGCCCGACCCGCTCCGCCGGATCGGCCTGGCTCTGCAACCGATCGGGTGGGCCTAGCGGATCGCGCCGGGCAATCGCCTTCAGTCGTCGAGGAAGCCGTTCAGCTCGACGACGAACCGAGCCCACGCCGGCTCGTCGCGCAGCAGGGCAGGATGTGGTTGGCGCTGTCGAGAGCGACTAGCCGGCTGTTGGGGATCAGCGTGGCCAGGCTCCGCCCGTCGGCGAGGGGCGCCCGCGAATTGATCAAAGCCATATGACCTGCCCCTGGCGAACAGATCCCGACCGCCCCCCTTCGGCCGATCCGACGATGAACACCCAGGCGCCAGAAGGTCTCGTTGAAGCGAAGCGGCGGCGTTGAGGGCGAAGCGTGGGTCCTCGCGGCTCAAGCTGTCGCTTCGTGACCGGCTCATCGTCGACGGCGTTACAGATGCCGGCGGGCGCGGACAGCGCGGCGACCACGGCCGTGCCCGCGTCGGCCAAGTGGAGGGACGAGACGTAGGCGTCCCGCCGCCCGAAGACGAACCCCATGTGGCGTCGGGCCTGGCAAGCCTGAGACTCGGTCTGCTCGCTTCCCGGGCCGTAGAGGGCGGCGAAACGCAACACCACACCGGTCCCGCCCTCGGCGGTGAACCGGCGGGCCGACTCCTCCGCGGCCATGATCGACGCGAGGGCATCGGGCACGTCGAGGCTCACGTCCTCGTCGATCCACGCATCGCCCCGATCCGGTAGGTGAAGGTGATCGACTCCTGCACGTATCGGCCGACACCTGCTGCCTGCGCGGCATCGGCCAGGGTCGCGGAACCGTCCCGGCGGATCCGGTCGTTCTCGGCCCAGGTGGACAGGCGCCCCGATTGGCGGACCGGGGGGATGTGCGTCGCGATGTTGACCACGGCGTCGTGGCCTGCGAAGGCTGGTACCAGCGCCTCGTGGTCGAAGATGGACACGCGCACGGGCGTGGCGCCCTGTTCTGCTAGGCCTTGGGCCTTGTCGTCGCTCCGGGCGACGGCGGTCACCTCGTGGCCGGCCTCCAGCAGTACAGGCACGGCGAGCCGGCCGATCGCGCCCATCGCGCCGGCGAGGAACACCTTCATCGGGCTACCTCCTGGATCCACGCCGCCGTCTTGCGGACGACGACTGGCCTGATGGACGCACCGAGCTCGGCTAGTAACGTGGCGATCGTGTGACGGGCCAGCCCGGCCCGCCGCGCGGCCTCGGCGCGGCTCATGGCGACGGCGATCGCGCAGGTGGGGCTGTACACGTTGGATGGCGATGCGGTGGGGCCCCGCCGCCGGATCTCGGTGCACCGGAACGCTCCGGCGTCGCCTTCGATGGCCTCGACCGCGTCGAGGAGGGTGATCTCATCCGCAGGGCGACCGAGCGTGTAGCCGCCACGGCGGCCGGGCACGGCCTCGAGGGTGCCGGCCTGTGACAGCGCCTGGAGGTGCTTGGCCAGGTAGGCGCCCGGCACACCGTGGAACTCGGCCAACGACGACGCGGGCAGCGCCCGGTCGTCAGGCAGCCGGGGCGTCTCGGCTCGGGCCCGGGCGACATCGATGCTGTTGCTCATTGAACGCTCGTGCCTCCAGTGCCTCAGCGCGTGGGCGGATCGATCTTTGGACGATGAGCTGCCGGTGTGCAACGGCTGAACGCGCAGAGGACGATCGTGATCTATTTCGAGATAGGTGTCACGTCACGCCAGCCGGCGCTCGGCCGTCAGGTCGCTCGGCGTGTCGCCGGTGTTGACGGTCTCGCTCGGCTCGAAGAGGAGAAGCGTTACCTCCGTCTCGGCGAACGGCTGGTGGTACACCCCCTTCGGGACGACGTATATGTCACCTGGCCCCAGACCCACGGCACCGTCGTCGAGACGGATCGTCAGCTCGCCTGACAGCACGAGAAAGAATTCGTCCGTTTGTGGATGACTGTGGCGGGTGAACTCGCCCTTGACCTTCACGACGCGAACGTCGTAGTCGTTGACGACGGCGACGGTCCGGGGCGACCAGTACTCAGGGATGCCGGACGCGACGGCGTGGACGTTGAAGAGCTGACTGCTCATTGTCTGCCTCCTGATGTGGTAAGTCGCGGCGTAGCGGCGCCACGGACAATCGGTGCGTCTACCGCGACGACCGGCGTCGCCGTGGCGCTCAGGCCGCTCATCCGCGGCGCGGTTGTCGACCGCATGTCCTGGTCGTGGGCTCGCCGAGGACCGGCACAGACGCCGGACCTCGGTGGCGCGGTTGTCATCGGTTGCGGCGCGCGGGACCTCGCGCGCGCTTCTCCCGGCGTCGACCGTCGCGAGCGGCCGTGGCTCGACGAAGTCGAAGTGTGCGGCGTCCGCGAGATGAGCGAGGATCGCGTCGAGGTGCCGCTCCCCGGCCGTCGCGCCTTATCGGCAGTCGGCCTCCTAGCGGCGGGCGTCGGCCAGCACCGTCCGCCGCGTGCCTGCTGAACTCCGACGCGGCCCGCAAAGCGGCCTTGGCGTGGCGGAGGAGGAAGAAGGCCTCCGAGGACAACCGACGTCCGCTCGAAGAGCTCGCCAGGCGCGCCCGCGATCTCGGCGCGGGCAGCGATCGCCCGAACGTCGCTCATTGGCATCGTTCGCTGTTTACGTGCGCCACGGGGATGGCGGACACCTCGAACTCGACAGTCACCTTTCGGCTGATGAGCATGCCGCCGCCCTCGAGGGGGGCGTTCCAGCTGACGCCCCCAGTCCATGCGGTTGAGGGTGGCCTTGCCTTCGAAGCCGATCCGGTGATCGCCGGACGGGTCGGCGGCGGCGCCGGCGTACTCGAGGTCGACGGTTACCGGCTTGGTGACGTCCTTGATAGTGAGATCGCCAGTGACCCGGTATCGCGCGGCGCTGGTCTGCTCGACGGCGGTAGAGACGAAGAGGATTTCCGGGTAGGTGTCGACGTCGAAGAAGGCGTTGCTGCGCAGGTGGGCGTCGCGTTTGGCGTTGCGGGTATCGATGCTGGCGGTCCTGATAGCGAGGGCTAGGTGCTGCGATGTGGGAGTCGTCGCGCGTGCCGTGACGCCATGCCGTCGATCGCGCGGTGGGGCCGTGCCGCCGCGGCACAAGGGGCGCGCGTGCCTCATCAACCAAACCGGGCTCGACGATCAGGTCCGCTCGCCACTCCTCCTACAGGAGAAGAGCGCGGTCGGCCGGGCACTCCCGTCGCCCCTCTACGCCTGGCCCGGGGCGCGCAGGACATCCTCGGCATCGGCCAGGGAACCGAGGAGCCGGTACGCGAGATTGAGCAGCTGACGCCGCTCGCTCATGAGCGCGTTCACGGTCGGATCGGTCGGGCCGTGTCCTTGTTCGGGTGGGGTGGTCATGGCGGCAGCAGCTCCCTTGGTCCAGATCTGCCCTCCCAGTTCGACGAGATGGCGCACCGAACTGTGAGGTCGATGCGTCGCCTCACGTTCCGGTGGGCTGTGTCGTCGTACTGCTGAGACGACACCGTCCAGCGAACACTCGAGCTGAGAGAGATCCTGACTTCGTTCGTGTCAGGCAGCGGAGTTGGCTCGTCCGTCGAGGGCGTACTCCACCAACTACAGCACTAGAGGTCAATCATGGATGCTCGGTTGAACTTCTTCACCAACCCAGTCGCGCAGAAGGCGTTGAACTACATCGCGTCGGCGAGCAAGGTGGTCGATGACTCGACCCTGCCGGCCACGACGCAATAACTGATGAGGATTCGCGCCAGCCAGATTAATGGCTGCGGGTTCTGCCTCGACATGCACACCAAGGACGCGGCCCACGCCGGGGAGACGTCGCTGCGCCTGAACCTGGTCGCGACGTGGCGCGAGGCCACGCTGTTCACCGACGCCGAGCGCGCTGCCTTGGAGTTAACCGAACAGGGCACCCGCATTGCCGACGGAGCCGGGGGTGTCACCGACGAGGCCTGGGCGGGCGCCGCCAAGCACTGCGACGAGGATCAGCTTGCCGCGCTGGTGTGCGCGATCGCCGTCATCAACGCGTTCAACCGCGCGAACGTGATCGTCCAGCAGGCCGCTGGCGACTACCAGCCCGGTCAATTCGGATAGCGCATTCGAGCGTTCGACCGTTCAGCGCCCCTAAGCCAGAACAAGGAGATCTGCAAGTGATCAGGATCGGCATCATTCTCGGCAGTACCCGCCCCAACCGCAACGGCGAACAGGTCGCCAAGTGGGTCTATGACCTGGCATCGCGCCGCAGCGACGCCGACTTCGAGCTAGTCGACCTGCGTGACTACCCGCTGCCGCCGAACATGGATGAGCCGCCGCGCCAGCGGCCGACCACAGGGAGCGAGCACGCGTCTATCAGGGCCTGGGCGGACAAGATCGCTTCGTTCGACGGGTTCGTCGCGGTGACGCCTGAGTACAACTACTCCGCCCCGGGAGTGCTCAAGAACGCGCTCGACTGCCTGTACGCAGAGTGGAACAACAAGGCGGCGGGGTTCGTCTCCTACGGCGGCGTCGGAGGCGCCCGGGCAGTCCAGCATCTGCGGGCGATCTGTGGGGCACTGCAGATGGCCGACGTGGCCCAGCAGGTGACGCTGTCGCTGCAGACCGAGTTCGAGAACTTCTCCACGTTCAAGCCGGGCGACTACAACACCACCGCGCTGGACACGCTGCTGGACCAAGTCGTCGCGTGGAGCACCGCGCTCGCGCCGTTGCGCGCCGCTTCCGAGGCCGCGGCCTGAAGGACCGAGACGAGCTCTCTCGGCTCGACAACCAGGAGGCGATCTCTCGCATCATGGAGAAGGAGTCGCACCGCTTTCAGCACCTGATCGACGCGATGCGGGAAGGGCTCAGCGACGCCGACTACCGACTCGCAGCCGTCTGGTTGGCTGAGCGCATCTCCGGTTCTCACCGTGACTACGACGCGCTCGCAGTCATCCTGCTGGGAAGTCTGATCAACCTGCGTCGCAGCGCCTGGACGTTCGGTAAGCCGCCCATCGGCATCGATTACGGCCGCTTTCTCACCGCCTGATCGAATTTCGGGTCCATCGTCATCACACGACCGTTCACGAACGCACGTCGCATGTGAACCCCCTCATTGATCGATCGACGACATGTCGAGGCGCGGCTGTCTCATGGACTCAGGGCGGGTAGCACATGGTTGCGGTAGGTCGCCAGCACGCGGGTTTGATCGCGCTGGGGTGCGTGGAGGAACACCCGGTCGCTCCGGCGTCGAACAGCGTTTGAAAGCGAGCGAAGTGCTCCTGTGGGTTCGGGCTGACCAGCCACTGCCAGAGGGTGCGCTCTGGGGAGGACTTCTCGAAGGTACGGACGTCGCTCGTTGCCCACGGCGCGCACACCCCCGGATCTGTGGGTCAGCGGGAGCGGGTCGGCGTGGGAACGCCGTCGAGGGCGGTACCGGACACCTGGTGTCCGCCGAGAAGGGTCGCCAGCACGGTCGTGTCGGGCAGGCGATCGAGCGGGCAGGTGACCGGGTCCTGGTCGACGATCGTGACATCAGCGTGGTTCCCGGGCACGATCGAGCCGATCCCCTCCCAGCAGAGCACGTCGGCCGCGCCGCGCGTCCAACCGTGCAGGGCGGCGTGCCGTGCGATACCGGGTGTCGCTCCTTTCCGGCCGCTCCCGGCGTAGTAGGGCTCCACCGCGAGGGCCATGTGCTCGAAGGCATTCTTGGGCCCCCAGTCGGAACCGCAGCCGACCCTCAACCCAGCGTCGAGCAGTCGCTGCAGCGGCACCAGGTGTTCGAGGATGTGCTCGCCGACGCGCTCGGCGAACAGGTCACCTTTGCCCCACGAGAACGACATCGAGGCGGTGAGATCGATCTCGAGCGCGGCGAGCCGCTCGATCTGATCGGGCTCGACCACCGCCGCATGCTGGACGATCCACGGCCGGTCGCCGGTTGCTGGTGGGCCGTCCAGCTTCTCGAGCTGATCGAGCCAACCGTCGAGCTCCCCATTGCCTAGGACCATCATGTTGAGTCGTAGGCCGCGCGATGCGCAGAAGTCGATGATGTAACCGGCCTCGTCGAGAGTCACGAACGACCGGCCGCTGGTGGGCTCGCCGTAGGGGCCCCGATACGGCTCCCGCAACAGCACCCACCCCGGCCCGCACGGTCCTGCCCGCCCGACGGTGACGCCGTCGAAGCGCAGCAGGTCGTCGGTGCGGTCGACCGTGGCGGCGGCCTGTTCCAGTCGTGCCAGCAGCTGCTCCTGGCTGAACGGGCCGATTCCCGGTATGCCAACGAGAATGGCGTCGGGCGCGCAGAGCACCCGGACCGACAGCTCGCCGTCTGCGCGCAACGCCCGGTAGGCGTCCAGGAGCGGGAAGTCCATGGTGTGGCCCTCATAGACCGTGGTCACCCCGAGCGCGTTGTAGGCCCGCATGGCACGGGTCGTGGCTTGGCCGATCAGGCCGAACTGAAACATGGGCACTTGCAGGAGCAGCGACTCCATGAACGGGTCGCCGTTGTAGTAGTTCGTGACGGAGCCGTGCAGCCGGCCCGTCGGTTCCCCGTCGGCGTCTTTCTCGATCCAGACGTTCTCCACTCGGTCGGGTCTGGTGTGATCGATGCCGAGCAGGTCCAGGGCCCGGCTGTTGAAGGCGCAGACGTTTGGCGTGACCGGTGCCCACGCCTGCACGAAGACGGGATGGTCCGGTGCGGCGCGATCGAGGACGCGACGGTCCGGGATCTCGCCTTCGGTGAGATCCCGGTACGAACGTCGCAGGAAGTAGTGAGCTTCCCCGACCGGGGTCGTCATCACCCATTCCCCGGGCGGTGTCTCGGCGGCCTTGGCCGCGATCCGCGTTCCGATGTCGTGGTGGTCGACCGCGTCGGCGAGGTCGACCAGGGGCTCGGCGACAAGCGCGAACCCCATCAGGTGCGGGTGCGTGTCGATCAACCCCGGGATGACAGTCGCACCGTCGAGGCCGACGACGCGACAACCATCGCCCATCGCGTCGGCGACCGAACTCATATCTCCGGCCGCGACGATCCGCCCAGCACGTATACCGACGGTGTCGACGATCGTGTCGAGCGGATCGCAGCACACCACGTGTGCGTCGGTGAGGATGATCCCCTGGCCCTCATCGCCCAGGTCGCCGCTTCCGGGTGTGCTCACGCTGCGACCTGCCCGAGCCCACGGTCCTGGGCCTCGCGGAGGCGGAACGTGTCGAAGACCGCGTAGACCTCGTCGGCCAGCTCGCCCTTGAGTCGGAACCAGTCGATGCCGACCCATTCGACGGCCTCTCCACCGACCGACGCGTTCGCCGGCCAGCTGATGAACACGTCGTCGCCGTTGACGGCGTGGGCGGTCGCCCCGAGCACAATGTCTGCCAGGAGATCCTGCATCACGTTGCGCATCCGATCGGGGTAGTCGGCCCCGCGGAACGCATCCAGCCGGACCACTTGGCGATGGCCTCGGGGGCAACGATCTCGCGGACGATCTCGAGGTCCTTCGTCTGCCAGAGCCGCTCGAAGTCGGCCACCGATGTGGTGGCGGCGTCTGCCGCGCTCACGATGCCGCCTGCCGCGGGGCCATGGTCACGTCGCAGTACGTGTCCTTGTCGACCATCTCTCCGTCGCGGACCGTGATCACGTCCACCATCGGGAACGCGACCGACTTGCCGTCTGCGGTGGGGGTGACGAGCATCTCGTGGACGAAGAGGCCGTCGCCCACGAGCATTCGGCGTCGCTCGAAGTGCATGTCGGGCAACTCGGTCAGGTAGCTCCCGAACGCCTCGCGGATCTCGTCCGTTCCGTGCTCCCGCTCCCGGTCCACGTGAAGGCAGTGCGTCCAGTCCTCGGCGTGAAGACTCATGATCACATCGAGGTCGTGGGCGTTCCACGCCTCGCCGTAGCCATCCACGGGTGCGTGGATCTCGATGCCCGCGGCGACGGTCATGTCCAGAGATCCTCGGGCTACATACCGTTGGTCGGTAGGTGTTACTCCGATGGGACGCCGACGAGCGGTGCGCTCCGCGCCAGCGCACCGGGCGAGGCGGCAGGCACACACCAGCACGGCGCCTGCGATGTCGGTTTGGGGCGGCGACCGCGAGGGCGATGGCGCCTCCCATCGACTGGCCGACCAGCATCGGGCCGTTAGTCGA
>JBKPDT010000044.1:0-12104 GCA_046728035.1 Candidatus Methylomirabilota bacterium | reverse complement strand
CGCCACGAACGAGCGCGCGCCCCACCCGGGCTGGGCCGCCCGCGCGACGGCGAGCGCGCGATCGACGTCGGCGGGACCGGCCAGCGCATAGCGATAGGCCAGACGCCCGGGCCGCGAGGGATCGCGCCCCTGGCCTGCGCGCGCGCCCGCGTGGAGCTCCCCACCGATCGGGAGCGCGATCTCCTCCGGCTCCCGCTCGCGCCAGCGGACCACGCCCTCCGCGATCCACGCGCGGTTGGCGGCGAGGGTCCAGTCGGTGTCCGGATCGTTCTCGAATGGCGCCTCGAGCGGGCGTGCATCGGACGGGGCCTCCGCCTCGGCCCGCCGGTCCTGGGTGCGGCGGGGCGCGTCGGAGACCGTGTACTTGATGTCGAACGCGGCGCGGAAGCGGTCGCGCTCGGCCCGCCACTTGGGCGAGCCCGGCTCGAGGTCGAAGACGTGGCGCAGGAAGTTTTCGGGCGCGGTGTTCTCGTCCAGCCGGCGCACCAGATAGGCGATGGCACTGTGGAAGTCCTCCGCGCGCACGACCGGCGCGTAGAGAAGGAGGCCGCCGGCGCGCGCCCGCACCGCGCGGGCCTGGTGATTGGCCATGCCTTCGAGCATCTCGAACTCGACCCAGGGCTCGACGTGATCGACCTCGCGGAGCAACAGGCCCCAGGCGATGTCGAAGAGGTTGTGGCTGGCGATCCCCAGGTGGACGGCCTCGGCGTGCTCGGGCCGGCCGCCGTACTCGAGCATGCGCTTGTAGTTGGCGTCGACTTCCGCCTTCGTCTCGTACGGGGCTTGGGGCCAGCCGTGCACCGCCGCTTCGATCCGCTCCATGGCCAGGTTGGCGCCCTTGACGATGCGCAGCTTGATCGGCGCACCGCCGCGCGCGCGCCGCTCGAGTGCCCACTCGGTGAGCGCGCGCTGCACGCGGTGCGAGTCGGGTAGGTATGCCTGAAGCACGATCCCCGCGCTGAGACCCAGGAACTCCTCCTCGTCCAGCACCTCGCGGAAGGCCGTCACCGTGAGGTCGAGGTCGCGGTACTCCTCCATGTCGAGGTTGATGAACTTCGGGGTGATCCGTCCATCGGGGTGGCGATAGCGGTGACGGGCGGCCGCGCGATAGAGGGTGCGGAGGCGCTCGGCCACGCGCGCCACGGTGGCGCGGAAGGCCACGAGGTCGATCTGGCTGAAGACCGACGAGACCTTCACCGAGATGTACTCGACGTCGTCCCGGGCGAGCAGCCCCAGGTAGGCCTCCAGGCGACGCGCGGCCTCCGCCTCACCGAGGATGGCCTCGCCGAGCTGGTTGAGATTCAGCCGCATCCCCGCGTGGCGCCGCTCCTCCAGGTAGCGGCGGAGGTCTTCTTCCTCGCCGGGCAGGATGACGTTCTGGGTCTCATGGCGCAGGCGCGCCACGATGGGGGGGACGACCAGACTCGGCAGGTAGTGCGCCATGGCCCCACCCAGGAGGAGCGCGACCCGCTCCCACCAGTCCATGTACTGCGGCACGCCGTAGCGCTCGAGGAGATAGGCGAGCTGGTCGGCGATGCGCTCGGGCCGGCGGCTCCGGAAGGCCTGATCGGCCAGCGCGATGGTCAGCTCCTTCCCGTGCGGATCCGCCATCATGCGCGCGAGCTTGCCGGCCCGGGCGCGCTCCTCCGTCGTTTGCTGCGCGCGCGCCTCCCGCAGGAGCGCCTCGGCCAGCGAGACGGCGCGGTCGACGAGAGACGGCACGCCAGTCCACGCCGCGGCTAGAGCGTCCGCACCACCTCGGCCGGCCATGCGCGGGCGTCGACGCGGCCGTGCCACTCCTTGATCTTGCCGTCCTTGTCGATCACCACGCCCACGCGCTGGGCGCCCTTCTGCGGGTCGACGTTGGCGCCGTAAGCGGTGCCGATCGCGCGGTCGGTGTCGCAGATGAGCGGGAAGTTGAAGTGGTACTTCTCGGCGAATTTCTTGTTCTCGGCCGGGGTGTCGAACGACACGCCCAGGATCACGGCGCCCTTGCGGTCGTAGTCGGCCTTGAGGTCGCGGAACCCGCAACCTTCCGCCGTTCAGCCGGGGGTGTCCGCCTTGGGGAAGAACCACAGCACGATCGGCTTACCCTTGAAGTCCGACAGCTTCACGGTCTTGCCATCGTGGTCGCGCCCGATGAAGTCGGGGGCCTTGTCTCCTGGCTTGAGCATGCCATCCTCCTCCTTGGTCAGTTTTCCCGCGTTTGCAGCAGGGCCGCGAGCGCCCGGTATGCGCGACGGGCGCGCTCGACGGCGGGAAGATCCGCAGTCGCCCGGCACGGCGCCTCCACCGCGAGGGGCACGCCTTCGGGCAGGGCCGCCACCAGCTCCGCCAGGGGCAGGACGCCCTCGCCCGGTAGCAGGCGGCCGGTGCGGGCCTCGCGGATGAGCGCCGGCGTGTCGGTGGGGCGGGGCATGTCCGGGCCGGCATCGCAGATCTGCGCGTACCGGAACCGCGAGGGATCGACCTCGCGGATGTGAGCGGGGAGTCCCCCCGACCTGCTGAAGTGCAGGGCATCCAGCACGACCGAGGCGTTCGCCCGCTTCGACTCCGCCACGACGTGGGCGGCCTGGGCGAGCGTCCGGACTCCCGTGTAGACCGCGAACTCCAGGCCGACCCCCAGACCGTATGGCGCCGCGCGGTCGCAGAGCTCGCCGAACCGCTCGAGGGTGCGCGCTTCCTCGGGCTCGGCGCTCATGACGAGCACGTGCGTTGCGCCGAGCCTCGCCGACACCTCGAGAAAGCCCTCGGGGACGCCCACCGGCTCCCCGACCTCGAAGCGGAGAAACTCGGTGTCGAGCACGGTGATCCCCGTGTCCTTCAGCCGTAGGAGGGTCTCGCGCAGGGTGGGTCCATCCCTGAGCACGTCGTACGGCGGCACGCCCACGCTCGGGGTGGCGGTGAGCCGCATGCCGAGGGTCCTGAAGCCTGCCGCCGCCGCCACGCTGACCAGCTCAGGCGGCGTCGTGTCCAGCACCGTCAGATGCGCGAGCGAGGTCGGGCGCGAAGTCACGCGCCCTTCTTCAGGCGATCGTCGTAGAAGCTCGCCAGCCGGCCGAGCAGCGTCCCCCCGTCGCCCGAGAACGACGACCCATGCATCACGGCGAGCGTGCGGGGCGCGAGCGCGGCGAGGCGCCGTATGGTGGCGCCGGTGGCGGGGCCGACGGTGGTGAAGCCAAACTGCGTCTCCGCGACGATGGCGGGCTCGAGAATGTCCCCGCCGGTCAGCGCGGGTGGGTTGCCCACATGGGTGAAGAGGTCGCTGCAGAACAGGGTGCCGGTGGTCTCCTCGAAGAGGAGCCCCGCATCCCAGCAGTGAGGGACATGTGGGGTGTCGAGTCGCCGCACGCGCCGGCCGCCCAGGTCGAGGGCCTCGTCATTGCGCAGTACGCGCGGGGGTCGCGGCGCCTGATCGTTCAGCCAGATGGCGCAGCCGATGGCGCCGTGGGTGACCGTCGCCTGCGGGGCCGCCGCGAGCCACTCGCCGAGAGCGCCACACTCGTCGGCCTCCACGTGGCTGAAGGTGATCCAGCGCAGCCGGCGAATGTCCAGCACGCGCGCCACCGCCCCCGAGACGGCAGGGAACAGCGCGCGCTGCCCGCAGTGGAAGAGCAGGGGCTCCTCCGCGTCCACGAGGAACTGGTTGAACGTGAGCCCGCTCGGGCCCACCTCGGGCAGGAAGGTCGAGAGGCGGTATATCCGCTCGGCGATCTCGTCGACGCGCGTCTCCATGGCCGCTATCCCAGCAGCAGCTCGCAGGTATCGAGCCACGCCTGCGTGGTCAGCGCGAGTGACTCCACGTCCACCCGCTCGTCGTTGCCGTGGAAGCGCCCGGCCATCGCCTCGGCGGTGAGAGTCCGCGAGAAGAGGCCGAAGCCGTAGGCGACCGCGCCGCGATCGCGGAAGTAGGGCGCGTCGGTGAACCCCACGATGAGGCGTGGCAGCAATCGCGCGCCCGGGTAGTGCGCGACGACGACCCGGCTCAGCACGTCCCAGAGCGGCGTGTCCGTGGGCGACACCGAGGCCGGCTTCGAGAAGAGCTTCTCGATCTCCACCTCGTCCGCGAGGTCGCCGAGGGCCTTGTCGAGATGCCGGCGCACCTCGTCCTCGCTGTCTCCGGGGACGGTGCGGATGTCCACCTCGACGTCGACGGCATCGGGAATGACGTTGGTCTTCGCGCCGCCGCGGCACATGTTGGGCGAGAAGGTCGTGTGTGTCGCGGACCAGAGGTACCGGGCCATGCTGGCCGGGAGCCCCGCGATGGCGTCGTCGACGCTCGCGGGATCGGCGAGGGCGGCCTTGACGGCGGGATCCAGGTTGAGCGAGTCGACGAAGGCGGTCCAGAGCTCGTCCACATAGGGGGACGGCCGGTAGTCCGCCAGGCGGCTGACGACGTGCGCGGCCTTGACGAGGGCGTTGTCGGCTCCGTACGGCATGGAGCCGTGCCCTGGCGTGCCCTTCACCTTGAGGCGGCGCCAGGCCACGCCCTTCTCACCGACGTGCACGGTGACGTTGAGCGCGTCGCCGTGCTTCCCGTCGCTGACCATGCCGCCGTTCTCGGTGAGCACGTAGTCCGCCCGCAGCGCGTCCCAGTGCTCCGCGCACACGTGCCCGGCGCCGAGGGTGCCGCCGGCCTCCTCGTCGGCGCAGGCCAGGTATACGAGCGTCCCCCGTGGTCGCCAGCCGCGCCGGGCCAGCGCCTTGAGGGCGACGGCCTGGGAGGCGGTGAGGTTCAGCATGTCGACCGCGCCGCGGCCCCACACCTCGCCGTCCACCAGCTCGCCGCCGAAGGGATCGCGCGTCCAGGTCTTCGGATTCACCGGCACGACATCGGTGTGGCCCATCAGGCAGAGCGTGGGCGCGGTCGGATCGCTGCCCTCGATGCGGGCGACGAGACTCGTGCGCCCCGGCGCCGCGAGGGGCTCGTACACCTCGAGGTCGAGACCGCTGCCCTGGAGATACGTGCGCAGGAGGTCGGTGGTGCGCACCTCCTGGCCGGAGGCCACGGTGCCGTCGTTCACGCACTGGTTGCGGATCAGCTGCTGCAGCAGCTCCACGGTCTGTCCGGTCAGCGCGTCGTTCACCGGCATGGCGATCCTCCCGGCCGCCACAATATCACCGCTCGGCGCCTTGAGCGCGCCCTCGCCTTCCGGCTAGGCGCGTGGCCGGCTACGCTCGATCGTCTCCGGGCGCGAGCAGGATCATCCCGGCCGCCAGGGCTTGCAGCGCCGCGCAGACGCCGAGCGCCGGCCCGTAGGCACCCGCCCAGTCGCGCAGGACGCCCACGAGCGACGGACCAAAGGCGAACGTGAACTGGTTGATCGCGACCACGAGACCCACCAGCGCGCCGAAGCGCTCGCGGGGCCACTCGACGGCGAGGATGAGGCCGGGCAGCGTGGTCAAGTTGCCGACCCCCAGACCGAAGAGCGCGCAGCCCGCATAGACGACGGGGGTGGACGGCGCCCAGGCGAGCAGGCCGAGGCCGGCGATCTGGACGACCAGGGTGACGCTCGCGGCAAGCCGTCGATTCACGCGATCGATGACGAGGCCCGTCATCAAGCGCCCCAGCAACGCCGCCGCCGTCGTGGCGCTCACCGCCCGGGCCGCGCCGGCCGAGCCGAGGACCGGCAACACGAGCACGACCAGGTGCGTGAGCACCCCGACCTGGGCTGCGAGGCCGAGCGCGAACGGCGCGGACACGCTCCAGAAGCGCCAGGTCCGTAGCGCGTCGGCCCGGGCGCGTGGGGCGCCGTCCCCCGACGCGCCGGTGTCGGTGACGAGGGGATCGCCGTCGGGGCCGAGCCCGAACGTCGCGGGGCCTCGCCGCATGACGCCGACGGCGAGGGGCAGCATCACGCCGAGGAGCACGAGGCCCGCGGCGGCCAGCGCGCGCGCGAAGCCGACGGCCTCGACGAGCAAGATGAGGGCGGGGGCGATCAACACGCCACCCAGGGTCGCCCCGTTGAACGCCAGGCTGACGGCGAGGCCCCGCCGACGCTGGAACCAGGGCGCGAGGATGATGTTGATGGCGGCGCCGCTCATCGCCCCCCAGCCCAGGGACATCACGAGCAAGGTCGGGTAGAGCTGCCACGGGTGAGTCACGTGCCCGAGCGCCGCCAGTCCCGCGGCCATGGCGAGGCATCCGCCGATCACGACGGCGCGCGGGCCAAAGCGCTCGTAGAGATCGCCGATCCATACCGTCAGGAGCGCGCCCGCCACGTAGTACACCGTGACGGGTACCGACACCGCGGAGGCCGACCAGCCGTACAGCCGCTGAAGCGTGGCGACGGGCACGCTGAGCCCGTAGAAGCCGAGACCGAAGCTGAAGAGCGCCATGACGCAGGTGGCGCCCACAACGTTCCAGCCATGAAAGTATCGAGTGCCCATGCCTGGGACGGAGGCTAGCGAGGGCGCCGCCCGGCGTCTCGCCGTTTTCGGACGTGGTCGTCCGCGGCCGGCCGGGCGCCGGCCTGCGTGCTAGGCTGGTCCACCGTGAGCGAAGGGAACCTTCTCGACCGCAAACGCTGCGATCGTGCGCGGGTCGCGCGTGACCCTCGGTTCGACGGGCGGTTCTTCACGGGCGTGTTGACCACCCGTATCTACTGTCGCCCCACCTGTCCCGTGAAGCCGGCCAAGTCGCGCAACGTGATCTTCTTCGCCACCGCGGCCGCCGCCGAGCTCGCGGGGTTCCGCCCCTGCCTGCGGTGTCGCCCGGAGACGGCGCCGGGGACGCCGGCGTGGCGGGGTGCCGGGGCGACGGTCTCTCGCGCGGTCCGACTCCTGGAGGAGGGCTTCCTCGATGAAGGACGAACCATCGAGGACCTCGCGGATACGCTCGGCATGACCGCCCGGCATCTGCGGCGGCTGTTCGAGCGATACGCGGGCGCCTCACCGACCGCCGTCGTGACGACGCGGCGGGTGCAGCGCGCGAAGGCGCTGGTCGATGGGACCGCGCTCCCGATGTCCGCGATCGCGTTTGCGGCGGGGTTCGCGAGCATCCGACGGTTCAACGCCGCGTTTCGCGCGGTCTACCGCAGGCCACCTACGGCGGTCCGCCGCGCGGGGCGCCGGCGTGGACCGCTGCGGTAGAATCGCCAGGCATGTTGACGCCCGAGGCTGTCGACGCCACCGCCCGCGCCTGCTTCGAGATGCACCGGGCGCGCGAGCGGTACCGCCCGCTCGATGCCGCCGTCCGCTCGGGCCCCCTCGACGACGCGTACCGCATCCAGGACGCTCTGCATCGGCTCATGGTCGCCACGGGCCGGGGCGAGATCGTCGGGTGGAAGATCGCGCTGACCTCCAAGGCGATGCAGCAGATGACGGGGGTGGACCAGCCCGCCGCCGGCGCCCTCTTCTCGACGGTCGTGCACGCCTCGCCCGCCCGGATCGACCTCGCCGCGTATCACCACCTGGGCGTGGAGTTCGAGGTGGCGGTGCGTCTCGGCGAGGATCTGCCGGCGGACGGCGGGCCGTGGACGCGCGCCTCCGTGGGCGGCCGCGTGGCCGCGTGCATGCCCGCCTTCGAGCTGGTCGAGGACGGGGACGCGGACTACAAGACGCTCGACGCCTTCACCCTGGTGGCCCAGAACACCTGGAATGGCGGCGTGGTCCTCGGCGCCCCCGTGGCGGACTGGCGCGCCGTGGATCTCGAGCGCGCGGTGACCCGGTGCTGGATCAACGACGAGCCCGCCGGCCAGGGCAAGACCGGCGACGCGCTCGGACATCCCTTCGAGGCGGTGGCGTGGCTGGCCAATCTCCTCAACCGCCGCGGCCGCCGGCTCGAGCGCGGCATGGTCGTGATGACGGGCAGCAGCATCCTCACCAGGTTTCCGGCGCCGGGTGACCGCGTCCGCTTCGCCATCGACGGACTCGGCGAGGCGGCGATGGAGGCCGCGCCGCCGGGATAGACTCAAGCGCAAAATCGCTGGCTGCGGTATCTTTGCCCCCGATGATCACCCGCTTCTCGACCCTCTATGTCGGCCACATCGAGCTCGAGAGCTGCGGGCTCGATGGGACGCCCGCCGACGACCGGCGCTACTCCAACCAGCGGCTGATCGAGGCTTTCGACAGCGCCACGGCAGTGGCCCGCGCTGCCGACGCTCTCGGGTACGAGACCCTGTGGCTCGCCGAGCATCATTTCCAGCACGAGGGGTGGGAGTGTATCCCGAACATCCCCATGCTGGCGGTGGACCTGGCGCATCGCACCGAGCGCATCAAGATCGGCTGCGCCTTCAATGTCGTGCCGGCCTGGCATCCGCTGCGGCTCGCCGAGGACTTCGCCGTGGCGGACATCCTGACGAAAGGCCGCGTGGTGTTCGGCGTGGGCCGTGGGTATCACAGTCGAGAAGTCGAGACCTTCGGCCAGCCAATGCTGGACGCCGAGGCCAACCGCGAGCTCTTCGAGGAGCAGGTAGAGGTCATCCTGAAGGCCTTCCGCGAGGAGTCGTTCTCGCATCAGGGGAAGCACTACACGATCCCGCCAGACGTCCCCTATCGCGGCTATCCGCTGAAGGAGATCACCCTGGTGCCGCGTCCCCTGCGGCAGCCCGTCGAGATCTGGCAGCCCATCGTGAGCGGTAGCGCCCGGGGGCTGGACTTCATGGCCCGGCATCGCATCAAGGGCATCATCTCCGCCACCGCCGAGGAGCTGGTTCAGCGTTGGGTGCGCGACTATCAGGAGGCGGCGCGGCGCCACGGTCGGCAGCTCGAGCTCGGCGAGGAAATGATCCTTGGCTTCCGGATGTGCCTCGACGACACGAAGGAGGAGGCCATCCGTCGCGCGCGCCCATACTTCGAGGAG
This sequence comes from Candidatus Methylomirabilota bacterium, assembly GCA_046728035.1. Classification (GTDB taxonomy): domain Bacteria; phylum Methylomirabilota; class Methylomirabilia; order Rokubacteriales; family CSP1-6; genus DASRWT01. Next base: position 3,301 of record JBKPDT010000044.1, on the reverse strand, counting down.
CACGCCAAGGTGATGGCGCCGCTGGGCATGCTGCGCTACAGCGAGGAGCACGCGCGGGCGGTGGAGGCCCGCCGCCCGCAGTCGCCCACCACCGCGTCACTCGAGGATGGGGTGCGTAATCGCTCCTGGCTTTGCGGCCCGCCGACCGAGATCGTCGCCTATCTCAAGAATCTCGAGCGGCAGTACCCAGGGCTCGACCACGTCATGCTGGGCTGGCCGATCGGGACCCCACGCGCCATGATGGTCGAGCAGCTCACCCGCTTCGCCCGCGAAGTCATGCCCGCGTTCGGGAAGGAGATGTGATGCTCGAGCGCTTCAAGGTGCCCACGAAGGACCAGGTCTTCGTCTCCGAGGCAGCGCTACGCCGCACGGTGACGGAGATCTTCGGCAAGATGGGCCTCACGCCGGAGGACGCCGCGGAAGGCGCGGATGTGCTCACGATGACGGATCTCCGCGGGGTGGAGACCCACGGGGTGTCGAATATGCTGCGCGCGTACGTGCGCGACTACAAGGCGGGCAAGCTCGACCCGCGCCCGGGGTGGCGGATCGTGCGCGAGGCCCCCGGGACGGCGGTGATCGACGCCGAGCGGCGGCTCGGCATCATCCTCGGGCCGCAGGCAATGCGGCTGGCCATGGACAAGGCCCGCGAGGTCGGCGTGGGCGTGGTGACCGTTTACAACGCCGGCCATTTCGGCGCGATCGGCCACTACGCCATGCAGGCGGCCCAGGCGAACATGGTGGGCGCCTGCTTCACCGCCGCCGGCCTGCACGTGGTCCCCACCTTCGCGTCGAAGCCGCTCCTCGGCACCAACCCGATCGCGCTGGCCGCTCCCGCGCGCCGCGAGGCTCCTCTGCTGTTCGACGCCGCGACCTCGGCCATCGCGGGGAACAAGATCCGCCTGGCGATGCGAGTGGGGTCGCCGCTCCTGCCGGGCTGGGTCACCGACAAGGAAGGCACGCCGATCACGGAGGAGAAGCCCGTCTTCGATCGCGACGACTTCTTCCAGGCGCCGCTCGGGGGCACGCGAGAGCAGGGCTCCCACAAGGGATACGGGTTCGCCCTCATGGCCGAGGTGCTGGCCACCATGCTGTCGGGCACGGTGCCGACCATGCTGTCCCCGGCCAGCGGGTCGAAGAACCAGTTTGCCGCCTACAACATCGAGGCGTTCACCGACCTCGAGCAATTCAAGGACACCATGGACGAGATGCTCAGGACGCTGCGGACGGCGCCGCCCGCGCCGGGGGAGGAGCGCGTCCTCTACCCCGGCCTGCTGGAAGCGGAGGAGACGCAGGAGCGCCGGGCCCGCGGCATCCCGCTCCACCGCGAAGTGATCGAATGGTTCGCGGAGTGCACGCGCGAGCTGGGCCTGGCCCCGCTGGCCACCCTCAGCTCGGCCCCCACAGGCTCGCGCGCCACCTGATGCCGATGAGCAGGGTGAAGATCAGGCCGACCGCCGACATGAGGCTGATGGTCGGCGGATAGCCGAGCCACTCGATCAGGGCCCCCGCGCCGATCAGCCCCAGCGGCAGGCCGTAGACCGCGAGCATCCGCACGCCCATCACCCGGCTCCGAAAGCGGGCGCCGGCGGCGGCGAGCAGGCTGGCGGTCATCGAGATCATCGCCACGTTCTGCACGAAGCCCGCGAGCGTGAGCGCCGCGAGCCCCGCGCCCAGGCTGCCCAGGTGGCCGAAGCCGAGGAGGATCGCGTACCAGATCACCGTGTAGACGAGCATGGTGCGCTCGGGCCGCCGCGTTCCTCCCGTGACCACGGTGGCGATCGAGCCGAGAAGGCCGCCGAGGGAGAAGCTGGCGACAAGCCAGCCCAGGCCGGTGGCGTCGACGCGATAGACGTTCCTGGCGACATACGGCAGGAGGCCGCCGGACACGGGATAGGCGGTGAGGTTGATCAGAAATGCCAGCAGGATCGGGGCGAGCAGGGCCGGGGTGCGCAGCACGTGGAGGAGGCCCTCCGTGAGATCGCGCAGTCGCGAGGGGCTCGCGGAGGCGGCGCCGGACGAGCGAGCGTGCGCCGTGACCGCCGGATCGGGCACGGGATGCAGGCGTGCCACCCCGAAGGTCAGGGCGAGGCTCGTGACGTAGGCGCCCATGATCAGGACATAGGTGGGGCCGATGCCGAGGAGAGTGAAGAGCTCCGCGCCGGCAAGCGCGCCCGCGATGCGCGCAGCGTCCATGGTGGCGCGCGACAGCCCGACCGCGCCCCACAGGTGCGCGGGGGGCATGGTCTCGCCGATCAGCGAGTTCCGCATCACGAGGTCGTTGGGGCGGACGAGGCCGATCGGCGTCGCGAGGACGAACACCCAGAACGGCGTGAGGGTCGCGGTCAAGGCGAGGAGCATGAGGACCGCGGCGAGGACGGCGTAGATGGCGCGCATCGCGGACAGCATGGCCCGGCCGCCCACGCGGTCGCCCAGCACCCCGAACATGGGCGCGGCGAGGGTGCCGAGAAAGAGCAGCGAGCCGAAGGCGGTGAGGAGGAGGACCGAGCCGGTCTCCACCATGACGTACCAGGAGAGGATGACGGTCTCCATCTCGAACGCCAGCGAGGTGAGGAGGTCGGCGGGCCACTGGAAGCGGTAGCTGCGGACGCGGAAGGGGGCCAGGATCAAGGGACGTCGGGGTCCTCGCGGGAGTATTCTAGCAATCGCCAATCGGCACGGGAGGGACGCTATGGCCAAGGGCGCGCTGATCGCCGCGATGAACTTCACCAAGGTGGCCGAGGACGAGTTCCACGACTGGTACGACACCGAGCACATCCCCGAGCGGGAGCGAGTGCCGGGCTTCCTCCTGTGCCGGCGCTGGATCGGCGTGGACGACGGCAAGATCTCGCTCGCGACGTACGATCTCGCCGGTGCCGACGTGCTGCAGAGCCCGGCCTATCGGGCGATCGGCGGCGAGAACCTCTCGCCGTGGTCCAAGCGCGTCACCCGACGGGTCGACCTCCTGATGCGCTACGAAGGGGACCAGATCCTGCCCGGCGACCAGCTGCCCCCCGCGGACGCGGGCGGGCTCCTGCTCAACGCCATGAACATCGCGCCCGAGCTCGAGGCCGAGTTCAACGAGTGGTACGACAAGGAGCACATCCCGGCGCTCGTGGCTGTCCCCGGCGTGCTGTGCGCCCGGCGCTTCCGCGGACGCAGCGGCAATCGCAAGTACGTGGCGCTCTATCACCTCGCCACGCCCGCGGTGGTGGAGTCAGCCGAGTGGAAACAAGCGCGGCAGAGCGATTGGACGAGCCGGCTGCAGCCCCAGTTCCGCGATCACCTGCGCCTGGTGTGCCGC
>JBKPDT010000043.1:0-2495 GCA_046728035.1 Candidatus Methylomirabilota bacterium | reverse complement strand
CGCCACCGCCCGCTGCCGTTGCTCCTCGGTGATCTCAACGCCCGCCAGGCTCGGGGCCAGGGAGACCGGATCTTCAGCCGCCGGGCCCCCGAACGCCTCCCCGAGCCAAGCCGCCGCCCGCTGCGGGAGGTCCGGAGCCATGTCTGCGAAGATGGGCGCCAGGAGCTCGTCCTCCGGGGCGTGCTTCTCGAGGAAGCGGCGGACGAGGCGGGTGAGCGCGGGCAGACCGCCTGCCCATTCGAACAGCGTGGGCTCGGCCGAGGGCTGCGGATCCCGGAACCCGACGTACCAGTGGCGGCCCGAACAGAAGGGCTTGTTCTGGGACTGTCCGCAACGACAGAGGCTGTAGTGCTCGAGGGAGGCGCCCTCGACACGCGCTACGGCGTCGCCGTTCTCGTCGGTGAGCACGAGGCCGCCGGTTACGCGGTAGGGGCCGTCCTTGGACACCTCGATCGCCGGCTCCCGAACGGCTTGATCGACATACTCCCGTGCCTCGCGCCCGTCGATGGCGAAGCTCAGGGCACCCGACGGGCAGTCGCGCACCGCCCGGATGAGCTCGTCCATCCGCGCGCCGCTCGGGCTGACGAAGGGGTCGCCGGCAGTATGGAACGCCGAGACCAGCCGGTCGGTGCAAAAGCCGGAGTGGGCGCAGATGCCCCGGTTGTCGAAAATGGTGACCTGCTCGCCGACGTAGGTGTCGCGGCGGTCGGGCACGCGCGTGGGGTCCTTGGCGCCGCTGAAGCCCATCTTTGCGTGCGTGCCGTCGCAGAACGGCTTCATCGCCGAGCCACCACACCGACAGAACGCCATCTGGGGCCGCACTTCCATCCGCTCGCCCAGATGGGTGAAGACGTTGGTGGCGTTTGTGACGAGGTAGGGCCCATCGGCACTGACCTGGATGCCTCCTGGCAATCGCCGTTGGAGCGTCTCCAAGTCGGCACGGAGCCCAGCGGCAGCGTCGCCTGAGAGGGGCAGCCGAAGCGCGACGTCCTGCAGAGCGGCGGTGGCCTCAACCAGGGCCGAAGGCGCGCCGGGACGGGCTCGGAGCCTGGTCGTGGCCATCGCCAGCTGCATCAGACGGTCGGCGATCGACTGCGCCGCTTCCCGGTCGCCTAAGCCTGGACGCTCCCCCGTCGCCCTGCCGGCGAGGAGGTCGTCGAGCGGCCGGGCGACGCTGGCCTCTAGCCGGTCGGCCGCGGTCGGGAGCTCATCCAGAGGATGCGTTCGCAGCTCGGCGATGACCGTGGCTACCTCGCTGCGGAGGCCCAGCAGCTCGGGGATATCGGACTCATCAACCATTCCGCTCATGCCAGCGTCACCTCCGTTTGGCCTCACCATCAGGCGTCCCCTTCCGACAAGACGACGACTTCCGAGGATTCGATCGAACCTGAGGAGATACGACCCTCAGCGCCCTGCGCAAGCCCCACTCGATGTAGGAGACGAAAAGCCCTGGGGACTCCGAGTCGGCCGGCAGGCGTGCCTCGTCAACTGACTGGTGATCAATTGTGGCCCAGAGCGACCCCGACTCGTTACGCAACGCGTTGGTGAGTGCCGAGAGCGTTCCGGTCGTAGCCGCCGTTGTGTTCGGTGTGCGGTGTCAACGAGTCAGTCGGCCGAGGCGCCCGTGGGCTCGGGCTCGCGGTCGGCGGGCGTGGGCTCGCGCTCGCCCTCGTCCTCGGGCAGCGGTTCGGCGTGCCCCTCGACGTCGAGGTTGGGCAGGATGCGGTCGAGCCAGCGGGGCAGCCACCAGTTGCGGTCGCCGAGCAGCTCCATCGTGGCGGGCGTCATCCATGTCATTCATGTCATTCATGCGGGTCTCCTGGTTCTTGTTCGTGGCCACGCCTCCCAGCGACGGCATGTGGGCCGGGTATGGCCCGCCGATCGGCTCCCGATAACCGCCCCGGTAGCTCGCCGCACAAGACGGCTACGACTCCGTCGACGGCACTGACCTGAAGTTCGGCCCCGACCTCAACCTGCCCCGTCTAGGTAACCAGCCGGGCGGTCGCGGGTTCATCGGCCGAAAGGTGGAACGACCCGCCAGGCACATCGGTCCTTCGGACCAGGAGACACCCACGTGCGACCGATGTGCCCGACGGTGTCGTGGGTGAACGTGAAGGGATGCCGAAACGTGTCCCCGAGGACGGTCTGCGCCGGACGCCGGTGCCGCATGATCCGAGGATGCCCACTGCGCCAACGGCCGCCGCGGTTCGCAACCGACCCACGACGACCGACCGCCCGCCACCGCGACCCGCCACCCCGGCGCCGCGACTGCGTGCGCAGCGCTTGTCGAGCGCGATCGGCGCCGTGGTCGACGCCGGCGACCTCGACGAAGCCGGGCACGACGGCCCGTCGCAGCTCCGTCAGCTCGTCATCGACCACCACGTCGTGTTCATCCGGGGATTCGGCCGAGACGAGGGGCGCTTCAGGGAGGTGGCGACGAGCTTCGGCACCGTGACGGTGCACCCGCTGCAGCGGTTCACCGGACGCGAGCAGCC
>JBKPDT010000042.1:0-15259 GCA_046728035.1 Candidatus Methylomirabilota bacterium | reverse complement strand
CTCTCCGGCTCCTCGTTCTCCCCCCTCCGCAACCGCACCCAGCGCCCGTCCGACCCTCATAACATCGGCCATTTCTTTCTCGCCATCGACCCGCGCGCCTTCCGCGCCGAGGGAGAGTTCCAGGAGGACCTGGATCAGGTGATCGAGGTGCTCCACGGTGCCCGGCGCGCCGATCCCGCCCAGCCCGTCCTCGTCGCGGGCGATCCGGAGATGGCGACGCGCCGGCAGCGGCTCGAGTCGGGCGTGCCCATCCCCGACGACCTGATGGCGCAGCTCCGCGAGGTGACGGACCGCGCGCGCGTGCCGTTCCTCCTCGCGCCGGAGAGCGCGGCGTGATCAAGCTCGTGTTCTGCCTGACGCGCCGGTCCGATCTCAGCCGAGAGGAGTTCCAGCGCCACTGGCGCGAGCAGCACGCCCCGCTGGTGCGAGAGGCCGCTCGCGCCCTCGGCGTGCGACGCTACGTCCAGGTGCACACCCTCACGCACCCCACCAACGAGGCGCTGCGGCGTGGGCGCGGCGGACCCGAGGAGTACGACGGCGTGGCCGAGCTGTGGTTCGACAGCCTCGACGCCCTCGCCGCCGCGGGCGCGACGCCCGAGGGCCGCGCCGCCGGCCGGCGCCTCCTCGAGGACGAGCGCCGGTTCATCGACCTCGCCCGGTCGCCCGTGTGGATCGCGGAGGAGCATCCGGTCGAGTTCTGACGCGCTTGCGGGCTCCCGCCGCCCGCCCTATACTCCGCGGAAAGTGGCTCTCCGGATTGGTATCGACATCGGCGGCACCTTCACTGACCTGGTCGCTCTCGACGAGGCGACCGGGGCGATGGTCGACACCAAGGCGCTCTCCACCCCCAAGGATCTCCTCGAGGGTATCCTCCGCTGCGTGGACCAGGCCGGCGCCCGCCTGGCCGACTGCCGCCTCGTCATCCACGGGACGACCCTCGGCATCAATGCCCTCGTCGAGCGCAAGGGCGCCCGGACGGGGCTCGTCACCACCGAGGGCTTCCGGGACGTGCTGGAGATCGGCCGCGGCAACTTCCTCCGCATGTACGACGTGCTGTACCGCCGGCCGACGCCCCTGGTGCCGCGCGGCCGCTGTCTCGAGGTGCCGGAGCGCCTGACCGCGCGCGGAGAGGTCCTCGTCCCGCTCGACGAGGCGGCCGTCCGCGCCGCCGCCCGGCGACTGGCCGCCGAGGGCGTGGAGTCGGTGGCGGTCTGCTTCCTCTTCTCGTTCCGCAACCCGGAGCATGAGCGGCGCGCCGCCGAGCTCGTGGCCGAGGTCCTCCCCGCCGCCTCCATCTCTGTCTCGCACCGCATCACCCAGGAATGGCGCGAGTACGAGCGGACCAGCACCACCGTGGTGAATGCCTATGTCCGGCCCATCATGGATCGCTACCTCGGGGCCTTCGAGCAAGGCCTTGCCGGGCGGGGCTTTAGGGGCCAGCTCCTCATTACCCAGTCGAACGGGGGCGCCTTCTCGCTGCGGGCCGCCGCCTCCAAGCCCGTGCACACCATCGAGTCGGGGCCGGCGGCCGGCGCGATCGGCTGCGCGAGCCTGGCGCGGGCGCTGGGGGCGGATCGGCTCATCTCCTTCGACATGGGCGGCACCACCGCCAAGTGCGCCATCGTCGAGAAGGGCCTCGTCCAGACCACGGACGAGTACCACGTGGACGGTCACCCGCTGCGCATCCCCGTCATCGACATCACCGAGGTGAGCGCGGGCGGCGGCACCATCGCCTGGATCGACGCGGGAGGGGCGCTCGCGCTGGGGCCGCAGAGCGCGGGCGCGGATCCCGGCCCCGTCTGCTACGCACGCGGGGGCGACGCGCCCACGGTGACCGACGCCAATCTCGTCCTCGGGCGCATCGCCGCTGGTCGTTTCCTTGGCGGCGCCATGCCGCTCGACCTCGCCGCCGCCAACCGCGCCATCGAGGACAAGCTCGGCCTGCCCCTGGGGCTCGCGCTCGACACCGCGGCGGCGGGCGTGGTGCGGCTCGCCGACGTGAAGATGGCCCTCGCGGTGCGCAGCATCACCACCGAGCGCGGCCTCGACCCGCGCGACTACACCCTGGTCGCCTATGGCGGCGGCGGCCCGCTCCACGCGGTGGCCATCGCCCGCGAGCTGGGCATCCCGCGCGTCATCGTTCCGCCCTCGCCCTCCACTTTCTCCGCCTGGGGCATGCTCGCCACCGATCTCCGGCACGACCTCGTTCGCACCGTGCTCGAGCCCCTCGAGCGCACCGATGCCGCGTGGGCGGACGCCCGCTACGGCGAGATGGAGCGCGAGATCGAGTCCATCCTGCCCGCGGTGGGCGCGGCCACCCGGCATCGTGCCGCCGATCTCCGCTACCTCGGCCAGGAGCACACGGTGACGGTGGAGGTCGAGACGCTGGCCGACTGGGTCTCGCTACGGTCCCGCTTCGACGCCGCCCATCAGCGCGCCTACGGCTATGCGGCGCCGGAGGTGGAGGTGCAGCTCTTGAACCTGCGACTCGCGGTGATCTACCCCCTCGAGCGGCCCCCCCTGCCGGCGCTGGAGCAGTCCGGCGGGCGCACGCCCCCGTTCGAGACGCGCAAGATCTACTCCACGCTCGCGCGCGACGTCCTCGAGTACCGCGTGGTCGCGCGGGAGCGGCTCCGGGCCGGCGACACCGTCGCGGGCCCCGCCGCCATCGAGGAGGCCGGCACCACCACCATGCTCGAGCCGGGCGACGCCCTCCGCGCCGAGGCCAACGCCTGCCTCGTGATAGAAGTCGCGAAGGGCACCTGAAATGGGCAATCTTCCGCTCGACGCCGTGACCGTGGAGGTGGTGCGCGCCGCGCTGAACGCCGCCGCCGAGCGGATGCGCATCACCATGATCAAGACCGCCTACAACCACATCATCAGCGAAAGCCTCGACTTCGGCTGTGCCATCTTCGATCCCGAGGTGCAGATGATCGCGCAGGGCATCGGCCTGCCCGTGTTCCAGGGCCATCTCGGCTTCCCCATCGAGGCAACGGTTTCCGACCGGGGCATCGAGGCCTTCCGCGAAGGCGACATCTTCATCCACAACGATCCGTACGCGGGGAACGGCAATCACCTGAACGACGTCGCCATGTACGCCCCCGTCTTCTGGGAGGGCCTGCTCACCGGGTTCGTCTCGGTGAAGGCGCACTGGAGCGACGTCGGTGGCCCCGTGCCCAGCAGCATGCAGGTGGGCTCGCGCGAGTTCCGCCAGGAGGGTCTCCGCTTCCAGTCCGTGCGTCTGTTCAATCGTGGAGACCTCAACGAAGAGGTCATGCGGGTGATCCGCGCGAACATCCGCACGGAGAGCGGCACCTTGAAGGACATCCAGGCCATGATCGCCGTTTGTCGCGCGGGCGAGGCCTACTTCCGCGAGATCCTCGCCAAGTACGGGCGCGACACCGTGCTCGAGTCCACCCGCGTCTACATGGAGCAGTCGGAGCGCCGCACCCGCGCGGAGCTGGCGCGCATTCCCCGGGGCCGCTATCAGGCGATCGGCCACTTCGACAACGACGGCATCAGCCTCGACCAACCGGTGCGCATCGAGATGGCAATCACGATGGACGAGGGCGGCATGACGGTGGACTTCACGGGCTCGAGCCCGCAGGTGGTGGGACCCTTCAACTGCGGCGATGCCATCACCATCAGCGCCTGCCGGCTCCTCATCAAGTGCCTGACCACGCCCCTGACCCCGGTGGACGAGGGCTGCTTCCGGCCCCTCACCGTGCTGATCCCGCCGCGCTCGGTGCTGGCCGCCCAGGAGCCCGCGCCCACCGCGCGCTACTACGTGCCCATCAACCTGCTCATCGACCTCGGCCTGCGCGCGCTGTCGGAAGGCATGCCCGGGCAGATTCCCGCAGGCTCCTACGGCGACCAGATGCCCACCATCGCCTTCGGCACGCATCCGGAGACGGGCCGGCTCTTCATCCAGGGGGACCTCAACGCCGGCGGCACCGGCGCCCGTCCGGCCTACGACGGCGAGTCGGGGATGATCATCTTCGCGGGCTCCACCGCTCGCAACAATCCCGTCGAGGTCGTGGAGTCGCGCAACGGCGCCATTCGGATCCTCCGCTACTCGCTCCGCCCCGACTCGGGCGGCGCCGGCCGCCATCGCGGCGGGCTCGGGATCGAGCGCGTGTACGAGTTCCTCGCCCCCGCCTTCATCACCTTCAGCCTGGAGCGCAAGGTGACGCCGCCCTGGGGCCTCCGCGGGGGACGCGAGGGCGCCGTGAACGGCGTCGAGATCACCGCGCCGGACGGCGCCGTCCGCCACGTGCGCAAGGCCACCCAGCATCCCATCGGGGCCGGCGAGCGCGTGCGCATCATGACGGGCGGCGGCGGCGGATACGGCCCGCCCGCCGAGCGCGATCCCGAGGCGGTCCGCCGAGACGTGCGGGAGGGATACGTGTCGCCGGAGGCGGCCCGGCGCGACTACGGGGCCGCCGCCGGAGGAGCGTAGCGACACGTCCATGGCCACTCGTGTCATCCGCTGCGGCACCCTCTTCGACGGCACCGGCGCCGCGCCCGTCCCCAACGCGGTCATCGTCGTGGACGGCGCCCGCATCACCGCCGCCGGCCCCGCCGCCTCCACGCCACTCCCCCCGGCCGCGGCCGGGCTCGATCTCGGCGACCACTTCGTGATGCCGGGTCTCGTGGACGCCCACAGCCACATCTCCATCGTTCCCGGCGACGGCGACCAGATCGGCCAGCTCCGCCAGGCGCCCGTGCCCCAGGCGCTGCGCGCCACCGCCAACCTCCGGCGCGACCTCGCCGCCGGCACCACCACCATGCGCGTCATGACCGAGGAGAACTTCCTCGACGTCCAGGTGCGCGACGCCATCGAGGCCGGCGTGATCCCCGGGCCGCGCCTCCTCTGCGCCACCCGCGGCATCACCGCGAGCAATGGCCATGGCCGCGCGCACTCGGCCTTCGACGGGGTGGACGAGATCCGCCGGGGTGTGCGCGAGAACTTCCAGCGCGGCGCCGACCACGTGAAGCTCTTCGCCACCGGCGGGGTCAGCTCGGCGGGGACCACGCTCCAGGCCAGCGTGTACTCGCGGGAGGAGATCCGCGTCGCCGTGGAAGAGGCGCTTCGCGTGGGCAAGTACGCGGCCGCCCACGCCCACGGCGGCCCCGGCCTCCGCATCGCCGTCGAGGAGGGCGTGTCCACCATCGAGCACGGCGTCCTCGCCAGCGACGACGACATCGCCCTCATGAAGGAGCGCGGGGTCTGGCTGGTTTGCACCTTCTCGATCTTCATGCACCCCACCGGCATCGAGCAGGGCGACGGGCGACAGTCCGCCATCATGGACAAGGTGCGCTGGGCGCGGCGCGTGGTCGCGGAGACCTTCCCGCGCCACCTCGCCACGGGCATCCGCATCGCCGCGGGCACCGACAGCATGCACGGGCTCATGCCCTTCGAGCTGGCGACCCTCGTGCGGCTCGGCGTCTCGACCCACGACGCCCTCGTCGCGGGGACGCGGGGCGGCGCCGAGGCCTGCCGGGTCGACGGCGAGGTCGGCACCCTCACCCCGGGCAAGCGCGCCGATCTCATCGCGGTGGAGGGTAACCCGCTCGCGGACATCGAGGCGCTCCGCCAGGTACGCCTCGTCATGAAGGACGGCATTATTTGGGCTGGGGGGGAGCGAGCGCCGCTCCTCCCCCAGACCCCCGCACCACATTCTTCACAAGGAGCCGGCGATGAGCGATAGAACGGGTAGCACGCGACGCGAATGGCTCAAGAGTGTGGGCGGCCTTGCGGCCGGCGCCGGCATCGGCTCGCTCATTGGAGAGGGCGTGCAGCGCGCGGCCTGGGCGCAGGGCCAGCCCAAGCGCGGCGGCACCCTCCGTGTGGCCACCGTGGACAAGCCCGTGAACATGGATCCGGGCTTCGCCCAGCTCTACTCCTCGCTCCAGGTCTACCAAAATGTCTACAACAAGCTCGTCTACGTGGACGAGTCGGGGCAGTTCATCCCCGGCCTCGCGAAGTCCTGGAAGCAGGACGGTGAGAAGACGTGGGTCTTCGACCTCGTCGACAATGCGGTCTTCCACAACGGCGAGCCCTTCACCGCCAAGGACGTGGCCTTCACCTTCACCCGGCTCCTCGACCCCAAGAACAAGCTGCCCATGCGGGTCTTCTTCTCGCCGGTGGAAGGCGTAGAGCCCGTGGGTCAGTACCAGGTACGCTTCAACCTGAGCCGTCCGTACGGGCCGTTCCTCGCCGTGCTGTCCCAGGCCACCGAGATCGTCAACGAGAAGGCCATCGCGGAGAAGGACCCCAAGCTCTTCCCCATCGGCACCGGCCCCTTCAAATTCGTCGAGTGGGTGAAGGACGACCACATCACCCTCGAGCGCTGGGACAAGTACTTCCGGCCCGGCCGTCCGTACCTCGACCGCGTGATCTTCTACGCGCCGGCCGACGACACCGTCCGGCTTACCGGGCTGCAGACCGGGCGCTACAACTGGATCCAGACGGTCCCGCCCCAGCGCATCCCCGAGCTGGAACGCGCGCGCGACATGAAGTCCTCCCCCGGGCGGCCCTACTTCCCCTTCTTCCTCATGCTCAACGCGAGCCGCCCGCCGCTCAACGACAAGCGGCTCCGTCAGGCCATTGCCTGGGCGCTCGACCGCTCGGAGATCGTGAAGCTCGTCTACTACGACTCCCATGCCGTCACCGCCGAGCCCACCCCCGAGCCGAGCCTCTGGGCCACCAACGTGAACGTCCACAAGGGCGGGCCTGACCTCGCGCGGGCGAAGCAGCTCCTCGCGGACGCCGGCAAGGGCGGGGGCCTCACCCTCACCTATCTGGTGAAGTCCCAGGTGCCGGTGCTCGTGAAGACCGGCGAGATCCTGCGCGAGCAGCTCAAGAAGATCGGCATCACCCTGGAGGTGCGCCCCCTCGAGTCGGGGCAGTACTTCGAGGAGCTGGTGGGCAAGAAGTACGACATCGCGGGGGCCTGGTGGAGCGTCACCGTGGATCCCGACATGTTCTACTACCCGATGCAGCACTCCTCCTCGGGCTGGAACTTCACCGGCTTCAAGTCGGAGGAGGCGGACAAGCGACTCGACGCCTTCCGCTCCACCCCGAATCAGGCGACGCGCCGGCGGATGTATCCCGAGCTCGTGCGCTTCTTCCAGGAAGAAGGCTCGCTCGTCATCTTCAGCAACGAGATCCAGCGATACTGGATGAAGCCCAACGTGCAGGGATCGGTGGCGCTGTCTTCCCTCGAGCTGCGCTTCGAGGACACCTGGCTGGGCTGACCACCACGGCCCATGCTCGTCTACGCGGCGCGACGGCTCGCCCTGGCCGTGCCGCTGTTGCTGGGCATGAGCGTGCTCGTCTTCGCGCTCATGCGGGTGGTGCCGGGCGACCCCGCGGTGGTGGTGCTGGGCTTCAAGGCGACACCGGAGGGGATCCGTGCCCTCCGAGAGGCCTTCCACCTCGACGAGCCGGTCGCGCAGCAATACCTCCGCTGGCTGGGCGGCGTGGCCCGGGGGGACTTCGGCCTCGACTTCCGCCAGAACGAGCCCATCGGGCGGATGATCCTCGACCGCCTCCCCGTCACCCTCGAGCTCACGTTGCTCGCCGCCACCTGCACCGTCCTCATCGGCGTGCCGCTGGGGCTGCTCGCCGGCGGACGGCGCGGCGGCGCCGCCGACCGGGCCGCCCTCGCGGTCGGGCTGGTGGGTGTCTCCATCCCGGATTTCTGGCTGGGCATCATGCTCATCCTCGGGCTCTCTCTCGGCGCCGGGCTCATGCCCTCGGGCGGCTGGGTGCCCTTCGCGGAGAGCCCCGTGGACAATCTCTTCCATCTGGCCCTCCCCGCCCTCACCCTCGCGGTGAGCCGCGCCGCCGTCCTCGGGCGGCTCACCCGCGCCGCCGTGCTCGACACCATGCACCGCGGCTTCGTGCAGTACGCTCGCGCCAAGGGTCTCGGCGAGCGGGCCATTCTCTTCCGCCACGTCCTCCCGAACGCCGCCATTCCCATCGTCACCGTGCTCGGCCTGCAGGTGGGCTACATGCTGGGCGGCGCCATCGTGGTCGAGATGATCTTCACCCTCCCCGGCGTCGGCCGGATGACCCTCGACGCCGTGCTCGAGCGCAACTACCCCGTGGTGCAGAGCACGGTGCTGGTGATCGGCGCCATGTTCATGCTGGTCAACCTGGTCACCGACGTCCTGTACGGCCTCATCGACCCGCGGGTGCGGCGGCGGTGACGGCGGGCACGCTCCGCCGCGTCTTCCCGTCCCGGCACCGCGGGGTCACGGTCGCCGGGCTCCTCGTCATCGCCGCGCTCGCCCTCGCCGCCGTCCTCGCGCCGTGGATCGTGCCGGGCAGCCCCACCGAGATCGCCAGGGACCACGCCCTCCGCGCGCCCACCCTCGGCCAGCCCTTCGGGATGGACGACCTCGGGCGGAGCATGCTGAGCCGGGTCGTCCACGCCTACCGCGTCTCGCTGGGCGTGGCCGTGGTCTCGGTGGCGCTGGCGCTGGCCGCCGGCGTGCCGCTCGGCTTGGTCGCCGGCTACGCCGAGGGCGTGCTGGATCAGCTCATCATGCGGCCGCTCGACGTGCTCATGTCCTTCCCGGCCATCCTCCTCGCCATCGCCCTCATGAGCGTGTTCGGCACCGGCGTCGTCCTCGTCGCCGCCTCCCTGGCGGTGGTCTACACGCCCATCGTGGCGCGCGTGGTACGCGCCGCCGTGCTCGCCGCCAAGGTCGAGGTCTACGTGGACGGCGCCCGCGCTCTCGGCGCGCCGGTGGGGCGGGTCGTGCTGCGCCATATCCTGCCCAATGCGGCGACCCCGGTGCTGGTCCAGGCCTCGGTGCTCATGGCCATTGCGATCCTGGTGGAGGCCTCGCTGTCCTTCCTTGGCGTCGGCGTCCGGCCGCCCACGCCATCGCTCGGACTCATGCTGGCCGACGGGCGCGGCTTCATGGTCCAGGCGCCCTGGATGGTGGTCTTCCCGGGCCTCGCCATCATGGCCGCGGTGCTGGGCTTCAATATGGTCGCGGATGGACTCCGGGACTGGCTCGACCCCCAGCAGGCGGCGGGGCGCTCTTGACTTGGGCCGCGCCCGGGCGCTAACAATCCCGGAGCGACCGATCACTCCTGCAATGCCGCAGGCCGGAAGGAGGACTGCGGAGCGTGGATCTCTCGGGCACGATTAATCTCCTGGGCGACACCCTTGGAGCGGTGCTCCGCGCCCAGGAATCCGTCGCCCTCTTCGAGACGGAAGAGACGGTGCGCGCCCTCGCCAAGGCCCGCCGCGTCGGCGACCCCGCCGCCGCCCGGGCACTCGCCGCCGCGGTGGCCGCCCTGCCCGTGGACGCCGGGCGCGCCACCGCCTCCGCCTTCGCCGTCTACTTCGACCTCGTCAATCTCGCCGAGGAATCGCACCGCATCCGTGCTCTCCGTGCCCGTGAGCGCGCCCTGCATCCCGCGCCCATCCCGGAGTCGGTGGGGGCGGCGATCGGCCGGCTCAAGGCGCAGGGCATGACCTCCGCCCGGATGGCCGAGCTGCTGGCGAGCCTCCGCGTCGAGCTGGTCCTCACGGCGCATCCCACCGAGGCCAAGCGGCGCACGGTGCTGTCCAAGCTCCAGCGCATCGCCGAGCTCCTGCGCCGCCTGCACGACCCGGATCTCCTCCCCGCGGAGCGCGCGGCGGAAACGACGGCGCTCCGGGCGGAGATCACCGCGCTATGGCTGACCGACCGCGCCCGCACCACGCGGCCGGCGGTGACCGACGAAGTGCGCACCGGGCTCTACTTCGTCGGATCGATCTTCTGGGACGCGCTACCGCGCCTCACCGCGGAGCTCACCACCGCCCTCCGCGCGCACTTCCCCGATCTGGCGTCGCCCCCGGGCTGGTTCACGCTGGCGTCGTGGATCGGCGGCGACCGCGACGGCAATCCCTCGGTGGTGACCACGGTCACGGCGGAGACCCTGCGCCTGCACCGTGGCCTCGCGGTGGAGCGGCATCGTCGCGCGCTGCGCGATGCCGCCCGTCGCCTGAGCGTGAGCGACCGGCGCTGTCCCCTGCCCCCCACGCTCGCCGCCTGGCTCGAGGCGCGCCGGCCCCTGCCCCGGCACGTGGCCTATCTCGAGGAGCGCTACGCGAACGAGCCCTACCGCCTCGCGCTATCGCTGCTCGCCGCCGACCTCGAGGCCGCCTCCGAGGAGGACATGACGGCGCGCCTGCTGGACGACACTCCTCATCGGGCGCGCGCCACCGCGGACGAGATCGAGCGCGTCGTGGACCTGGTGGCTCGCGCCCTCCCCCCGGAGCTGGCGGACGGCCTGGGCACGCTGCGCGCCCAGCTCGAGTGCTTCGGCCTGCACGCGGTGTGCCTCGACGTCCGCGAGGACTCGGGACGCATCGCCGCCGCGCTGGGCGGGATCCTCGCCGGGCTGGGACGGGACACCGCCTTCGCCGAGCGGGACGAAGGCGCGCGCGCGCAGCGCCTGGTCGAGCTCCTCGGGGAGGAGCCGCCCAAGGCCGCCGAGGTGTCGGCGGCGGCACGGGAGGATTCCGCTGCCGAGACGTGGCGACTTTTCCGCCTCCTCGCGCGCGCCCAGAGCGTGTACGGCCGCGCGGCGCTCGGTCCGTTCATCATCTCGATGACGCGCGGGCCCGCCGACGTCCTTGCCACGCTCCTGCTCGTCCGGTGGGCGGGCGGGGCGGCGGGACGTCCCATCGTGCCGCTCTTCGAGACGCTGGACGATCTGGACGCCGCCCCGCGCATCCTCGAGGCGCTCTTCCGTCTCCCCGTCTACCGCGCCCACGTCGCCGGTTGCGGGGACGAGCAGATGGTCATGATCGGCTACTCGGACAGCAACAAGGACGGCGGGTACCTTGCCGCGAACTGGGCGCTCTATCGCGCGCAGGAGGCCATCACGCGGGTCTGCGCGGACCACGGCGTGACCCTCACGCTCTTTCACGGCCGCGGCGGGACGGTGGCGCGCGGCGGCGGACCCGCCGGCCGGGCCATTCGCGCCCAGCCGCCGGGCACGGTGCGGGGCCGCTTTCGTCTCACCGAGCAGGGCGAGACCATCGGCTCGCGCTACGCCGATCCGGCGCTCGCGCACCGCCACCTCGAGCAGATCGTGAGCGCGGTGCTGCTCGCCTCCGCGGAGGCGCCGCGCGTCGACTCCCCCGCGTGGCGGGCCGCGATGGACGAGATGGCGACGGCCGCGCGGGATGAATACCTCGGGCTGGTGGATCGCACGCCCGGCTTCCTCGACTACTGGCGGGCGGCCACGCCCATCGACGAGATCAGCCGGCTCCGCCTGGGCTCCCGCCCCGCCGCGCGGCGCGCGGGCGCCCTCACCCGCGGCGACGTGCGCGCGATTCCGTGGGTGTTCTCGTGGATGCAGAGCCGCTTCAACTTGCCCGGCTGGTACGGGCTCGGCGCCGCGCTATCGCGCGTGGAGCGCGGGCGCCTCCGTGAGATGTACGAGGGGTGGCCGTTCTTCCGTGCCCTCCTGGACAATGCCGAGATGTCCCTTCTCAAGGCCGACATCGGGATCGCCGCGCTGTACTCCGGCCTCGTGCCCGATCGCGCGCTCGCGGACGCGGTGTTCGCGCGGATCGAGGCGGAATACGCGCGCACCCGCGACGCGGTGCTCGCCGCCACCGGCCACGCCGCGCTCATGGACGGCGACCCCGTCATCCAGCGGTCGGTCCAGCTCCGCAACCCCTACGTGGACCCACTCAACTATCTCCAGGTCGAGATGCTTCGTCGGCTCCGCGGGCTCGCCGATGGGGAAGGGCCCGAGGCGGAGGCCCTGCGCGAAGTCATCGTCGTCACCGTCAACGGCATCTCCGCCGGCCTGCGCAATACCGGCTGATCGCGCGCGCCCACGGTTGCCGCCGCATGGGGCAGGCTGCCGTGCCGAAAGGCACGCCAGCGCAGTGCGCAGCATCTACTCATCACAGATTCGTCATTGTCCGGCAACAGTTTGCTGATCCACTCTCCTTGATGGTCGGGTTGGACTCGAAAGTGCTTCCGCAATGCATCAAGGAGGATT
Source organism: Candidatus Methylomirabilota bacterium (assembly GCA_046728035.1). Classification (GTDB taxonomy): domain Bacteria; phylum Methylomirabilota; class Methylomirabilia; order Rokubacteriales; family CSP1-6; genus DASRWT01. The sequence goes on along the minus strand of JBKPDT010000042.1, from coordinate 3,228 downwards.
CACATGCTCGGTGACCTGATCGCGCTGCTGTTCATCGGCTCGCTCGCGCTCGCTCCCATCGTCTGGCGCGCTCGTCGCGACAAGCGTCAGGACGCGGCGCTGCGCGTGCAGGCCGGACTTCAGTTCAAGGCCAATCAACGACTCGGCGGCGAGTCGTTCCTCGTGGTATCAGTGGAGCCCGCACCCATGGGCGGCAAGGGTCGCGTCCGGCTCTCCACCCCGGATCGCTGGCAGTGGCTGGTGGGCGAGGTGTGGAACGACGTGGCCGCGGCGATGCCGCCCGGCTACGAGCTCGTGCTGACGGCGGAGATGGTCAAGCGGATGGGACCCGTTCGCCCCGACATGGTGCCCGCCCGCCGCATCCCGCCCCGCGGACAGGCGGCCTCAGCAGCGCACGGCTGAGGCGAAGACAAAGAGCTTGCGCCCGCGCAGGCCCGCCACGTCGGGGGCGGTGGGCCCCTCTCCGGTGAGGTCGGAGTCCCGGAACTCGCGATTGTCGTGGATCGCATGCACGGCGAACCCGGCGGCAGTCACGAGCGAGCGCAGCTCCTCCGGCAACAGCAGGCGGTACTCCGCGTAGTCCTCGACGTCGGGCTGCCCGGGGATCCGCCAGGTGCGGGCGCGGGTGAGGATCCGCCGGGCGCGGTCCAGCGTGTGGATGGACACCGCGGTGGCGGTGAATCCGGGCGCGTCCACCGCGCCCTCGATGCGCGCCTCGAAGCCGGCCCCGTCGAGGTAGGCGCGCGCGTTGAGGGCGTCCACCATCAGAAGGGTGCCTTCGTGCGCGTGCGCGGCGAAGGTCGCCACGACGCGCGCCAGATCCGCGTCCGTGAGCGCATAGGAAAGCGCGTTGCCGAAGCACGTCACCACGTCGAAGGTGCGGCCCAGGCGCACGGTCCGCATGTCGCCCACCTGCAGGGTGAGCCGGGGCCGCACCGCGCGTGCGTACGCGATGTTGGCCTCGAGGTAGTCCACGCCCCAGCAGTCGGGAATGGTCCGGGAGAGCCGCTCCAGGTTCTTCGCCGTCCCGCAGCCGAGATCGAGCACGGAGCGCGGCGCGGACGGGCCGAAGCGTGCGAAGGCGGCGCGGCACATCGCGAGCTCGCGCTCGTCCGCGTCGGGAAAGACCAGATCGTAGAGACGCGGCTCGCGGTAGAGCAGGCTCCGGACGCGGGTATCCACGCCCCGTGTATAGCCCCTGTCCGGCCCCGGTCCAAGGCCGGCGCGCGGTCCGAACTCGCGGGCATTCGACCCGGCGCGCGCGCGGCGTGCCCGACCACGGCCCCGTGTCTTGCTTCGAAGGTGCTGATAACCCTGCCCCCGCGGCCGTCTCCGTCGTTGGTCCCGGACTTGCTCCCCCTTGCCGGGCATGGACCCAAGGCAAGGAGGTGCGTCATGCCCACCACGACCTTCGCCAACCGCACGCTGGACGCCCGACCGGATCGCGTCGATCTCCGAGACCGACGATACCAGCCACGGCTGAGATCGCTGCCGCTGCAGTATCCGCCCTCCGACGACATCGCCCGCTATCTCACGCGCTACGAGGCCGATGGGATGATCCTCGACCAGGGGCGCGAGGGTGCCTGTACGGGATTCGGCCTGGCCGCGGTGATCAACTATCTCCGCTGGAAGCAGGCAGTGGATGCCGAGGCGGAGGCCCCCGACAAGGTGAGCGAGCGGATGCTCTATCACCTCGCCCGCTTCTACGACGAGTGGGCCGGTGAAGACTACGAAGGCTCGAGCTGCCGTGGAGCCATGAAGGGCTGGCAGCGCCACGGCGTGTGTAGCGCTCCCCTCTGGCCGTACCGCGATCGGCAAGGCCATGTCGCCTTCCTTCCCCCCGAGCCCCACTGGAACATGGACGCGGCGACCCGTCCGCTCGGCGCCTACTACCGGATCGACAAGGACTCGATCGGCGACATGCAGGCCGCGCTCGTCGAGGTGGGCGCCATCTACGCATCCGCCTCCGTCCATCGCGGCTGGTTCCTCGAACCCGTCGGCCGTTCCGCGCCCATCGGCCTGCCGGTCATCGAGGTCCCGGAGGACGACGCCGCGGTGGGAGGCCACGCCTTCGCGCTGGTGGGGTACACGCGGGAGGGCTTCATCGTCCAGAACTCGTGGGGCCCCGACTGGGGGGTGCACGGCTTCGCAATTCTCCCCTACACGGACTGGGTCGAGCGCGGCAGCGACGCGTGGGTGGCGGTGATGGGCGCGCCGATGGAAGGCGCCTCCGCGCCGCGCTACCACGTCTCCGTGGCCCTCGCGGAGGGCGCGACGAAGGGGCTCCGCCCGATCCCGCGGGAGTCGAAGCGCACGCCCGCCGCGGCGCCGGCGCGACGCGAGGTGCCCGCGTGGACCACCGAGCAGGCGTACGCGCACTGCATCGTGATGGGCAATAACGGTGTGGTGCTGAACCGCAGCCTCACCGCCGCGAACGCGCTCGACTCGCTCCGGCAGGCGATGCTGGATCAGCCGAAGGCCTGGCTCGCCGCGACCGGGGCCCGGCACATCGCCGTGTACGCGCACGGCGGTCTCAACGCCGAGGAGGGCGCCCTCGACCGGGTGCGGCTGCTCGGGCCGTACTTCGAAGCCAACGGCATCTACCCCATCTTCCTGATCTGGAAGACGGGCTTCATCGACAGCCTGGCCGGCATCGTGGGCGATGAGATCCGTGGCATCCCGTCACAGGGCATCTGGAGCGATCTCTGGAAGTCGATCAAGGACCAGGCCAAGGAGGCCAAGGATCGGGCCGTCGAGGCGGCCTGCCAGGAGGTGCTGGTCCGCGCGGTCTGGACCCAGATGAAGCAGAACGCCCGCGCGGCGGCTCATGAGCCGCGTCCCACCCTGGGGCTCACCGCGGAGCATCTGCGGACCCTCATCCCCAAGGACTTGCCGTTCCGGTTGCACCTCATCGGGCACTCGGCGGGCGCGATCCTTCTGGGCCATCTCCTCGACATGCTGCGCGCGGTCGCCCTCCCCGCGCAGACGTGCAGCCTGTACGCGCCTGCCTGCACGGTGCGATTCGCGCGCGAGCACTACCAGCCCGCCATCGAGGCGGGTATCCTGGGGCGCCAGGCGGTGGCGGTGGACATCCTGAGCGACGAGCGCGAGCTGGCCGACTCCGTGGGCCCCTATGGCAAGTCGCTCCTCTACCTGGTCAGCCGCGCCCTGGAGGATCACCACAAGATGCCCATCCTCGGCATGGCCAATGTCTGGGCCCGCAAGGCC
>JBKPDT010000041.1:0-3358 GCA_046728035.1 Candidatus Methylomirabilota bacterium | reverse complement strand
GTCCAGCCCGCCGCCGGCGAGGGAGCGCGGGGTGATCCCCACGATGTCGGCCTCGCGGGCGGCGAGGGCGAGGATGCGCGGGCCGCCGCCGCCGACGAGGAGCGGCGGGCGCGGGCGCTGCACCGGCCGGGGCAGGCCGGGGAGCTCGGTCACCGCGTAGTGCTGCCCCTTGAAGGTGACGCTCTCACCGGCGAAGAACCCCGTGATGATGTGGAGGGCTTCCTCCAAGCGATCCACCCGCACGCGCCCGGGGTCGAAGGGCAGGCCGGTCTGCTCGTAGTCGGCGCGCATCCAGCCCGCGCCGATTCCCAGCTCGAAGCGGCCGCCGGTGAGGAGGTCCAGGGTGGCCGCGTCCTTGGCGAGCACGGCGGGATGGCGGAAGTCGTTGTCGAAGACGAGGCTCCCCACCCGGATGGTGGTGGTCGCGTCGGCCGCCGCCATGATGGCCACGGCGGGGGCGACCTGGTCGCGGAAGTGGTCGGGGACCACGAAGGTGGCGTAGCCGAGCTCCTCCGCTCGGCGCACCTTGCCTCGCCAGTCGTCGCGCGAGTGGCCCCCGCGCACGACCACGCCGAAGCGGAACGGTCTCACCCGGCCCAGCCGGGATAGGTGGGCGGCGACAGCTGATCCACGCCGCGGCCCGCCCAGTCGGCTTTCGCCATGCGCGGCCACATGCGGTCGCCGCCCGCCTGGAGCGCACGCAGGATGGCGCGCTCGTCGGCGGCGAGCACCCGCCCGCCGTCCACCACGAGGCGGCCGTCGACGTAGACGCGGTCCACGTCCTCGTCGCTCGCGTTGTAGACGATGTTCTTGATGGGATCGCGGAGCGGCGTCATCCGCCACGACGCCGCCTTCCACAGCACGAGGTCGGCGCGCGCGCCGGGGGCGATGCGGCCGAGATCATCGCGGCTCAGCGCGCGCGCCCCGCCCAGGGTGGCCGCGTCGAAGACGTGCGCGGCGGTCGTGGACTCCGTCTCGCGCTCCATCATCTTGGACACCACCGCCGCCCAGCGCATGGCCTCGATGACGCTCTGGGGATTGGTGTCGGTGCCGAGCGACATGTTGACCCCGGCCGCCCGGTATCGACCGAACGACTCCATGGCGATGCCGCGCCGGGCGAACACCCAGACCGCATGCGCCACCGAGCAGCCGGCGTCCGCCATGATCCGCACGTCGCCCGCCGGATAGTTGGTCCAGGAGGAGCCACCGACGATGATGGCGTGGCCGAGGATGGTGCCGGGACCCAGCACCCCCAGCTCCTGCATCCAGGCGATGGGAGTCTTGCCGTGGCGGGCGAGCATCTCGTTGAACTCCACCACCGACTGGGAGGTGTGGACCTGGTACGGCCGCCGCGTCTCGTCGGCCCAGCGCTTGCCGTCCTTCAGGAGCTCCGCGGTGCAGGTGTCGATCTGGGCGGGCGCGAAGAAGCAGCGCACGAGGTCGCGGTGGGCGCCGTCGTGGGCCCGAAAGGCCTCCACCGCGCGGCGCAGCCCCTGGCGCCCCGCTTCCTCGTTCCACTCCCACTCGACCCGCTTGCCGTCACGGGTGAGCCAGCGCCCGGACCGGAAGCCGAGCCCCAGGTAGACGCGCAGCCCGTAGTGCCCCGCGCGCTCCACCACGTAGTCGGCGATGGGGCCGATCTCCATCACGGTGGTGATGCCGCCGCGCAGCATCTCCGCCATGGAGAAGTCGACGCAGGCGCGGCTCGCCTCCTCGTCCTGGGCCTCCGCGCGGACGGGCAGCATCTCGAAGAGGCCCGAGGAGAAGAACTGCGGGTTGCCGCGGTCTTCGATGAAGGAGCGGTCCAGCGGTGAGCCCGCGATGTGCGCGTGGGTGGAGATGAGGCCGGGCGTGACGATGCGGTCGGCGGCGTCCACCGTCTCGTCCACGCGCCCGTCGAAGCGCGGTCCCACGTGGAGGATGCCGCCGCCCTCGATCACCACCACGCCGTCCTGGAGCATGCGGTGGCCGCGCCCATCGTGAGCGAGGACCCAGGGCGCCTTGATGGCGATGCGGCGCGCGTCCGTCACGGGGCGGACTTGCCCGCGTAGTTCTTCCGATGGAAGTAGTTGGCGTTGTAGAAGGCGAGTACGAGGTCCCGGTACACCGCCGGCTCGTAGCGGGGCGGGTGACCAGGGCCCACGCAGGACGGCAGGCACTCGATCACCGAGTCCACGTTGGGGCTGTAGAAGAACGCGATCGAGTAGCGGTCCCTCCCCGAGTCGTTCAGCACCCCATGCGGCGTAGAGAGGAAGCGGTCGTTCGACCACCGCTTCATCATGTTGCCGAGATTGACGAGGAAGGTGCCCGGAATGAGGGGCGGCGCCATCCATTCCCCGCTGGTCAGCCGCACTGCCAGGCCCGGCACGTCCATCCGCGCGAGGATGGTGATGAAGGAGTTGTCGGTGTGCGGCCCCTGGCCGAACTGCTCGTCGTCCTCCGACTCCTGCGGCGGATAGTGGAGGAAGCGCAGGTTGACGTGCGCTTCGTTGGCGAAGTACGGCGCGAAGAAGGCGGCGGGCATGTCGAGCGCGCGGGCGAGAACGGGCAGCATCCGCTCGCCCACCGCCTCCAGGGTCGTGAAGTAGCGGACCATGGCCGCCCGCATCGCGGCGTGGCCCTCCGGCCACTGGTTCCGGCCGCGCAGGGGCTTGCCCGCGCGGACGTCGGGATGGTCGGCGCCGCGGTCGTGGGTGATGAAGAAGCTCTCGTTGTAGTTGGGCCGCGTCGCCTTGTGGACGCCGGAGGCGCCCTGGATGCTCTCGTTGGGCGCGAGGTAGCCGATGTTGTTCTCGTCGATGGCGAGCCGCCGTTTCTCCTCCATCGGCAGGGCGTGGAGCTCGCGGGACGCCGCGAACGCCCCGTCGATCACGACATCGGGAACGCCGTGACCCTTCAGGTAGAAGAACCCCACCTCTTCGCTGGCGTGCCGCACCTGGCTTGCCACCGCCTCCAGCCCGCCGGGCTCGCCGCGGAAGGCGGGCGCGAAGTCGATGACGGGGATGGCGCGGGTGGCCGCCTCCAGGTCCTTCACCGCGAGGGTCTTGAAAATGTTCATCGTCTCGATCCTACTCCATTGCACATGTCATTCGCCTGGTCTATCCTCCTGCGCCATGACGCCCCCCGCGGTCGACTGGCCGGACGGCGCCCGCTGCGCCGTGATGATGACGTTCGACCTCGACGGCGAGAGCCCCTGGATCCACCGCGACCCCGCTCTCGCCGAGCGGCCCCTGCACATGTCCATGGGCTCCTATGGACCCAAGACCGGCATGCCGCGCATTCTCGACGTGCTCGATCGCTACGGCATCAAGACCTGCATCTTCATCCCGGGGTGGATCGTCGAGCGCTATCCCGCGCT
>JBKPDT010000040.1:0-25620 GCA_046728035.1 Candidatus Methylomirabilota bacterium | reverse complement strand
GGGCGGGGCGCCGGCCCCGCCCGCGGACGCCCAGCCGCCCGCGGCGCCGGGCACCCCGTGGCTGGTGCGGGTGAATCATCTCGTGGTCTCCGAGGGCCGGGTGACCGTGACCGACGAGACGCTCACGCCCCCCGCGCAGTGGCGGATCGAGGACCTCGGCGTCAAGCTCGCCGCCTACTCGATCTCGGGAGACGATCCTCCGGCCACCGGTGAGGTGCAGGCCCGCGTGATCGGCCCCGGCCGGGGGCACCCCGCCACAATCGGTATCGTCGTCAGCGCGCTGCGTACGGCGGCGCCGGTCGTGGGCACCGCCCAGGTGACGCTCACGGATTTCGATCTCGGCGCGGTTCGTCCGTACGTGGCGCAGACTATCGGCATCGCCGCGGTCCGGACCCGCGGCCGGCTGTCCGTGGACTTGCAGGCCGACCTCGCGCGGCAGGAGGGCACCACGGACCTCGCGAAGGGGCTCGTGAGCGGATTGGTGCGGATCGCCAATCTCGCGGTGGTCCCGCGCGGGGAGCGCAAGCCGCTCGTGCGGCTTCCCAAGCTGGCGGTGGGCATCAAGCAGGTCGATCTCGTCGCGCGCACGGTCGCGCTCGGGGCCGTCGAGCTCGACGGCCTGGACGCCCGCATCAGCCGCGAGGCCACGGGCGAGATCGACGCCGTGACCATCGCCAACGCCCTCAAGGGGGAGGCCGCCGCCGCGTCGGCGAACGTCGCGAAGGCGCCGCCACCGCCCGCGCCGGCAAAGGGGCCGGACGGGAGCGCCGCGCCCGCTCCGAGCCGCGCGCCGCCGCCGGCCTGGCGCGTCTCCCTCGATCGTCTCGCCCTCGGCCATGGCACCGCCACCTTCGACGACGAGATGGCCTCGCCCCCCACCGTGCTCACCGTGAGCGATCTCACCGTGACCGCCCAGAAGCTCCACTGGCCCACCGTCCGCGGCGCGCCCCCCGGCACCCTCGAGGTGACGGCGGCCCTGCCGGGCGGCGGATTGTTCCTGGTGCAGGGCAGCGCCGCCCTCGAACCGCTCGACATGACCTTCCAGGTCTCCACCCTGGACGCGCCGATCGAGCCGTATGCCCCCTATTTCACCTTTCCCGCCCGCTTCAAGGGGCTCTTCAGCGGCGACAGCCTCAACACCATCAAGATCGAGAATGGCAAGTTGCTCGCCGCCTCCCAGGGCAATGCCTTCGCCAAGCAGATCGAGGTGAGCGAGCCCGGGGCGGCGAGTCCCGCGGCGACGCTCGAGAAGATGGAGATCCGCGGGATCGACTTCTCCTGGCCCAATTACGCGTTCGTGAATGTGGTGAGCCTGCTCCGGCCGGAGATCCGGATCGAGCGCGACGCCGACCGGACCATCAACCTGCGCCGGATGTTCCAGCCGAAGGGCACGGCGAAGGAGGGAACGCCGAAGGAGGAAGCGCCGAAGGAGGGGAAGCCGGAGAAGGACGACAAGGACGAGGCGCCGGAAGCCGTCATTGCCGCCGCCTCCGCCGAGCCGAAGAAGCCCGGCCTGCTCGAGACCATGGTGCTCGACTTCGACCGCATCTCCATCGAGGAAGGCTATGCGCGCTTCCTCGACCAGACGACCAAGCCCCCCTTCTCCCAGGACCTCGGGCGGCTGGCGCTGACCATCCGCAATCTCTCCAACGCGCCGGGGCGCCGCTCCACGCTCACGCTCCAGGGCGTCGCGGGTGGCGACGCCGCCCTGGACCTGCGCGGGGAGATGTCGCGTCTCGGCGACGACTTCTTCGCCGATCTGGTGGGCGAGCTGCGGGACTTCAGCGTGGCGAGCGCCAACCCCTACGCGAACAGCTTCCTCGCCTGGATCGCGAAGCAGGGCAAGCTGGGGATGAAGGTGCACTACCGCATCGAGCAGGACCGGCTCGTCGGGGAGAACGAGATCGTGGTGCGCAATCTCCAGGTCGCCAAGGGCGCCGAGTCGGACGAGGTGCAGCGGCGCCTGGGGCTGCCCTTGGGCCTCATCGTCGCCCTCATGAAAGACTCGCGGGGCGACATCAACTTCGAGGTCCCCATCTCCGGCTCGCTCTCGGACAAGAGGCTGGACTGGGGTGAGACCGTCTGGGCGGCGGTCAAGCAGGTGCTGGTGAAGGTGCTGGCCTCGCCGTTCCGGTCCATCGGGCGCCTGTTCACGGGCGGCGACGAGAAGGTCGAGGAGATCAGCGTCGATCCCGTCGTCTTCGCGGCCGGCTCCAGCGTCATCGGGCCTGCCATGGAGGGGCACCTCAACCGTGTGGGCCAGTTCCTGCGGGACGCCCCCGCCGTCGCGCTCTCGCTCTCGCCGGTCGTGACGGCCAAGGACTTCGACCGCCTCCGGGGCCAGGAGATCACCGCGAGGATCCAGCGCCTGCAGCGTGAGCGCGGCATCGCCGACTATGCGGCGGCGGTGGGCATCTACTATCTGGCTCAGAACATCCCCGGTCCGGTGCCGAAGACGGCGGACGAGCAGCTCAAGATTCTCCAGGCGCGGGAGGAGCTGCCGGAGGAGCGCATCAAGGAGCTCCTCGACCGGCGGGTCGCCGCCACGCGCGACCGGCTCACCAAGACCGAGGAGGTCGCCCCCGAGCGCCTCGTGCCCGGTGAGCCGCGCGTGCTCGCCGCCGATCCCGGTGACGGGCGCATCGACTTCTCCATCACCGCTGAGTAGGGCGAGGGAGCACCTCGAGCGTCGCGCTCTGCTATAATCGCCCGCGTTCGCGCGCGAGGCGCGCGACCGAGGCCAGGAGGAACGTGGTGCCCCACTACGTCATGCTGAGCACCCTGAGCGAATCCGGCCGCAAGGTGCTGCGCGAGCGGCCGGGCTGGGTGCGCAAGGTCAACCGCGAGCTCGAGGCGAAAGGCGCGCGCGTGCGCGCGCAGTTCGCCGTGCTCGGCCCCTACGACTTCGTGACCATTCTGGAGGCGCCCGATAACGAGACGGTGTCCGCCATCTCCATCGAGATGGGCGCGCGCGGCTCGGTGCAGATGATGACGATGCCCGCCATCCCACTCGACACCTTCATCAACAGGCTGGCCGGACGGAAGAAGTCCGGAGCCCGCCGGAGGGCCCGCCGCTAAGGCATCCATGAAAGTCCTCGCGCTCCACCCCGAGAAGTGCACCGGCTGCCTCCGGTGCGAGCTGGCGTGCTCTTATATGCAGACGGGGATGTACCAGCCGGCGAAGTCGGTCATCCGCGTCTCCCCCTTCGAGGGCTACACCTCCTACGCCCCCTACACCTGCACCCAGTGCGCGGAGGGCTGGTGCATGACCGCCTGCCCGGTCGGCGCCATCCAGATCAACGCCGTCGGCGCCAAGGACGTGCTCGACGACCGATGCGTGGGCTGCAAGCTCTGCACGATCGCCTGTCCCTACGGCACCATGTTCTTCGACGGCGACCGCGCGAAGGCCTACAAGTGCAACCTCTGCGAAGGCGCCCCCGCCTGCGCGGAGGCTTGCCCGACCCAGGCCATCACGTTCGAGGACGTGCCGCAGCGCGACTGGATCGGCGACTTCGCCGCCGAGCGTACCGCCTACGTGCTCGCTCGCGAGGTGGCGTGATGCCCCCCCGCCATCTCGTGATCGGCGGCGGCACCGCCGGGCTCAACGCGATCCGGACCATTCGAGAAGAAGATGGTGGCGGCTCGGAGATCACCCTGGTCTCGGCGGAGCGCCCCTACTCCCGGATGGTCCTGCCGTACTACCTCGGCGAGACGATCGCCGAGTCCCATGTCTTCACCGCCACCCCCGCCTCGCTCGCCGCGTGGAAGGTGAAGCCCATGATCGGGCGGACGGCGGCCAAGCTCGACCCCGCCGCCAAGGCCGTCACCCTCGACGACGGAAGCACGGTGGAATACGACGACTGCCTGATCGCCACCGGCTCGCGGGCGGCCCGGCCGCCCATCGCCGGCGCCGACGGTCCGGGCGTGCACTCGTTCTGGACGCTCGACGAGGCGCGCAAGGTGATTGCCGGGGTGACGCCGGGAAGTCGGGTGGTCATGGTAGGCGCAGGCTTCATCTCCTTCACCATCCTCAATGCCATCCTCGCGCGAGGAGCCAAGCTCACCATCGTCGAGGTGGCGCCGCGGATCCTGCCCCGCATGGTCGACGATGCCTGCGCGGGCCTCGTGGACGGCTGGCTCCGCACGCACGGTGTCACCATCCGCGCGGGCGCGACCCTGACCAAGATCGAGGACCAGAAGGGCAAGCGCACGCTCCACTTCAAGAAGGGCGAGCCCATCGTAGCCGATGCCGTGATCATGGCCACCGGCATCCGGACCAATCTCGAGTGGCTGAAGAGCTCGGGGATCAAGATGGCGGAGGACGGACAGGGCGGCATCGTGGTGGACGATCACCTCCGCGCGAGCGTGCCCGGCGTCTACGCGGCGGGCGACGTTGCGCGTGGACGGAACCTCGTCACCGGCGCCGACGAGGTGCACGCGATCGAGCCCACCGCCCAGGAGCACGGCCGGGTGGCGGGTGCCAACATGGCCGGCCGCGATCTCGCCTACCGGGGTAGCCTCCTCATGAACATCGTGGAGGTCTGCCACCTGGACGTCGCCTCCTTCGGACAGTGGGACGACGCGGGCGCCGAGGTCTTCACGGGCATCCGGCCCCAGCGCTCCCAGTATCGCAAGCTCCTCTTCCGCGGCGGCCGGCTGACCGGCGCCATGATCTGCGGGCCCTCCGACGACATCTGGACGACCAACGACGTGGGCATCCTCAAGGGGCTCGTCCAGACCGGGGTGGATCTTTCGGCGTGGAAGCGGCACCTCGCCGCCGACCCCTTCGACGTCAAGCCGGCCTTCATGGCGACGCGCACGACGGCGACGCTCCTGCCGCAAACCGTGCTCGGCCGGCCCTCCCATTCACCCTCGCTTCCCCAATCGGTGGCCACACGATGAGCCCGACCGCGACCACGAAGCATCCGATCCCGAAGAAGTCCACCCAGACGGTGCCCGGTGGCTACGCGGGCAAGCTGCTCCGCGTGAATCTCTCGACCGGGAAGACCTGGGCGGAGCCCTGGAGCCCCGAGGACATGCGCGATCAGCTCGGCGGCATCGGGCTCGGCGCGCGCATCCTCTGGAACGAGGTGCCGGCCAAGGCGCACTGGGACCATCCGGAGAACCGACTCGTCCTCGCGACCGGGCCGCTGGCCGGCTTGCCCGTCTGGGGCACCGGCGGGCTCACCGTGGTGACGCGTGGGGCGATGACGGACGGCGCCACCTCGACCAACGCCAACGGCTTCTTCGGCTCCACGCTCAAGTACTCCGGCTATGACGCCATCGTGATCCACGGCCAGGCCAAGAAGTGGTCGTACCTCTACATCAACGACGACGTGGCGGAGGTACGCGACGCCGCTCACCTCCTCGGTAAGGACACGTGGGAGACGCAGCAGGCCCTCGAGGTCGAGCACGGGCTCAACGGCCACCGGATGAGCGTGTACGGCGTGGGCGTGGCCGGAGAGACGTGCGTCCGCTTCGCCGCCATCCACGGCGACTACGGGCACGTGGCGTCCAAGAACGGCTGCGGCGCGGTCATGGGCAAGAAGCGGCTCAAGGCGGTGTGCATCGTGCGCGGCACCGGCGCGCTGAGCGCCCACGACCCGCGTGGGCTCGTGCAGGCCGCCGACGACATCGCCCACGACCTCAAGACCGACCCCGCGACGTCGACCCTCTACAACTTCGGCACGCTGCCCGGCGTCACCAACCTCTACAAGCTGGGCGTGCTTCCCATCAAGAACTACACCACCAACGTCACCACGGTGGACATGACTGAGTGGGAGCCGGCCAAGCTGCGGGCCGGCTTCGACCACCGGGGGCATCAGTGCAACGCCTGCGGCATGCACCACTGCCACATCCAGGTCATCGGCCGCGGCAAGTTCCAGGGCGAGCGGGTGGACGAGCCGGAGTACGAGGGGTGGTCGGGGGCGGGGTGGACCATCGGGCTCAGCGACAAGGAGGCCGTCAGCTGGCTCAACACGCGCATCGATCGCGCGTGCGTGGACGTCAACGAGTTCGGCTGGGTGTGCGGCTGGGTAATGGAGTGCATGGAGAAGGGCTACCTCACCGAGAAGCAGGTCGGCTTCCGGCTGCGCTTCGGCGACGTCGACGGCGCCTACCGCCTCCTCCAGATGATCACCCACCGCGAGGGCTTCGGCGACGTGCTCGCCGAGGGCGTCAAGCGCGCCGCCGAGCGGGTGGGCGGCGAGGCGGCGAAGTGCGCGATCTATACCAAGAAGGGCGCCTCCCCCCGCGGTCACGACCACCGCGGGCGCTGGGACGAGATGCTCGACACCTGTACCTCGTCCAACGGCACCATGGAAAGCGCCAACCCCACCTTCCAGACCGAGATCGGGCTGCCCGGCCGCATCACGCCCTTCGACGGCGAGCAGGTGGCGCGCCTCACCGGCGGCATCCTGGGCCGGCGTCACTTCGAGGACTCGCTGGGCGGCTGCTCGTTCACCTTCCGCACGCGCATCGAGAACCTCGCGCGCGCGCTCTCCGCGGCGACCGGGTGGAACTACACCCTTCCCGAGGCCATGCGCTTCGGGCGCCGGACCGCGGCCATCCTGCGCGCCTTCAACCTCCGCTGCGGCATCGGAACCGACCTCGAGTACCCGTCGGAGCGCTACGGCTCCCAGCCCGTCGACGGGCCGGCCAAGGAGCACAACGTCATGGCTCAGTGGGAGCGGATGCTCGACGTCTGGTACGAGACGGTGGGCTACGACCGGAAGACCGGCAAGCCGAAGAAGGAGACCCTCCAGGCCCTCGGCCTCGACTGGCTCGCGAAGGAACTATGGCGCAAATGATTGGCGAGCCGCAGCCGAAGGCGAGGCGAGCGGATAAGTAATGGGGTCCCGAGCGGAGCGAGGGCCGTCCAGCGCCGACCGGGCTCTCGACGTCACGATCGAGGTGACGACGTGGGTGACCAAGCACGTGGGAGGCGACGGCTCCGGCACGCGGATGTTCGACGAGCCGTTCTCGCCCGGCGACACCGTGCGCACCGTCCTCCGCCGCTTCTCGCGCCGCTTTCCGGAGCTGGACGCCGCGCTGTGGAATCCCGATCACACCGAGCTCGGCGAGTCCATCGAGGTCGTGGTCAACGACGCGGTGCTGGGCGTCCATCATGAGCTGGACTCGCCCTTGGAGGGCGGTGAGCACATCACCTTGCTGGGCCAGTTCATGGGCGGCCGTTGACAACGATGACGACCGCCCCCTTGCCTGAATATCGGCTCAAGGCCCGCAACCCGTCCAAGCAGAGCGAAAACAGGATTCACGACGACGCGGTCGCCAAGACCTACGGCTTCGCCGGCGGCCTCGTGCCGGGCGTGACCGTCTACGCCTACCTCACGCATCCGCTCGTGGAGGCATGGGGAGCCGACTGGCTCGAGCGCGGCACCGCCTCGGTGCGCTTCAGCAAGCCCGTGCTCGACGGCGAGGAGACCGTCATCGCGGGCGCGGCCAGCGTCTCGGGCGACGGGGCCATCGCGACCGTGACGGCGCGCACGGGATCGGGCGGGGAGGGCTCGGCAACCGCCGCCCTGCCGGGATCGCGCGCGAGCGCGCCCGACGCCGCGGCCTATGTCGCGGCGCCGCTGCCCATCGAGCGGCCGCCTGCGCTCGCGTCGAATCTCCCCGTGGGCAAGGTGATGGGTTCCCCCGTGAATCGCTACGACGAGGACGCGGCGGCGGCTTGGCTTGACAGGGTGAGCGATGATCTCGGCCTCTACCGAGGGCGCGGGGCGTTCGTCCATCCCGCCTTCTACCTCGACCAGGCCAACAAGGCGCTCTCGCTGAACGTGCGCCTCGGCCCGTGGATCCACGTGGGCAGCGTGATCCAGCATCTCTCGGCGGCCCGCGTCGGCGAGACCCTCGCGACCCGGGGGCGGGTCCGCTCGATCTTCGAGAAGAAGGGCAAGGAGTTCGTCGAGCTCGACCTCCTGATCTCGGCCGGCGACCACCCGGTTGCCCACGTCCTGCACACCGCCATATACCGCCTGCCGGCGCCGGGGTAGGGTAAATCCCCTCGAACTTGGGGGAAAATCCAGCTTCCGCTTGACTCGACGAGTTAGCCTCTGCTAACTTGCGCTGTTGGAGTTGACTCCTTCCCTTCCCGTCGAGTTGCCCGAGAGGTCGTGATGGCGCAAACCGTTGGATTCATTGGGCTAGGAATCATGGGCCGACCCATGGCCAAGCACCTCCTCAAGGCCAGTTACCCACTGGTTGTCCACAGCCGGAGCCAGGGTCCGGTCCAGGAGCTGGTCGGGGCCGGCGCGAAGGCCGCCACCTCCCCGCGCGAGGTTGCCGGCCAGGTCGACGTGCTCATCACCATGCTCCCGAACTCACCCGATGTGGAGCAGGTCGCCTTGGGCCCTGACGGCATCATCGAAGGCGCCCGCCGCGGGCTCCTCTTCGTCGACATGTCCACGATCTCGCCCCTCGTCTCCCAGAAGGTTGGCAAGGCGCTGGCCGGCAAGGGGGTGCGGATGCTCGACGCGCCGGTTTCGGGCGGCGAGAAGGGCGCCATCGACGCCGCGCTCAGCATCATGGTGGGGGGCGAGAAGGCCGACTTCGATGCCGCCCTGCCCATCTTGCAGGCCATGGGCAAGACCATCACGCATCTCGGGCCGCTCGGGGCCGGCGGCTTCACCAAGCTCGCGAACCAGGTCATCGTGGCGGTGAACCTGACCGCGCTCGGTGAAGCCCTGACCCTCGTGCGCAAGGCGGGGCTGGATCGCGAGCTCACCCTCAAGGCGCTCGCCGGCGGCCTCGCCGGCTCCAAGTGTCTCGAGCAGAAGGCGCCCAACTACATCTCCGGCGCCTACAAGCCCGGCTTCAAGATCGACCTGCACTTCAAGGACCTGGGCCTGATCATGGAATCGTCGCGGGCGCTGGGCGTGCCGCTGCCCGCCACCGCGGTGGTGCAGGAGCTCTTCAACGCGATGCGGGTGAAGGGCAAGGGCGGGCTTGATCACTCCGGCGTGATCACCCTGCTCGAGGAGCTGGCGGGGTTGCCGGACGCCAAATGAGAGCCACCGTCGACCGGCCCGGGCTCGACTCCCAGGGACGCTCACCCCTCATCAAGATCCGACGGGTCCGGAAGGGCGACCTCTCCAAGGTCCGGGACGTCATCGAGCAGTCCTTCGCGGATTTCTTCGAGCGGCAGATGGGGACGCGGCCGCGCCAGGTCTTCGGCGGCGCCCAGTACGTGCATCACCGCTGGCTCATGGAGCCGTGGGGCTGCTTCGTCGCCGAGGAGGGCGACGGCAAGATCGTCGGCGCCGCGGTGGCGGTGATGTGGGGCGCCCTCGGTCTCATCGGCCCGGTGGCGGTGCTTCCCAATTACCAGAACCAGGACATCGGGCAGCAGCTCGTCGCCGCCTGCCAGGGGTTCTTCGACGAGAACAAGGCGGGGATGCAGGGGCTCGTCACCTATCCCCACAGCCCCAAGCACTTGAGCTTCTACGAGCGTTTTGGCTACCGGCCGCGGGGCCTGGTGACCATCACCGCCAAGCCGCTGGACCGGCGCGAGATCGTGCAGGCGGTGAAGTCGACCAAGCCGGGGCTCGCGGTGCGCCGTTACTCCTCGCTCGAGGAGGCGAAGAAGAAGGCGGCGATCCTCAAGCTGCGGCGAATCACCAACGCCGTCGCGCGTGGGTTGGACGTGGGCAAGGAAGTCGAGATCGTGGACGGGCTCGCGCTGGGCGACACCGTGCTCCTCGAGAAGGGGCGCGAGGTGATCGGCTTCGCCATCTACCACACGCCGGGGGTGAGCGAGGCGCCGCAGGGCTGCCTCTACGTGAAGTACCTGGCCATCGATCCCCGGCACCGCAAGCCCGAGAACCTGCACTTCTTCCTGGGGGCCCTCGAGGATCTCGCGCACGAGGCGCAGCTGTCGCGGGTCCTCGCGCCCGTCTACACGTACTACTGGAATGCGCACCAGGTCCTGGTGGAGCGCGGCTACCATATCGACTTCACCATGGTCCGCATGAAACGGGGCAAGCAGATCGAGGACGAAGACCCCAACGACCTGGTGCTCGACGACTGGCGCTGAGCTCGTGATCCGCGCCGTCGTTCGCGCGGCGCCGCGTTCGCTTCCTCGCGCGCCCCTCCTCGTCGCTCTCGTGGTCGCCAGCCTCTTCAGGGCAGCGCCGCCGGCGGCAGCGCACGCCATCGTGCTCGAATCGTCCCCGACGCACGAGGCCGCCCTCGCCGAGCCGCCCGCGCGGATCGTGCTCCGCTTCAATAGCCGGATCGAGGCCGCGCTGAGCCGGGTGACCATCGAGTCGGGGACCGGCCGGCCCGTCGCCCTGCCGGCGGCGCGCGATGCCGGCGAGGCGAATCGGCTGGTGGTGCCGCTGCGGCCGCTTGCGCCCGGGACCTATGTGGTGCGCTACCGGGTGCTCGCCGCCGACGGGCACGTCACCGAGGGCGCGCTGCGCTTCACCGTCAAGGTGGCGCCCTGAGCAGATGACCCTCCTCGCGGGATTCCTCGACGTCCTCCTCCGGGGCATCGGTCTCCTCGCGCTGTGCGCATCGGTGGGCGGCGTCGCCTATGCGCTGGTGGTGCCGCGCGCGCTCGCCTCCCCGTCCGTGCCCGCGGCGGCGCTCCGCGGCATCCTCGGGCTGGTGACACTGGGCGCGCTCGCCCTGGCCGTCTCGCGCGCGATCGTGCTCTTCGTCCTCCATCCCTGGGTGCTCGCCGACGCGGGCGGCCGGTGGCCCATCGCCGACTTCCTCGCCACCGACTTCGGCCAGGCGAGCCTGGTCGGGACCGCCCTCGCGCTCGGCCTCGCGGCGGCGGCCGCCCGGCAGCGATACCGGCCGGCGGACCGCGCAGGCTGGATCGCCGCCGCCGCCCTCGCGCTCGCCGTGCTCGCCAACTCCGCATGGCTCGCCCACGCGGTGAGTCGTCTCGAGGGCCGCGGGCCGCTCATGCTGGCGACGGTGCTCCACCAGACGGGCGCGGTGCTGTGGATGGGGGGGCTCATGCATCTCGCCCGCTCGTGGCGGGTGCCGCTCGCGCCCGACGCGTTCGGCCGCTTCTCGGTCCTCGCGATGACCGGCGTGGGGCTGGTGCTCGCCCCCGGGCTGGGCCTCGCGCTCGGCTATGTCGGGGACTGGGGAGCTCTCGTCGGCACGGGCTATGGCGTCATGGTGCTGACGAAAGTCGCCCTGTTGGGGAGCGCGCTGGTGCTGGGCGGGCTCAACTATCTCCTCGTGCGGCGAGGGGTGAGGGAGGCCGCCGGCGGACCCGCGACCGCCCGCTTGCGTCCGTTTGTCGAAGCGGAGGTCGGCATCGGCATCACCATTCTCTTCGCGGCGGCCTCGCTCACCTCGCTGCCTCCGGCAGTGGACGTGGTCGCGGACCGCGCCACGCCTGCGGAGGTGGCGGCGCGCTTCGAGCCCAAGCTGCCCCGCCTGACCTCGCCGCCCGTCAAGCAGCTGCTCGCGGCCGCCGCGCCCATCGACGATACGCTGTCCAAGCGCCAGCCCGAGGAGTATGCCTGGTCGGAGTACAACCATCACATGGCGGGTCTCGTCGTCTTCACCATGGGCGTGCTCGCCGCGCTCGATCGGACGGGGCGGGCGCCCTGGGCGCGTCACTGGCCGCTCATCCTGCTCGGGCTCGCCGCCTTCATGTTCGTGCGCAACGACCCTCGGGCCTGGCCGCTCGGCCCCGCCGGGTTCTGGGAGAGCATGACGCTGCCGGACGTGCTCCAGCACCGGATCGTCGTCCTCTTGGTGATCGGCCTGGGCCTCTTCGAGTGGCTGGTGCGAGTGGGGCTCCTCGCGCGGCCGGGCTGGCGGCTCGTCTTTCCGATTCTCTGCGCGGTCGGCGGTGGGCTCCTCCTCACGCACTCCCACGCGATGTTCAACCTCAAGAGCGAGTTTCTCGCCGAGGTGTCCCACGCGCCGATGGGGATCCTCGCTGTCTTCATGGGCTGGGGTCGCTGGCTCGAGCTGCGCCTGCCGCGCGAGGACCGCGCGCTGCCGGGCTGGGTGTGGTCGCTCTCCCTGCTCTTCATCGGAGCCATCCTGCTCGTCTATCGCGAGACCTGAGCGCGCCCGCGCGCATCGAGGGGGACGACGTGATCAAAGGGCACGCGACCGGGGAGGGGACCGCGGGGTACCGCGCGCGCATCGGCGCGGCGGCGGCGCCCGGACACTTCCGGGCCTGGGCCGGGCTGGCCTTGTCCTCGGTGGGACTGGGGACGTATCTGGGCGACGAGGACTCCGCCACCGACCGCGCCTACGAGGGCGCGATCACCCGCGCCCTCGGGCTCGGGCTGAACGTGCTGGACACCGCCGTCAACTATCGCGGCCAGCGGAGCGAGCGAGCCATCGGGGCCGCCCTCGGGGCGATGATCGCCGCGGGCCGCCTCGCGCGCGCGGAGGTGTTGCTCGCCACCAAGGGCGGCTTCATTCCGGACGACAGCGCCGCGCCGGCCGGCCGCGGCGGGCATCCCGCCGAGGCGTATATCCGCGCGGGCATCGTCACCCCCGACGATATCGTGGCGGGCTGCCATTGCATGACGCCCCGGTATCTCGCCGACCAGCTCGAGCGGAGCCGCGCGAATCTCGGGGTCGAGACGCTGGACGTCTACTACCTACACAACCCGGAGATGCAGCTGCAGGAGGTGGACCGTCCCGTTTTCGTCAACCGGATCCGCGCCGCGTTCGAGTTCCTGGAGGGCGCCGTCTCCGCGGGGAAGATCCGCTGGTACGGGGCCGCGACCTGGACGGGCTTCCGCCAGGACCCCACCGCCCCCGACTATCTCTCCCTCGCCGAGATGGTGGAAGCGGCCGCGGCGGTGGGAGGCAAGGGCCATCACTTCCGGGTGCTCCAGCTTCCCTACAACCTCGGCATGACCGAGGCCTTCACGAGTCGGAACCAGCCCGCCGGCCGCGCCCGCGTGAGCCTGCTCGAGGCGGCGCGACGGCTCGACCTCTTCGCCATGACGTCCGCCTCCATCTATCAGGGCCGCCTGGCGCGCGGCCTGCCCGCGGTGATCGCGGAGTTCCTGCCCGGGCTGGACACCGACGCCCAGCGCGCGCTTCAATTCGCGCGCTCGACCCCCGGCGTGGGCGCGGCGCTCGTCGGCATGTCGCGCGCCGCCCACGTGGAGGAGAACGCGAAGGTGCGCGCGGTTCCGCCGTTGTCGCGGAGCAAGTTCCAGCGACTCTTCCAGGGCGAGGAATCGGCTTGAATTCCGTCCGTCGATCGGGCTACGGTGTGGAACGTATGGTGCGGAAGATCCATCACGTGGGCATCGTCGTCGAGTCGCTCGCGCATGCCTGCGGATTCTGGCGCGATACGCTCGGGCTGCCGCTCGTTCGCGAAGCGGAGATCGCGGACCAGGGCGTGCGCGCGGCCCTGCTCGCGGCCGGCGACAGCGAGGTCGAGCTGCTGGAGCCCACCCGTGCCGACTCGGGGGTGGCGCGCTTCCTCGCCAAGCGGGGCGAGGGCCTCCACCATCTCTGCTTCGAGACACCGGACGTGGCCGAGGCCCTCGGCGCCCTCAATCACCGTGGTGTGCCGCTGGTGGACACGACGCCGCGACCGGGCTTGGCCGGACGCATCGGCTTCCTGCACCCCTCGGCCTGCCACGGCGTGCTCGTGGAGCTCGCCACGCCCCTCGAGCACGGCGCGCCACCGGACTCGCCGGTGCGGCTCAAGCGCCTCGTCATCGGCTGCTCGGATCCCCAGGCGGCGGCGCGCACCTACCAGTCGCTCTTCGCGCTGCCCGAGGTCGAGATCAATGGCGGACCGCGCGGGATGATCGGCTGGGTCGGCGGCGGCACGCTTCTCATGGTGCCCGTCGCCGAGGTCGGGGGGATGCAGGGGATGATCGCGCTGTCCATGGTGGCGCCGGATCTCACCGCCCTCGCGGGCCGGCTCGAGGCGGCGGGCGCGCAGATGCTGGTCGGCGCCGCCGAGCTCACCGTCGAGCCCAAGACCACGCACGGCGTGCACCTCCACATCAGCCGCTACCACTTCCCCTGAGCGGTATCACCGCCTCCCGTCGCGGCGACACCGCCTGGCTCGTCGGGCTCTGCGTCGCTCGTGGAGCGAGCTCGGTGATGTCGATGGCCTTCCCCACCGTGCTCGCCGCCGTGCAGCCCGAGTGGGGGCTGAGCAATCAGGCGGCCGGGTCCATCAGCTCCGCCTCGCAGGCCGGTACCGCGCTGTCTCTCGTCGTCCTCTCCGCGATCGCCGATTACTGGGGCCCCCGCGCGGTCTTCCTCACCTCGACGGCGGTGGCGGCAGCGGTGGCGCTGCTGCTACCCGTCCTCGCGCAGGGGCACGTCTCCGCCCTCATCCTCTTCTTCGTGATGGCGGTGGCGGTGGCGGGCAGCTACACGCCGGGCGTGATGCTCATCGCTTCCCGCTTCGAGCCGGCCAGCCGCGGCGGTGCGGTGGGCTGGTTCCTCGCCTCGTCGTCGGTGGGCTATGTCCTGGCCCTCGCGGTGGGCGGCTGGGTCGTCGCGCAGGCGGGCTGGCGGCCCGCGCTATGGGCGCTGTCCCTGGGCCCCCTCGTCTGCCTGGTCCTCTCGATCTTCCTCTTTCGCCCGCGGGTCCCCGCCGCGGCGCCCGCGCCCACGGCGCCCCGCTTCAGCCTCGAGACGGGGCTCGGCAAGAACCGCGCCGCGCAGTTCATGGTAGCGGGCTACGTCTTCCATTCCTGGGAGCTGCTCGGGATGTGGGCGTGGACGCCCGCGTTCATGGCGGCGGTGCTCGTCGCCCACGGCGCGCCCGCGGACCGATCGGCGGGACTGGGCGCTGGGCTCTCCGCGATCTTCCACGTCACGGGCATCGTCGCCGGCGGCGCGGGGGGGTGGCTCTCCGATCGCTGGGGACGAACGGCGGTGATCGCGCTGATGATGGCGGTAAGCACCGCCTGCTCCTTCAGCTTCGGCTGGATGCTCGATGCACCGCTCCTCCTCGTCGCGGTCGTGGGCTGCATCTACGGTTTCTCCGCGCTGGGGGACTCGCCCGTCTACTCCACCGGGCTTACCGAGACGGTGCCGTCGGCGCGGCTCGGCTCCGCGCTGGCCATCCGCTCGCTCCTGGGCTTCGGCGCGGGCGCGATCTCCCCGTGGGTGTTCGGAGTGATGCTTGACTGGTTCGGCGGCCGTGACTCGACGCCGGCCTGGGGCTGGGCCTTCTCCATGCTCGGGGTGGGCGGTGTCCTGGGGCTCGTCACCGTGCTCTGGCTGCGCCAACTCCCCGAGGCGCACCGCCTGGCGGGGGGGAAACGCTAGTGCCGGCCCGCCGGCACGTGAGGGGACGGATCCGTGGCACCGGCTCCGGTCGCAAGACACGGCGGAGTCTCGCCCGGGGGGGCACGGGAGCGGCGGGCGAGCTGAACGCCCAGCTCAGCCGATGGCCGGGCGTGCGCATCACGCCGATGTTCGGGCGCTGGAGCTACTTCGTCGGCAGTCAGCTCTTCGCCTGCTTCCCGCTCCGCACGAAGGACACCGACCTCTGGATCCGCCTCACCCCGGAGGATCAGCGGCGCGCGCTCCTCGTGCCCGGCGTGACGCCCCATCGCCGCTTCGCGAGCCGCGGGTGGGTGGAATGCGAAGTGGTGACCTCCCGCGACGTGGGGCGCGCCATCCGCTGGCTGCGCCGGAGCTACGACACCGTCAGGCAGGCGGTGGAGCGTGAGGAGCGTCGGATTCAGTGATCCGCGCGTCGAGGTGCGCCTGTGCCTCGATCCCCTCCACGTCGAGGAGCGGGACCAGCACCCAGGCCAGCGCGGTCATCGACGCCGAGATCAAGACGAGGGGGGTAAACCCGAACGACTCGTACAGCCGCGCCCCCGCGTTCTGGGAGAGCTGGGTCGCCGCGTTGTAGACGGACATGAGGAGGGCGAAGAAGGTCGCCTCCACGCGCCGCGGGCAGGCCTTGGCGGCGAGGTCGAGTATGGCGAGCTGCATGATCATCCCTACGCAGCCGAAGAACGTGTCGATGAGGATGGCGGAGATCCAGTCCCGATACACGAGATAGGCGAGCGTTCCCGCCACGCCCACGCCGATCGAGCCGTTGAGCAGACGCCGGAGGCGGACGCGTCGCGCGAGAGGCGCGTAGGCGAGGGCCCCCACCACCGAGGCCGCCGAGTTCAGCGCGATGAGGGTGCCGATGAACTGCTGGCTGAAGCCGAGGACGTCGGTCTGGTAGTAGAGGAAGGCCGGTCCGAAGGACGGGCTGAAGAGAAAGAAGAAGATGAAGCCCGCCACCGTCCAGATGTCGCGATGGCTCAAGGCATGGCGGATGGCGGCGACGGTCTCCGCGAAGGCGCCGGGTTCCCGGCGGCGCGGCGCCTCGTGGATGAAGGCGACCACCATCGCGAGGGAGATGACGGGGAAGCACGCGGCGATGGCGAAGACCGTGTGGAGCGCGCGTCGCTCCGCGAGGTAGCCGCCCAGGGCGCCCACCAGGATGGCCGACATGGTGATGGCGGCCCACTGGACGGACTGGAAGCCGCCGGTAAGCCCGCGGGGTCGGCCCTCCTCGACCATGAGCGCGTCGGTGAGGACGTCGGTGAAGGCCAGCCCGAAGCCCATGGCGGCGAAGAGGAGGGCCATCCACCAGAACGAATGCTCGGGGAGGAGGGCGAGCCAGAGCCCGGCGCCGGCGGCGAGGATGGTGGTGAGCACGAAATAGCTCTTCCGCCGGCGCCCGAAGAGCGGGACGAAGTCGGAGATGAGGCCGTACACGGGCTTGATCAGCCACGGCAGCGTGGCCACCAGGAAGAAGTTGGCGACCTCGCTGGGACTGAGCCCTTGGTCCTTGAAGCCGATGATGATGGTCTGGTTGGGCAGGTACCACATGCCCTGGGCGAAGTAGACGATGGCGAAGAGGGCGGCGAGCCGCTGGGCGTCTGGCGTGTGGAACGGGAAGAGCCGCTGACGCCGCTCCCGCATTGGGGCACTATACAACGTGTGCTAGATTGAAACGTCCATGACCACGCCGGAGACCGCGCCCAGCGCACCGTCCGCGCCGCCTACCGTCGCGCTCGAGGTCGAGCGGGCAGTTCGCGCGCTCGACGAGGCGCGCCTTCAGCGCGAGTACTGGGCGCAGGACGAGTTCCTCTTCCTGCCGGACTTCCTCCCGCCGGCGGTGGTGGACCGTCTCCTCGAGGACGTCGAGCACCTCGAGCCCGGTCTCAACCGGAATTACATCCCGCGCCACAAGAAGGGCGGCAGCGTCAGCCACTTTGCCATCGCGGAGAACGGCCCGAACCTGCTGGCCCTCTACCGGTCCGACGCCTTCCGAGCTTTCCTGAGCCGGCTCGTGCGCGCGGACCTCAAGCTCTGCCCCGACGAGGATCCGCACGCCTGCGCGCTCTACTTCTACACCGAGGCTGGCGACCACATGGGCCACCACTACGACACGTCCTACTACAACGGCGCCCGGTACACCGTGCTCGTCGGCCTCGTCCAGAACTCGGCGAGCCGTCTCCTCTGCCGGCTGCACACTCGGCAGCAGGATCGCGAGCCCCGCGATCTCGCGGTGGCGACCACGCCGGGCGCCATGGTGATCTTCAACGGCGACAAGGTCTACCATGGGGTGAGCCCCGCCGCGGCGGGCGACCGCCGGGTCGTCCTCACGCTCGAATACGTGACCAGCCAGGAGATGGGACGCGTCAAGCGCGTCTTCTCCAACCTCAAGGACGCCGTCGCCTACTTCGGGCTCAAGAGCCTCTTCGCGAACGGCCGGCGCCCCCACCGCCCCTGAGTCCGCGTTCGCGAGAAAGGGTCACACGATGACCAACGCCGCCGCGTCACCGCGTCCGGCCACCGAGCGGGTGCGCCATGCGCCAGTGGAAGGGGCCGCGCAGCTCTTCACGCCCGACTTCCTCGACTACGTGGTGCGCCTCCACGACGAGTTCACCCCGCGGGTCCGCGTCCTGATGGCCAAGCGTGCCGCCGTCCTCCGGCGCGCGCTGGTGGACGGGGTGTTGCCCGGCCATCTCCCGCCCAGCGAGGCCAAGGGGGGAGACTGGAAAGTCCCGCCGGTGCCCGCCGACCTCCGCCGCCCCGGTATCGAGATCTCCGGCCCATGCTCGATCACCAGCATGTTCATCAATGCCCTGAATCCAGGACCCGAGGGGGAGCGCGCGGAAGGCGACCTCGACGACGACGAGGACTCGGCCGGCCACCGGCTCGAGGATACCGTGCGCGCCACCCACAACCGCCTCGCCGCGGTGAACCGCGAGCTGTCCCATGTCGATCGCGAGCGCGGGCGCGAGTACCGGATCGCCCCCGGTGAGCTGCCCTTCTTCATGCATCGCGAGCGGGGGCTCCATCTCGACGAGCCGGACTTCACGGTGGACGGCGCGCCCATCCCCGCCGCCATCCTCGGCACCGCGCTGACCTTCTTCTACGTGGGTCGCGCCCAGGCCGGCCGCGGGCAGG
Source organism: Candidatus Methylomirabilota bacterium (assembly GCA_046728035.1). Taxonomy (GTDB): domain Bacteria; phylum Methylomirabilota; class Methylomirabilia; order Rokubacteriales; family CSP1-6; genus DASRWT01. The sequence goes on along the minus strand of JBKPDT010000040.1, from coordinate 7,194 downwards.
GCGTCTTCTTCTACCTGCCCAAGCTCGAGGCCGCCGAGGAGTGCGTCTGGTACCGCGACCTGTTCGATCGCAGCCGTGAGCGACTGCCGTTCCTCCGCAACGCGGTCATCAGCGCCGTCCCGCTGGTGGAGTCGCTGCCGGCGGTCTACCAGATGGAAGAGATGCTCCACGCCCTCGGCCCCTACGCGGGCGGGCTCAACGCCGCGCGCTGGGACCTCAAGGCCAGCATCTTCGAGTTCATCATGTCCGACCCGAAGCAGGTGTGGCCCGACCGCTTCGGGGTGGACATCAAGACGACGCCCTTCCTCGCTGACATCTTCCGGCGTCTCGTCGCCATCTGCCTCAAGCGGGGCGCGGTTCCCGTCGGCGGGATGGCCACCGCGCTGCCGAGTCAAGACCCCGAGGTCAACGCCGCCGCCGCCGCCGCCATCCGCGGCGACAAGGAGTGGGAGGCGCGTCAGGGCTTCATCCGCGCCTGGGTCGCCCACATCTTCCACATGAAGACGGCGGGCGATCCCTTCAAGCAGCTCATCGCCTCCGGCTGGAAGCCCTCGCCCGAGATGGCCGATCCGGAGCGCTATCCGGTGAGGATCGAGGTGCCGGCGGGGCCGATCACGGTGGAGGGCACGCGTCGGAATGCGCGCATGGTGGTGGAGTATCTCGAAGGCTGGCTCAATGGGCGCGGCGCCAAGGGCATCGACAGCCTCGCCGGCAAACCGGGCATCCATCCCGCTCTCATGGAGGACCTCGCGACGGGCCGGATGTCGGTGGCGCAGATCGCCCAGCGCATCCGCCACGCCGCCCGCGACAACGGGGATCCCGCCAGGATCCACGACTTCACGCTGGTGAAGCGGCTGCTGCGGGAGGAGACCGACGACATCCTCGCGCGCCTGCGCGAGACGGTGAAGGACGACCGCGGCCGGGCCGCCGTCCTCGAGGCGGAGACGCGCTACCGCAAGGCCGAGAAGATCGCCATGCGGTGGATCCTGAACTACACCGAGCTCGACTTCCGCAGCCTCGGCGCCTACACCCGCGCCGACCTCGAGGCCATCGCCGCCGCTCCCGACGCCTTCTAGCGCGGGGCCGGGCCGCGCCCGCTCACCCCCGTGTCCCTCAGGCCGCGGTGGGTCGCTGGACCGCCCCCGCCGGCTGGACGGCGGGGCGCGGCATCAGGCGGAGCACGACCGGCAGCACCACCAGGGAGGCGATGAGGGCGCACGTCGCCCCCACCGTGAGGAGGAGCCCCAGCCCGTGGATCCCCTGATGGCGCGAGATCATCAGGCTTCCGAACCCCACGATGGTCGTCAGCCCGTTCAGCACCACCGCCATCACCGTGCTCCGCGCCACCAGCGGCCCGTTGTGCTCCCGGCCTTCGAGGTAGTTCATCACCACGTTGAGGCCGAACTCCGCGGAGGTGCCGATGATGAGGGGCAGGCCCCACACATTGGCGAGGTTGAACTTGAGATCGAAGAGCCACATGAGCCCGATGGTCCACACGAGGCCCAAGCCGAGGGGGAGGAGCGAGAGCAGGGTCTCCCGCACGCGCCGGAGCATCCAGAAGGTGAGCGCGCCCACGAGCACGAACGCGTAGACGGTGCCCTGCAGGTACGCGCGCTCCATCAGGCGGATCGCCTCGTAGGTGATCACCGGCGACCCCGTCACGTCGGCGTCCACCGTGCGGAGCTCCTGCACGAACTGCTCGGCCCCCTCGCGCTCCCAGATGTCGACCTTGGGATGGACCTGGATGAGGAGCTTGCCACTGGCGCCGATGAACTTCCGCCGCATCTCGTCGGGCACGTCCGCGAGGGTCACCGGCCGCGGGCGCAGGTTCCGCTGGAGCGTGTAGAAGTTGTGCACGAAATCGCGGTAGAGCTGGGCCTGGAGGTGGGTGAGGGCCGGCTCCGCCACCTCGCGGTCGGCGCTGGCGAGCCGCGTGAGGAGCCGCTGGCTCTGCTCGCGAAGGCTGCGGATGTCGTGGGGGAGCTTGTCGCCCGCCTCCGTGGCGGCGATGTCGAAGCGGCGCTTGAGGTCGCGCACGGTCTGGGTGAGGCGGTCGAGGTCGACCGGGCTCGACCGGTTCACGCGCACCGGGGCGACGAGGGGAGCGAAGCTCTTGATGATCCGGACCTTCTCGTCCTGCTCATCGGGGATGAGCCGGAGCACCGAGTCCACCTCGGACACCGACGGCAGCCGCTCGAAGGCCTCCTGCTTGGCCCGGAGCTCCTCGAACGAGGTCGCGGAGGCGAGCGCGTTGAACCCCGAGCGGCCGGTGGTGGCGAGGATGCGCTTTTCCCATACCACCGACTCGGTGCCCTTGGCCTGCAGGTTCAGGAGGTTGTAGTCGAAGTCCACCCACGGCAGCGCCAAGGCGCAGGCCAACGTGACGACGGCGGCGGCGGCGAGCACGGTGACCGGGAAGCGGGTGAGGCGGTCGAGGAAGGGCACGCGGATCCGCTCGAGCTGGTGGGCGGGCGGCTTCTGATTTCGTGGGCGCTCCGCGTGGTGGCGGTCCATGATCACGAGGACGGCGGGGAAGAGCGTCATCATGCTGAGCCACGAGAGCATGATGGCGGAGCCCGCGATGAACCCGAACTCCTTGATGCCCCTGAAGTCGGTCAGCATGAGGACGTAGAACGTCGCCGCCGCGGTGAGGGCGCCGAGGAGAATGGCGGGGCCGGCCCGGGCGGCGGTGCGCTCGAGGGCCTCCCGGAGGTTGCGTCCGAGGAAGATCTCCTCCTCGTAGCGGAACAGGAAGTAGATGCCGTAGTCGATCCCTACGCCCACCACGATCGAGATGAACATCACCGAGAAGATGGTGAGGTGGCCCACGAACAGGGTGACCACCCCCATGGACCACGCGATGCTCACCGCGAGCACTACCAGCATCAGGGTCGGCTTGCCCACGCGCAGGAACGAGAGCCAGATGAGCCCGAGGGTGAGAAGGAAGGAGAGGATGGTGGCGAACCGGCTGTCCTCGAACGCCGCCGTCATCTCGTCGTTGGACAGCACGGGGGCGCCGGTCACGCCGGCGTGGACGTTCGGGAACACCGCGCGCAGGCGCTCGACGGCATCCCGGACGGTGGTGATGGCGGTGTGGTCCCCGACGAAGCTGCCCTTTTCGCCCTTCGGGGTCTCCACCAGCACGAAGAGGAGGCTCTTGTCCTCGGAGAGGAAGTACCCCGCGTCGGCCTCCGCCTCCCGGTCGACGGAGAAGAGGGTGCCCCACGGGGAACGGTACGGGGTGGGCCGATCGAGGCGCTGCTCGATCTGCTCGAGCAACACCTGGAGGAAGCGCGTGTCGGCGGGGTTCTTGTCCTCGAGACCCAGGTCGAAGACGTTATTGATGAATGCCTGCGCGAACTGGGTGTTGACGCCCTCGATGAGCTGGGCGAGGCTCGGCTCCGCCGCGAAGTTCTCCATGAACTCCTGGTGATCGAAGATCTTGGCGCGGATCTCCCGTAGCTTCTCGGTCGAGAGATAGAGGAGCTGGCGGCCCTCGAAGCGCTGGGGGTCGATCCGGTACGAGGCGCGGGGGAACTTCACCGGCGAGGCGCGCAGCTCCTGGACGAGCCGGCTCGCGTAGGCCTTGGCCGCCTCGAAGGTCCGCGCCTCCACCACCACCACGATGTCCTCGAGCTCGCCGAAGTCGCGCGCGTACTCCGCGTAGCGCTGCACGTAGCCGGCGTTCTGGGGGAGGACGTCGCGCCCGGAAGTCTTGAAGCGGAGGCCCTGGACGGTGGCGGCGATCCCGGCGAGGGCGAGGATGAGGGAGAGCGCGACGGTCAGGTACGGGCGTCGGCACGACACCCGCACGAGGCGGCGAAGCATGCGACCGGTGCGCGAGATGGCGATCATGGAGTGGCGTTCGTGCGACCGTAAGAGTGTAGCATCGCGGTCGAGGGGGACCTAAAGTCTGACGCGGCGGGAGAGCGGGCGGGCTACTCGGCGCCGGAGATGAAGTGCTCGAGGCGCGTGTGCGCCTCGTCGTCCGACCACTGCTCGGGGGGCGACTTCATGAGGTAGGCGGAGGGGGCAAGGAGGGCGCCCTTGAGCCCGCGGTCCATCGCGATCTTGCAGGAGCGGATGGCATCGATGACCACCCCCGCGGAGTTCGGCGAGTCCCACACTTCCAGCTTGAGCTCAAGGTTGATGGGCTGCTCGCCGAAGCCGCGCCCCTCCAGCCGGATGTGGGCCCATTTCCGGTCGGCCAGCCAGGGCACGTAGTCGCTGGGCCCGATGTGGATGGCGTCGTCCGGCATCTCGTGAGCGATCTGCGACCGGACCGCGTCCGTCTTGGAGGTCTTCTTGGACTCGAGGCGGGAGCGCTCCAGCATGTTGTAGAAATCGGTGTTGCCGCCCACGTTGAGCTGGCTGGTGCGATCGAGGCGGACGCCCCGGTCCATGAAGAGGCGGGCGAGCACGCGGTGCACGATGGTGGCACCCACCTGGGACTTGACGTCGTCCCCCACGAGGGGGAGCCCGCGTTCCTCGAATCGGCGTCGCCAGTACTCCTCGCGCGCGATGAAGACGGGGATGCAGTTGACGAAGCCGCAGCCGGCGTCGAGCACCTGCTCCACGTACCACTTCGTCGCCATCTCGCTGCCCACCGGCAGGAAGTTGACGACGACGTCGGTGCGGGTCTCCCGGAGGATGCCCGCGATGTCGGCGGTGGAGCCGGAGGCCTTGGTGATGACCTGCGCGAGGTAGTGGCCGAGCCCGTCGTGGGTCATGCCGCGATGGACGGGCACGTCGAGACGGGGCACCTCCGCGAAGCGGACGGTATTGTTCGGGGCGCTCGCGATGGCCTCGGAGAGATCGGTGCCCACCTTGCGCGTATCGATGTCGAAGGCGGCGGAGAACTCGATGTCCCCGACGTGGTACGGACCCAGCCGAGGGCGCATGAGCCCAGGGATGAAACCATCCTCGGGCGCGGTGCGGTAGAAATGGACCCCCTGGACGAGGGCGGACGCGCAGTTGCCGACTCCGACGATCGCCACGCGAACCGAGCTCAATGAATCCTCCCTGTGAACTATGGTACTGACAGGCGCCGTTGAGTCTAGCACATCGACGCGGGCCTTGGAGGCCGGCCGTCCTCCTCCTCGACCTCGACGGGCGCGGGCCGCCCGCTCAGCGCGGCGAGCGCGATCATCCCGGCGGTCGCCCACGTCACCTCGCGCAGCCGGCGCACGAGGGTATAGGAGAGCCCGGTGCCGCCCCCGAGCCCGAAGGCGGCGAAGATGGCGACATTGCCCCCCTCGAGCGCGCCGATCGAGCCGGGAATCATGAAGCTCGCGAACTTGACCCCGGCCCCGAAGGACTCCAGCACCATCGCGGTGAGGAGGGGAACGGGGAGTCCCAGGAAGTTCAGGACGAGGTAGATCTCGAAGCTGCCCATCGTCCACGCCGCGAAATGGACGAGCACCCCGGTGGCGAGCCGGCGCCGGCGCCGGCGGTAGTACGTGGCGAGCGTCCGGTCGAGGCCTTCCAGGCGCTCCTGACTGCTCCGGCTCGGTCCCATGCCGAAGCGGGCGAGGAGTCGCCCGCCGCGGCCCGCCGCGCCGAGGAGCTGCACGACGACGAAGCCCGTCACCGCGAGCGCCTCCACGCCGAGGAGCACGGTCATGGTGGTCACGATCGGCCCCGAGACCTGCACCACCGTGCGCGCGAGGATGAGGCCGAGGACGAGGAAGAGGCCCTGGCCCATCACGATCGCCGTCTTGTCGACGATGACGGAGGCGAGGCCCTCGACGGGCGGCACCCAGTAGCGCAGGAGATACGCCTTGACGGGCTCGCCGCCCATGGAGGCGGTGGGGGTGGTCGCGTTCACCGCCTCGCCGGCGAGGCGCGCGGTCCACAGCTTGCCGAAAGGTGGGACCCGCCTCGGGAACGCGAAGCGCCAGGCCACGGTGTCGAGGGTGCTGGTGAGCCCGTACGGGAAGCAGAGGATGATGGCCAGCCGCCACGACAGCGTGGACACCGCCTCGAGGATGGTGGCGGGACCGACGGTGTGGATGAGATAGGCGACGACGGCGATGCCCGCCGCCACCACGAGCGGGCGGGCCAGTCGCGCGAGCGAAATCGGGCGGCTCCGTCCTGCTAGGGGGCGCCCGGCCGACCGCGGCGGATCCGGACCACGCACGCCATCCAGTATGACTGCGAGCCGAGCGCGACGACGAGCGCGAGCAGCGGCAGGACGGCGGGCTGGATCCAGCGCAGCAGAACGAAGACCAGGACGAGCACGTAGAAGAGGTCGCGGTTGCCCATGTTCTTGAGGGCGCCGCCCACTGTCTCGCCGACGGCGATCTCGCGGGGGAGATAGCGGGCGAAGAAGGCGCTCAGCGCGACCCCGGAGGCGCCCACCACGCCGATGGCGGTGGTCGGCCACCCGACGTCGGCCGAGACGGCCATGGCGAGGACGAGGCCCGAGTGGATGATGGTGTCGATGGCCCAGTCGAGATGCGCGCCGAGGCGCGACTCCTGGAAGGTGAGCCGGGCCAGCTCGCCGTCGGAGTGGTCCACGATGCACGCCAGCGCATAGCACAAGAGGCCGAGCGCCGCCGTCGGCGTGGTGGCCTGCCAGACGCACCATACCGCGCCGAGCCCGATGACCAGGCTCACCGCGCTCACCTGGTTGGGCGTCGCCGGCGTCCGCACGAGGAGGCGCGTGAGCCAGCGCGAGCAGCGGCGGTGGAGATACTGGTCCACCCCGGTGTCGTTGTCGGTGCCGAGTCCGGCGTAAAGAAGCCGCTCCGCCTCCGCGAGGTCCCCGGGGTCTCGGACGGCGAAGCACAGCCCCGCCGCGGAGAGGGGCTTGGGCCGTGTCACCTCGACGTGGCGCGCGAGCTCCGCGCCGAGCGACTCACCGGCGGCGAGGGCGGGCGCGAAGCGGCGCGCCGCCTCTGCGGTGAGGAGGAGGACGGGCGCGCCCGCCTCCACCGAGTCCGTCACCGCCGCGCCGGCCGCCTCCGGTGGATCGGCGAGGAGGGGAGCGAGGGTCCGCGCATCGAGCAGGGTGGTGGCGGGGATGAGCAGGCAGCCGCGGCCGGCCAGCTCGCGCGCAGTCTCCGCGCCCTCGATCCAGCGCACGCGACCGTCGAGGTCGCGGGTCCGCGCGATCAGGCGCTCGAGCCGGGGGGAGCGCAGGCGGGCGGGGACGCCGATGGCGGCGACGCCGGCGCGTGCCGCCGCCACCAT
>JBKPDT010000039.1:0-14059 GCA_046728035.1 Candidatus Methylomirabilota bacterium | reverse complement strand
CCCTTTTCCACCAGCTCGCCCGGCACGCCCAGCGCCTTGGCCATCCCCACGTAGTCGATGCGTGGGTTCACGAGGTCCATGCCCACGTAGGTGTCGTCCTCCGCGGAGAAGCCCTTCAGCGCGAGGGTCCGCTGCTTGAGGATGCGGTAGGAGGCGTTGTTGAAGATCACGTACACACACGGGATGAAGTCGTGCGACGCCGTCCACAGCGCCTGGATCGTGTACATGGCGCTGCCGTCGCCGATCAGCCCGACCACCGGGCGCGCCGGCTGGGCGAGCTTGACGCCGAGCGTGGCGGGAAGGCCCCAGCCGATTCCGCCGCCGCGCAGCCCGTAGAAGCCGCGCTGGTCCCGGGTGTGGAAGAGGTTTCGCACCCCGTGGCTCGACGAGATGGACTCGTCCACGATGATGGCGTCGTCGGGGACGGCATCCGCCACCGCGCCCACCAGGGCGAGCGGGGAGATCGGCGAGGCCTGGACCTCGGCGCGCGCTTTCGCGCGGAGCTTCTCCGTCGCCGCCGCGTGGGCGGCGGACAGCTCGGCGATCTTCGCCGCGCGCTCCTTCAGCGCGCCCGCGCCCAGCCGCTTGCGCAGGGCCTCCGCGAGATCCGGGAGCGTCGCCTTGGGATCGCCGAGGATGGCGACCTTGGCCGGATAGTTCTTGCCGAGCTGCCAGGGATCGGTGTCCATGTGGACCACCGTGAGGCCCTCCGGCATGGGCTCGACGTCGGAGGGGAGCGAGAGCGTAAACAGATCGCCGCCCACCGAGAAGAGGAGGTCGTGCGACATGAGCATATTGCGGATGGGCGGACCGAGGCGCGGGAAGGGCCCGGCGTAGAGCGGATGCGTGAAGGGGAAGGAACAGGTCGATGGCACGCACTCGCCGTAGACGGGCGCGCCCAGGAGCTCGGCCACCTCCGCCATCTCGGCGAGGGCGTCGCCCTGGGTGACCGCGTCCCCCGCCACGATGACGGGCCGCTTCGCGCGGGCGAGGAGGTCGGCGGCCGCCTCGATGGCGCCGGCGTCGCCGCGTATACGAGGAGCCACCCTGGTAGACGCGAGGAGGTCCAGCTCCCGCTCGGCATTGAGCACGTCCACCGGCAGCGAGATGAAGACGGGCCCGCTCGGATGCGCGTGCGCGGTCTTCACGGCGCGGCGCACCGCGCGGGGCAGATCCTCCAGGCGCGTGATCTCGTGCGACCACTTCACGTAGGGCCGCGCCACCGGCGGCAGATCCGACCACAGGATCGGCTCGGTGAGGTTCATCGCCTGGTCGTGCTGGCCCGCGGTGAGGAGCAACGGCGCGCCCGACATGCGCGCGTCGTAGAGCATGCCCATGGCGTTGCCGAGCCCGGGGGAGGTGTGCACGTTGACGGCGGCGAGCTTGCCGCTGGCATGGGCGTAGCCGTCGGCCATCGCGATGGCCACGGACTCCTGCAGGGCCAGGATGTAGCGGATGCCCGGCTCGCGCGCGAGCCCGTCCATGAGCGGCAGCTCGGTAGTGCCCGGGTTGCCGAACATGCACTCCACGCCTTCCTGCTTGAGGATCTGAAGGAACGCCTGCTTGCCGGAGAGAAATGGCATGGAAGTCCTCCTCGTGCGGGGATGATACCGTCCCTTCCTTGACTCCGCCAGGGGCGCTCGATACGCTGCATTCGCGATGACGAATCCGGACGCGGCGTTCCTCCGCGCCTGCCGCCGCGAGAAGACCGCGTTCACGCCGGTGTGGCTCATGCGCCAGGCGGGACGCTACATGCCCGAGTACCGCGCCTTGCGCGCCAAGCACGGCTTCCTCGAGCTGTGCAAGACGCCGGCGGCGGCGGCGGAGGTGACGCTGCAGCCGGTGCAGCGCCTCGGCGTGGATGCGGCCATCCTCTTCGCCGACATCCTCCTCGTGCTGGAGCCCCTCGGCGTGGGGCTCGAGTTCGCGCGGGGCGAGGGCCCGCACATCGCGCGTCCGATCCGCAGCGCGGCCGACGTCGCGCGGCTGCCGCGGGTGGACGTGGCCTCGACGGTGGGCTATGTCTTCGAGACGGTGCGCCTCGCGCGCGCCGCGCTGGCCGGCCGCCTGCCGCTCATCGGTTTCGCGGGCGCGCCCTTCACCCTCGCCTCCTACCTGATCGAGGGCGGGGCCTCGCGGGACTTCCTCCACACTAAGCGCTTCATGCGCGCAGAGCCGGCCGCCTGGCACGCCCTCATGGGGCGCCTCGCCGACATCACCGCCGACTATCTCAACGGCCAGATCGCCGCCGGCGCCCAGGCCGTGCAGCTCTTCGACTCCTGGGTGGGCACGCTGTCGCTGGCCGACTATCGCGAGTTCGCGCTCCCGTATTCCGCCTCCGTGTTCCGGCGGCTGGCGCCGGAGGCGCCCGCCATCCACTTCGGCACCGGCACGGCCGCGCTGCTGGAAGCGATGGGGGACGCCGGCGGCGACGTGATCGGCCTCGACTGGCGGGTGGACCTGGGCGCCGCGTGGGACCGGCTGGGCGGCGACGTCGCGGTGCAGGGCAATCTCGATCCAGCCATCCTCCTCGCCCCGGTGGAGGAAATCCGCCGCGCCGCGCGTGCCGTCCTCGACGGCGCCGCCGGCCGGCCCGGCCACGTCTTCAACCTCGGCCACGGCGTCCACGCCGACACGCCGGTGGACCATGTCCGCGCCCTCGTCGACATGGTCCACGACATGTCCTCGCGATGACGCGGCAGTTGATTGGCGAGCCGCAGCCGAAGGCGAGGCGAGCGGATATGAGAGTGGGTGTCGAGCGGAGCGAGACGGGCGAGCCGCAGCCGAAGGCGAGGCGAGCGGATACGATAAATGGGCCAGGCTCTGCTCCGCGATGCGCCTAGTCATCGTCGGAGGTGGGATCTCGGGGCTCGCCGCCGCCCATCGCTGCCTGGAGATCAGCCGCGAGCGCGGGCTCGCGCTCGACCTGACGCTGCTTGAGAGCGCCGACCGGCTCGGCGGCACCATCCTGACCGAGCGCCGCGACGGCTTCCTCGTCGAGTGCGGGCCGGACTCCTTCATCTCCGAGAAGCCCTGGGCGCTGGCCCTCTGCCGCCGGCTCGGGCTCGAGGATCGCCTCGTGCGCACCGACGACCGCCATCGGAGCGCCTTCGTGGTTCACCGCGGCCGGCTCCACGTCCTGCCCGAAGGGTTCCAGATGATGACGCCCACGCGGCTGGCGCCGCTGCTCGCCTCGCCGCTCTTCTCCTGGCGCGGCAAGGCCCGGATGGCGCTGGACCTCGTCCTGCCGCGCGGCGGTGACCCCGACGAGAGCCTGGGCGCCTTCGTCCGCCGCCGGCTCGGCCGTGAGGCCCTGGAGCGCGTGGCCCAGCCGCTGATCGGGGGCATCTATACCGCCGATCCCGACTCCCTCTCCCTCGCCGCGACCATGCCGCGCTTCCTCGAGATGGAGCGGCGCCACCGCAGTGTCATCCTCGGCATGCGGCGGGCGGGACGCGCGGGGCCCGCCGCCCAGGGCACGAGCGGAGCGCGCTGGTCGCTCTTCCTCACCTTCGCCGACGGCATGGAGGAATTCGTCCATGCCCTCGCGGGGCGCCTGCCGCCCGGCGCGGTGCGCCTCAAGGAGCGCGTGGCCGCTGTGGAGCGGCGCGGCGAGGCCTGGCGTCTCGTCACCACCGAGGGCGCGGTGGTGGAGGCGGACGCGGTGGTCCTGGCGCCCGAAGCGCATCAGGTGGCACGGCTCCTGCGCCGTCTCGACCCCGGCCTCGCGCATCTGCTCGAGGGCATCCCCTACGCCTCGTCCGCCACGGTGACGCTCGCCTATCGACGCAGCGACATCGCGCACGCCCTCGACGGGTTCGGGTTCGTCGTGCCACAAACGGAGCGCCGGCCCATCATCGCCGCCACCTTCTCGAGCGTGAAGTACCCGGGCCGCGCCCCCGAGGGCATGGCGCTCCTGCGCGTCTTTCTCGGCGGGGCCATGAACGAGGGCGTGCTGGAAGGCGACGACGCCGCCCTTGTCGCCACCGCGCGAGGCCAGCTCGTCGAGCTGCTAGGGGCCCGCGGCGAGCCCCTGTTCACGCGGGTGGGGCGCCACGTGAAGGCGATGCCGCAGTATCAGGTCGGGCACCTGGCGCGCGTGGACGCCATCGAGGCCGCGATCCGCCGCCACCGGGGGCTGGCGCTGGCGGGCGGCGCCTACCGGGGCGTCGGGATCTCCGACTGCGTGCGCTCGGGCGAGGACGCCGCCGAGCGGCTACTCGGCTGAGTCGGGCCGTCGAGACAGCGTGACGCGCGCGCGCTCGCCCGGCTGGGCGAAGCCGCGCACCTGCTCCGTGAGATCGGCGGGCCACGCGCCCTCCGCGGCCTTGCGCGCCACCAGCTGAAGGCTGAGCTGTGAGACTTCCTCCCATCGGCCGCCCGCCTTGATCAGTCGCTCGAGGGCATCTCGCGCCGGGTCACCCTTCCGGGGATAGGCGAGCGTGTGGCGGATGGAGATCCGGGCTCGGCGGGTGGCGCCAAAGACCGACGAGAGGCCCAGGCCCCGGGCGTAGGCGACCAGATCGGCCTCCGTCTGCGCGATGCGCGCATCGAGCGCCCGTCGCTCGGCCCGAAGGCCGGCGAGTCGGTCCACGAGGGCCGCGCCGTCCTCCCTCAGCCCCGCCAGCTCGAGCTGAGCCTCCTCCTTCCTGAAGAGGTGGGACCAGGCCGGGCAGACCGACTGGTAGGAGCAGCGGTGGCAGTGCGTGCCCTCGACCACGTTCCACGTGGTATCGGTCTGGATGGCGTCTATCAGCCCGAGCGTGCGCGCCTCCAGGTCGCGGAGCGCGGCGGGCTCGCGTCGGGAGCGCAGCTCGAGATCGTGCGCGAGATAGTGCCAGATCAGCTCGACCTCGCGCGCGTGGCGGGGGAAGTGCCGCTGCACGCCGAGCTGGTAGAGGGCGAGCTGACGGTCGGCGTCCACGTCCTGCTGGGTGGGGAGCCATCCCCCGGTCTTGTAGTCGCGGATCTGCCAGATCCCCTCGCGCGTCACCGAGAGCCGGTCGATGAAGCCCTGCATCCAGATGTTGCGGGCCTCGTCGAGCGGGAAGAGGATGCGCCGCTCGATGGCCACGGTGCGCTCCTGATCGAAGGGGTAGTAGCGCGCATGGAAGGCGGTGAGGTGCCGGGCCCCCAGCGCGAGATAGTCGGCTGCCGTCAGCTCCGGGCGCGAGATCCGGATCGTGTCCGCCCATTCCGCCTCCCACCCCCCACGGTAGCCGGCGAGCAGCTCGTCGAGCGTGGGCGCCCGCCCCGCCTTGACGCCCCGGTAGAGCGCTTCGAGGGCGCCGTGCACGTGGCTCCCGACGAACATCTCGACGGTCTCCACCTGGGGGATCTTGACGCGCTCCACGTACCGGAAGCGGTACTGGCGCGGGCAGGTCTCGTAGACCCGGAGACGCGAGTGCGAGAACGTCGGCATGGGGAAACAGGCCCTCGGGGCACACAGTACGGAAGGGTGGCGCGTTGCGCAATGACGACCGGGCCGCGTGCGGCGACGGCGACAAGGGGCGGCGCGGCCCCTTGTCGAGGGGCGGAGACTGTTGTAGAGTCCCCCCAATCGCGGGTCCCACCGCTAGGTCCGATCTCTAGGTCCGATCGCTAAGTAGGGAGGACACTATGCGCCCACGGTCCCTTCCGGTTTGTGCAGCTGTTCTGATGTTCCTGACCTGGCTCGTCTCGATGCCGGCCCTGGCCGACGCCCAGACACCCAAGCGGGGTGGCACCCTGCGCGTCTCCTACGGCAACGAGATCGCCAACCTCGATTTCCACACCGCGCCCGGCTACGAAATGATGTGGGTGGCGATGAACGTGGGGTGCAGCCTCACCAACATCACGCCGGACGGCAAGTTCGTGGGCGACGCCGCCGAGTCATGGCAGATGTCACCCGATGGCCTGCTCTACACCTTCAAGCTCCGGAAGAACGTTCTCTTTCACGACGGCACCCCGGTCGACGCGGCGGCGGTCAAGTTCAACATCGAGCGGATGATGGACCCGGCCACCAAGTCCGGCATGCGGCCGTTCTACGAGCCGGTCCACAGCGTGGAGGTGGTCGATCCCCTCACCGTGCAGGTCCGGCTCAAGCACCCCTACGCCTTCTTCCTGCACATGCTCTCCGCCTACCGGACGGGCCTGATCCTGCTCTCGCCGGCCTCCATCCAGAAGTTCACGTTCGACGACCGCAGGCAGGGCAAGCCGGGTTCGATCATCGGATGCGGGCCGTTCAAGTTCGTCGAGTGGGTGAAGGGCAGCCACCTCGCGATGGAGCGCTTCGACAAGTACTTCGTGCCCGGCCTCCCCTACCTGGACAAGGTGGTGGTCCGGGTGATCAAGGACCCGGTCACCGAGATGGCGGCCTTCAAGGCCGGCGAGATCGACTTCATCGCCTCGTTCTCGCCCGAGCACGTCGACACCATGAAGGCGCAGAACCCGAAGGCCCAGATCATGACGGGCAAGGAAACGACGCCGATGCTGGCGGCGATGAAGGTCACCATCCCGAAGGACGGCAAGCCCATGTCGCCGGACCGCACACCCCATCCGATCTTCGGCGACCTCCGGGTGCGCAAGGCCATCGGCTGCTACGGCATCGACCGGCAGGAGGTCGTCAAGATCGCGTTCAAGGGCCAGGCCACGCCGTGGGTGGGCATGGCCCCGCCCGGCACGCTGGAGTCGGTGAACGTCAATCACCTCTGCCCCTACGATCAGGCCAAGGCTAAGGCCCTGCTCACCGAGGCGGGGTATGGTTCCGCCAAGCCGCTGACCCTCGAGCTGATGACGAACACCGAGAAGAGCGTCTTCAACATCATCGCCACCGTCGTCAAGGAGCAGCTGGCCCGCATCGGCGTCACCGCGAACATCCGGCTGGTGGACAAGGTCTCCTGGATGAACACGACGCTGGGCGATGGCCCGTGGGACATGTACATCGAGGACCTCCTGTCCCTGCTGACCATCGACAGCAACGGGTATCTGTCGAGCGCGTACGTCTCGACCAAGTCCTCCGCGTGGAGCCATCCGCGCCACACCGATACCAAGGTGGACGACTACTACGCGCGCTACGCGAAGGAGCTGGATCTCACCAAGCGCAAAGCCCTTGCGAAGGAGTTCCTGGAGTACATGGCCGAGAACATGTACTACAACGTGATCTCGGGCTCGCCCTTCTACATGGTCGCGCAGCCCTACATGAAGGGGTACACGTACAACGCGGAGTTCGAGGTCCACTACCACAAGGTCTGGCTGGACAAGTAAGAGAAGCGGGCGCCGGCGGACCGTCGCATGCGGACCTATATCCTGAGACGGCTGCTGCAGATCGTGCCGACGGTCCTCATGATCACCTTCGTGGTGTTCGTGATGATGCGGTCGGTCCCCGGCGATCCTGTGGTGTCGCTCCTCGGCGACGCCTACACCGAGGAAGACGCAATCAAGGCGCGGGAGGCATATGGGCTGAATAAGCCGATCGTGGTCCAGTACGGGATCTGGCTCGGCAAGCTCGTGCAGGGCGACTGGGGAGTCTCGATCCTCACCGGGCGTCCCGTCCTCCAGGACGTCCTCATCCGCCTCCCGGTGACGCTGGAGCTGATCGTGCTGTCCATGGGGATAGCGCTGCTGATCGCCGTCCCCGCCGCCATCATCGGTGCCCTGCGCCAGAACACCTGGGCCGACTACACGGCGACCTCGGTGGCCATGATCGGCGTCTCCATCCCCGAGTTCTTCATCGGGGTCCTCCTCCTCCTGCTCTTCTCGATCGGCCTCGGGGGCTTCCTCCCCAGCTCGGGCTGGGTTTACCTGCCCGGCACCTGCCCCACTGTGATCTGCGGGGCGAGCCTCTGGGGCAACATGCAGCACGTCTTGATGCCCGCCATCGCACTGGGGGTGGGGCGGGCCGCCATCCTCACGCGCCTCCTCCGCGCCAGCATGCTGGAGGTCATCCGAAGCGAGTACGTCACCACCGCGCGCGCCAAGGGTCTCTCCGAGCGGCCGGTGGTGTTCAAGCATGCGCTGAAGAACGCCCTCATCCCCACCGTGACGGTGATGGGGCTTCAGATCGGCTTCCTCATCGGGGGCGCCATCGTCGTAGAGACACTTTTCGCCATGCCGGGGCTGGGCACCTTCGGGATCGACGCCATCATCGCCCGCGACTACCAGCAGGTGCAGGGCTTCGCCCTGCTGACGGCGCTGGCCTTCGTCGTCATGAACCTCCTCGTCGACCTGACCTACACATTCCTCGATCCCCGGATCCGGTACGCCTGAGGACACCATGGCCGACGACTGCGACGCGCTCCGGACGAGCTCGCGACCGATCCACGGAGGAAGCGTGGGCGAGGCCGACCTGCCGGTAACCGCCGGGACCGACTGGGGGGAGCGCGCGAAGCCCGCGGCATCGCCGCTGGTGGAGGGGATCCGCCGGCTCAGGCGCAGCGCGACGGCGCTTCTGGGCGCGGGGATCGTCGGCATCCTGCTCGTCGTGGCGATCTTCGCGGACGTCCTGGCACCCCAGAGCCCCATCGCCAGCGACCAGACGCACACCTTCCAGCGCCCGAGCTGGGACTATCCCCTGGGGACCGACCAGCTCGGGCGCGACATGCTGAGCCGCGTCATCCACGGCACGCGGATCTCGCTGCTGGTGGGCGTGTCGTCGGTGCTGCTCGCGCTGTTCGTCGGCGTGCCGTTCGGGATGATCGCCGGATTCTACGGGGGTCGGGTCGACACCACCGTCATGCGGGTGATGGACCTGATCCTCGCCTTCCCCATCTACCTGCTCGCCATCATCCTGATGGTGATCTTCACGCCCACCGCGGGGCTGATCGGCACCATGAAGGTCACCGGCGCCATCGCCATCGTGCGCATCCCCATCTACGCCCGGCTGGTGCGGGGGAGCGTGCTCTCCATCAAGGAAAAGGAATACATCGAGGCGTCCCGCGCCCTCGGCGTGCGGGATCCCTGGATCCTGTTCCGCCACGTGCTGCCGAACTGCCTGGCGCCGATCATCGTGACCACCACGCTGGGGATCGCCACCTCGATCATCGTGGAGGCCACCCTATCCTTCCTCGGCCTGGGCACCCAGCCGCCGACGCCGAGCTGGGGCTGGGACCTCAAGGCCAACGTCTCCTTCATCCAGGCCAACGCGTGGCTCTCGCTGTTCCCGGGGATCGCGATCTTCGTCACCGTGCTCGGCTTCAACCTCTTCGGCGATGGGCTCCGCGACGCGCTCGACCCGCGCCTGAAGTAGGCCAGGCTGCTGAGCAGCCTGTTCGCACCTCAGCGGCCTAGCGCGGGGCGAGGAGTTCCATCACCTCGAGGGCGCGCCCGATGGGCGCGTCGGCGAGCGTGAAGTTGCCCTCGAGGAAGAGCTCGGTGAGGCCCGCCTCGGCGTAGCGCTGGATGTCCTCGCGGATCTCCTCGAGGTTGCCCCACAGGGCGCGGCGCCCCGGGCCCTGGGGCGTGTCGTGGAGGCGGAAGGCACCGCGGCAGACTACGTGCAGGCTCGCGGGTTCGCGCCCCGCTTTCTCGGCCGCCGCCCGGATGCGCGCGATGAGCGGGCGCACCTCGGCGAGCGGCATGTTGCCGCCGTTGAACCCGTCGCCGAGGGTGACCGCGCGTTGGATCACCACGTCGCTGTAGCCCCCCACGGTGATGGGCGGGTGGGGCTTCTGCCGGGGCTTGGGCAGCACCTTTGCGCGTGGCACGTGGTAGAAGTCGCCGTGGAACTCCACCTCGTCCTGGGTCCAGAGGGCCTTGAGGCAGCGCAGGAACTCATCGCCCCGCCGGCCGCGCTGCTTGAAGGGGACGCCGGAGGCGTCGAACTCGTCCTCGGACCAGCCCAGGCCTAGCCCCACGTCGAGCCGCCCGCCCGACACCTGATCGAGGGTGGCGAGCTGCTTGGCGAGGAGGATGGGCGAGTAGTACGGCATGATGAGCACGCTCGTGCCGAGCCGGATCCGCGAGGTCTGCCCCGCCACGAAGGCGAGCGAGACGATCGGGTCGGCCACCGACTCGAAGATCTTGGGCCAGGGCTGATTGGGCATGGGCGGGTAGTCGCCCTTGGGATGGATGGCGTAGAGCAGGCGCTGTAGCACCCAGAGCCCCGAGTAGCCGAGCGCCTCCGCGTGCTGGGCCACGCGCACCTGGTTCTCCGGCGTGGCCCAGGCGCCCGCGACATTGAGCGCCCAGCCGAGCTTCATTCCCGGCGGAGGGTCTCGATGTCGTTGAGCACGACGTCGGGGAAGAGGTAGGACGTCGTGTAGATCTCCCGGACGATGCCACGCGGATCGATGAGGAAGACCTTGAGCACGTGTCCCAGGCGCGGCGCATGCCCACCCCGCGCCCCCCGCTCCAGACGGACGTCCTGGCCGAAGCCGTCGAGGAGCGGGAGGAGCTCGCGCGCGGAGCCGGTGGTGAGGAAGGCCCACTCGACGCCTGGCGGCGTCCCCTCGGACCGGACGCCGTTCGCGTAGCGGCGCATGGCGGCAGGCGTGTCGTGGACGGGATCGAAGCTCAGCGTGACCAGCCGCACCCGATCGCGAAGGGCGGGTGCCTCGCGCAGCCGGTCTTGCATGGTATGGAAGACCTGGTAGGCGAGGGGGCAGCCGCGCGCGTCCGCGCAGCCCGTGTAGATGAACGAGAGCACCGTGATCTTGCCGCGGGTGAAGCGGGCCAACCGCGCGCGCCGGCCCTCCAGATCGAGCACCGTTCCGTCGGGCGCGGGCATGATGGCGTATAGCCGGTAGGTGCCGGGGGCCGGCGGTACGAAGTCCATCACCGCCGGCGGGTCCGGCGCGGCCGGGGGCTCGTGCGCCGCCGCGCCGCCGCCGAGGGCCAGCAGGGCGAATGCCCCCGCGGTGGACGCGAGGACGTGACGAATCGTCACCTTGGCGTCCCGACGCTCGCGACCCGCGCCGGCGGATAGGCCAGCTTGACGGCCTTGGAGCCGAACTTCATGTGGTGCGCGCGCCCGAGCTTTTCCTTGTTGAAGTCCACCTCGAAGGCCGGCGTGAGCTCCTTGCCGTCCCACTTGAAGGCGCGGACGAACTGCTCGTTGTCGTCGCCGCCCTTATCCCAGTTGGCGAGGAGCGAGGAGGAGATGTACACCCGCTTGCCGTCCCAGCTCTGCGAGATCATGTTGACCTGCTTGCCGGTGACCTTCTCGTACGTCTGCTTCGGCTGCTCGGGGTTGGTGAGGTCGAAGTAGCGGGTCTTGCCGTCCATGAAGGTGTTGACCCAGAGCCCGGTGCCGTCGCGGGTGATGCTGATGTCCACGGGGAGCGGGATCTTGGCGGGATCGCCGATGGTGCCGACGTCCTTGGCCTGCCACTCGCCCGCCGCGTCCTGCTTCACCAGCCAGAGCTTGGAGGTGAGCGCGGCCGCGGTGATCGCCCAGTTGTCGTCCGGCCGAAGGGACCAGCGGATCTCCAGCGGGGCGCCCGGCACGCTCAGCACCTTCTTCGGCGTTAGCGCCTTGAGATCCCAGACCACCATGGTGTTGCCGAACTTCTTCATGGCCTCGGCGTCGCCCACGAGCTTGCCCAGCTCGCGCATGTAGTTGGCGCGGCCGGTGAAGCTCGAGGAGAGCATGACGTTCTTCTGCGGGTTGATGGCGAGGTCGTAGCCGTAGCCGTCGCCGCCCTTGTCGGTGGGCATGGCCTGCACGTTGATCAACTCGCCGCGGTTGCTGTAGACGGCGAAGCCGGTGACGCCGCCATTGTCCCTGGTGTTGGACAGGCCCTGCACGAGCATGCGGCCGGGCATGGCGTAGAAGGTATGCGGGCCCACGAAGCCGGTCTTGGTAGGCATGTCGTTGATGCGCTTCACGATCTTGGGCTTGGCCGGATCGGTGCCCACGTCGAAGATGACGATCTTGCTGTCATCGAGCCCGCCCGCCCACAGAGAGCGCCGGTCGTCGGTGAAGCCCATGTGATGCGCCTCGCCGCGCCCGCCCACGGAGACCTTGTGGATGACCTTGCCGTACTGACTGGAGTTGGGATTGGCGTCGATGGTGACGAGCTTGTCGAAGCCGTCGCCGAGGCCTTTGACCCCGAGGGTCCAGACGTAGACGTAGTCCTCCTGCCCCTTGATGAGGTTGCCCATGTAGGGGGAGTTGCACGTCTCGTCGGCGCGCGCGGGGGCGGCGACGACCGCGACGAGCACAGCGAGAAGAAGCGACAACCGGCGCGCAGGATTCATGGGATCCTCCTTTCCGGCGCATCCGGGGCGCCGGCGGGGGGAGTATAACAAACGCGGCGCGCGCCCGGCCGGCGGGTCGGACGGATCGGGCAGGTTGTCGGGCAGGTTGCCGTCCGGGGGGCTCACGCGGGGCATCGTGCCCGCCTCGTCGGCCCGCCCGGTCCCGCTCGCGACCCGCGGGGCGCGCTTCCCACGCTGGCACATGGGTTGCTCTCCTCCGATGCCGTGCAGAGCAAGACGTGGGGGTGGACGGCGATGACGCGACGAGGGGTGTTCACGGGCTCCGTCGTGGCGCTCGCGTTGTCGCTCCTCCTGCCCGTCGCCGTCGGCGCGGCGGACCCGGCGGCTCCGAAGCCACCGACGGCGGCGACCCTGAGCGTGCTCTCGGGTGTGGTCGAGCACGCGCGGGCGCAGGGCGGCGCACGGGCTCGCGCCGCCAGCGGGGCCGACCTCGCCGAGGGCGACCGGGTGGCCACCGGCGCGGACGGGCGCGCGCTCATCACGTTTCTGGACGGCACCACGGTGACGGTAGAGCCGGGCTCTGAGGTGACGGTGCGCGAGCTCCCGAGCGGGCAGCGCGAGCCGTCGCGGGTGCGTCTGCTCATCGTTGCCGGCACGCTGTGGGCTCGGGTCGTCGGGTGGCTTGGTGGACGGGGCACCGTCACCCTGGAGTCGAACGCATACTCGGCGACCGCCCGCGACGGCCTCATCGGGGCGCAGGCTCGGAGCGACGGCGGCTTCGTGAGCTGGACGCGAGCCGGGGAGGTCGTCCTCGCTGACGCGAGCGGCGAGCGGAAGGCCATCCTCCAGCCCGGCGAGAAGGGTACCCTCGGCCCAGACGGTGCGGTGACCAAGGAGGCGTTCTCGGTCAACGCGAGCACGATCGAGATCGTCGTCGACGGCCCCCTCATGCCGCTCCTCATCATGCCCGACGGCGTGCGCGCGGCCGGCTTCGTCCCTTCCGGCGTCGAGGTGAACCAGGTCTTCGGCTCCTTCACCGGCGTCCGGGACGGCCGCCGCGTCATCCACGTCCCCGCGGGGCTCGCCGGGCCGTATCGACTCGTGCTCGTCGCCAGCGCCGACGGCGCGTACTCGGTCACCGTGGTCGGCCGGTCCGGCGACCGGGCCGTCTACTGGGGCGAGCGCCGCGGGCGGATGCAGGCGGGCGACCGGCGCGGCGCCGAAATCGTGCAGCGCTTCGGCGAGTTCGAGCGTCCCGACCCGCGCACCGCGCGCGTGGTCGACGGGTGGCTCGGCCCGCTGAGGGAGCGGCTCGGCGGCGTGCCGCCGACCGTCGTGCTGCCGCCCCTCGAGCTCTCCTCGACCGTCCGGCGGTAGCGCGGGTGCGCTACTTGGTCCGGGCGACGTAGACCCCGTCCCAGTCGGGCGGCGGGGGATGCGCGAGGAGCTCGTGGCTCCGCCGGCGGTAGACCTCGACGGGGCCGTCCCCCGGAGCGCTCGCGGCGAGCTCGTCGAACAGCGCGGCGGCTTCCCGCCACCGGCGTCCCCGGTACCAGGTGATGCCCTCGTGGTAGCGCGCGAGACGGTGCGTGGCAGGGGGCGTGAGGCTCCCCGCGCGCCCCAGTAGCTCGTACACGGTGAGGGGCGTCTCGCGCCCCACCACGGCCACCACGTCGAGGAAGCGGTACTCGAAGGCGCGCTCCGCCGCCGCGCGGGTCGCCTCGCCCACCACCACGCGGGCGCCGTACTCCTTCGAGAGACCCTCGAGCCGCGCGGCGACGTTCACCGCGTCGCCGACCGCGGTGTAGGCGAGCCGGGCGCGCGAGCCCATGTTGCCCACGACCATGGGGCCGGTATTGATGCCCACCGCCATGTCGAGGTCGCGCCAGCCCCGCCGCGCGAACTCGGGCTGAAGCCGCTC
>JBKPDT010000038.1:0-15516 GCA_046728035.1 Candidatus Methylomirabilota bacterium | reverse complement strand
CGCCCCCGGCGACGGGCCACCATCCGCCGCCCGACGGCTTGACTGGCGAGGAACACGCCGGTGAGGTTCACGGCGATGACCCGGTGCCACTGCGCGGCGGGGAAGTCCGCCGCCGGGCTCCGGTGGGTGATCCCCGCGCTGTTGACGAGGACGTCCACGGGACCGAGCCGCGCCTCGGCCTCCTCGGCCATGCCCTCCACGCTCGCCGCGTCGGTCACGTCCACCGGAAGCGCGAGCGCCCGTCGGCCCGCCGTCGTCAGCCCATCGGCGACCACCTTGGCCTGCCCCGCATTCGCGTCGGCGACGGCGACGGCGGCCCCCGCCTCGGCGAGCCCGCGCGCGATCGCGGCGCCGAGCCCGCCGGCGCCGCCCACCACCACCGCCACCTGCCCGTCCAGGCGAAAGAGGTCGAGGCTCGTCATGCGCGGGGGGCCGGCTGCACCAGCTCGAGGGTGATGTCGTCGGGGTCGAGCAGGTAGACGGCCTTGGCCCCGCGGTTCCGCCCGTGCGTGATGTCCACCGGCGCCGACTTGAAGCGCACGCCCTTGTCCTTGAGCTCGCGGTAGGTCGCCTCGAGGTCCGCGACCATGAAGGCCACATGGCCGTTGCCGGGATTGCAGGTGCGGGCGTCGCCCCGGGCGCCCCGCGGCACGCGGTACTCGAGGAGCTCGATGTGATGGCCGGCGGCGCCGGCCTCGCCGGGCAGGCGGAGGAGGGCGATGCGCAGCTCGGCGTCGGGGAACCCGACCACGGTGCGGAGATACGGCTGGCTGCTGTCCCACTGGGTGATCAGCTCGAGGCCGAGAAGATCGCGGTAGAACGCGATGGAGCGATCGAGGTCGCTGACGCTGAGACCGGTGTGGAGGATTCCCGCGACGGGCATCCGCGGGGGCCCCTTCAGCCGCGAAGGCCGGGCATCTGGAAGCCGCGGCGGTCCAGCTCGGCCACCAGGGCGCCGGTGGAGTCAGGAGCGAGGCTCACCAGCGGCGGCCGCACCGTGGCCCAGCCGGGATCGGCGCCGTAGTGCGCGATGGCGGCCTTGAGCGCCGGGATCATCGGGAACTTCTGGAAGATGCCGCGGATCTCGTCGAGCCGCGCCTGCTGGGCGTCGGCGTCCGCGCCCTGCCACGACGCGTAGAGCCGGGCGATGGGGCCCGGGTTCACGTTGGCGGTGGCGCTGATGCAGCCCTTGCCGCCCCCGCGCATGTTCGCAAGCAGGAAGGTCTCGCTGCCCGCGAAGACGTCGAAGCCGGAGGCGGCGAAGGCGTCCAGCATGGCCTTCGTATTGCTCCAGTCTCCGGACGAGTCCTTCACCCCCGCGACCGTCCGCGGATAGGCCTTGAGCAGGCGCTCGATCAGGCTGAGCGTGATCGGCACCTGGGACACGGGCGGGATATGGTAGACGTAGATCCGTAGCCGCGCGTCCCCCACCCGCTCGATCACCTCCGCGAAGCTCCGGTAGAGACCCTCGTCGGTCACGCCCTTGTAGTAGAAGGGCGGCAGCATCAGGACGCCGCCGCAGCCCGCCTTCGCGGCATGCGCGGTGAGCCGCGCCGAGTCCGGGAGCGCGCAGTGTCCGGTGCCCGGCATCATGCGCGCGGGGTCGAGACCGGCGGCGACGAGCCGATCGAGGAGCTCGATCTTCTCCTCGACGGAAAGCGAGTTCGCCTCGGAGTTCGTGCCGAACACGGCGAGGCCGACGTCTTGCGAGAGGAGCCACCGGCACTGGCGGACGAAGCGCTCCGCGTCGGGCGCGAGATCGGCGGTGAACGGCGTCACGACGGGGGAGAGCACGCCGGTGATGCGGTCGATCTGGCTCACGCTCGGGCTCCTGTCTGGTCTGGCTTGGTGGACGGGTCGAGCCTAGTCCGCCCGGCGCCCTTGGGTCAAGTCGCTACCGGCCGGTGAAGCGCGGGGCCCGCTTCTCGAGGAAGTGGGCAACGCCTTCCTTGAAGTCCTCTGCACCGAAGCTCTTGCGCATCTCCTCCTCGGCGACGGCGGTGGCCTCGGCGAGGCCCTGGAACTGCGCCGCCCAGAGCTGCCGCTTCACGACGCTCATCGAGCGTGGGGAGACGAAGTCGGCCAGCTCGCGCGCGTAGCCGAGGACGCCGCTCATCAGCGCGGCCTGGGGCAGCACCTGGGCCACCAGCCCCATGCGGAGGGCCTCGTGGGCGTCGATCTTCCGCGCGGACAGGAGGAGGTCGAGCGCGTTCTGCAGCCCCACCAGCCGCGGGAGCATCCAGGACACGCCGTGCTCGGCGATGAGGCCGCGACGGGCGAACGAGGTCGTGAACACGGCGGTCTCGCTCGCGAAGCGGAGGTCGCAGTACAGCGCGATGACGAGGCCGAGCCCGGCGGTGGCGCCGTTGAGAGCGGCGAGGACGGGCTTGGGGATGGTGGGGAAGTAGGCGTAGGGTCCGCGGAAGTCCGCGCGCACCGCCGGGTCGTCGCCCCGCTCGGCGCGCTCGCGGCGGAGGACGACCTCGGCGTCCTCGCCGGGCGCGGGGCGGCCGGACAGCCCGGAGAGGAGGCCCATGTCGGCGCCCGCGCAGAAGCCGCGCCCGGCGCCGGTGAGCACGATGACGCGGACCGCGTCGTCCCCGGCCGCGTCGCTCATGGCCGCGCGCACCTCGCGCTCCATCACCGCCGTCCACGCGTTGAGCTTGTCGGGACGGTTGAGCGTGATCGTCGCGATGCGGTCCTTCACGTCGTAGAGCACTTCCGCGTAGCCCATGGCCTTGCCTCCCTCTGAGAGCCCGTATAGTATCGCGCCAGTCCCCATGACCGCCATCTCGGTGACCCGGCTCGCCCCCTCCCTCGCCGCCCGCATCGAGGGCGTGGACATCACGCGCCCTCTGCCCGACGCGGTCTTCGCGGAGATCCGCGCCGCCTTCGAGGAGCACTCCGTCCTGGTGTTCCACGGGCAGCCGCTCGACGACGACGCCCAGGTGGCGTTCAGCCGGCATTTCGGGCCTCTCGAGGTGACGCTCTCCGCGAATCCCGCGGCGGGGACGCCCTTCGCGCGCCAGTCGAACCTCGACATCCGAACCGGCGAGGTCATCCCGCCCGAGGATCGACGCATGCTCTACCAGCAGGCGAACATGCTCTGGCACAGTGACTCGTCCTTCAAGACGGTGCCTGCGCTCTGCTCCCTGCTCTCCGGGCGAATCGTCCCGCCCGAGGGCGGCGCCACCGAGTTCGCGAGCACGCGGGCCGCCTACGCCGCGCTCCCGGAAGCGCGGCGCCGCCCCCTCGAGGACTTGACGGTGGTGCACGACTTCGCGTGGTCGCGCGACCAGCTCCATCCCGGCTTCTTCACGGACAAAGAGCGCGCCGAGTACCAGCCGGTCCGCCACCGTCTCGTGCGCGCCAATCCCGTCAACGGCCGGAAGGCGCTCCTCATCGGCGCGCACGCGTCCCAGATCGTGGGGATGTCCGTCGAGAGCGGGCGGGCGCTGCTGAAGGAGCTTCTCGAGCACGCGACCCGGCCCGAGTTCCGGTACCGGCACGAGTGGCGCGAGGGCGACCTCGTGATCTGGGATAACCGCGCGGTCCTTCACCGGGCCACGCCCTACGACACCGTGCAGCACCGACGCCTCATGCAGCGGACCACGGTGTCGGGCGATCCGCGAGAGGGAGCACTGGCATGCGCCTCGTAGACCTCAGCATGACCGTGGAGGAGTGCGACTCGACCCCGTTCGCCAAGGAGGAGGCCTACTTCAAGTCGCGCCCGATCGTGCGCTGGGAAGACAAAGGCTTCGTCTCCAGCATGGTCGAAATGACCGTGCACGCGGGAACCCACATCGACTCGCCCCATCACTTCTTCCGCGACAAGCCGAGCGTCGAGCGGCTCCCGCTGGAGTCCATGATCGGCGACGCCGTCGTCATGGACCTCACCTTCAAGGGCTCGGCCAACGCGCGGATCACGCCCGAGGATCTCGACCGCGCCGAGCGGGCGCTCGCCGCCCAGGACATCCGCATCGAGTCGGGCGGCATGCTCTTCCTCCGCACCGACTGGCCCAAGGGGCACGTGACCACGGATCCTCGCTGGTGGGACGAGTCGCCCTGCCTCACGCGCGCGGCGGCGGAGTGGCTGGTCGCGCGCGGGCCCGCCGTGCTCGGTTATGACTTCGCCCAGGAGGAGAAGGGCGCGGACTACGGTACCGCGGGCGAGATCCTGGGCAGCGGCATGCGCGTGCACCGGATCATCCTGCCGCGCGTGGTCTTCCAGATCGAGAACCTGATCAACCTCGACCAGATTCCCTCGCGCGTGAAGGTGATCGCGCTGCCCGCCAAGTGGAAGACCGAGTCGGCCCCCGCCCGCGTGGTGGCGCTGGTCGAGGAGTAGCCCGCGGCGCCTCCGTGGCCGGCCGGAAGCTGCCCCGCGACTTTTACACGCGCCCGGACGTCCTGACCGTTGCGCGCGACCTCCTCGGCACGGTGCTCGTCGTGCCGACCCGGCGCGGCGCGCGCGCGGCGGGGATCATCGTCGAGACGGAGGCGTATCGAGCGCCCGAGGACCGCGCCTCCCACGCCTGGGGCGGCCGCCGTACGCGGCGCACCGAGACCATGTACGGCCCCGGCGGCACCGCCTACGTCTACTTCGTGTATGGCATGTACCACCAGTTCAACGTCGTCACCAACGTAGCGGACATGCCGCACGCCGTGCTCATCCGCGCCCTCGAGCCGCTCGAGGGCCTCGCCCTCATGCGCCGGCGCCGGCCCGGCCGGCCCGAGGGGCGGCTGACGAGCGGGCCGGGCGCCCTCTGCCTCGCCTTGGGAATCGACCGGTCCTTCGACCGCGCCGATCTCCTCGGCGAGCGGGTGTGGCTGGAGGAGGCGCCGGCTCCCCTGGGGCCCGCCGCCGTCGCGCGCGGCCCGCGGGTGGGCATCGCCTACGCCGGGGCGTGGGCGGCCCGGCCCTGGCGCTTCTGGATCCGCGGCAATCCGTTCGTCAGCCGCGCGCGCGGCTAGGGGCTCAGAGGAGCTCGCGCACGCGGTCGCCGATCACGGTGAGCGCGATCTTCTCGCGGTTGGGCTCGCCGCGGAGGAGCGAGCGCGCGAACTTCGCCGCCTGGTCTAGCGTGATCTTCGGCGGCAGCGGCGGCTCGAACGGATCCACCACGCCCTCCACGATGACCGGGCCCGGGGTGGCGAGGGCCTCGTCCAGCACCGCCCCGCACGCCTCAGGGTCCTCGACGGTGAAACCCGTGCCGCCGCACGCGCGCGCGAAGGCCGCGAAGTCGATCGGCTGGAGCTCGCAGCCGTATTCGGGATTGCCAAGGAAGACCATCTGCTCCCACTTGATCATGGCGAGCGAGTTGTTCTTCACCACCACCACCTTGACGGGCAGCCCGTACTTCACGCAGGTGGCGAACTCGGCCATGAGCATGGAGAAGCCGCCGTCCCCCACGAAGGCGACGACCTGGCGGTCGGGGTGGGCGACCTGGGCGGCGATGGCATAGGGCAGGCCATTGGCCATGCTGGCGAGGGTACCGGACAGCGAGTGCATCTGGCCCCGGCGCACCGGGATGTGACGGGCCCACCACGTGGCGATGGTGCCGCTGTCGCACGCGACGATGGCATCGTCGCGGAGGCGAAGCCCGAGCGCGCGCGCAAGCACCTGCGGCTTCATCGGCTTGTCCGGCCGCGTCGCGCGCTCCTCCATGAGGAGAGCCCAGTCGCGCATGCCCGCCTGCGCCTTCTCGAGGAAGGCGCGCTCGGTGTGCGGGCGCAGGAGCGGCACCAGCGCCTGGAGGATGCGGCGGCTGTCGCCGACCAGGCCCACCTCCACCGGATAGCGCAGCCCGATCCGCGCCGGATCCAGCTCGATCTGAACCGCGCGCGCCTGGCCCGGTTTCGGGAGAAACTCGATGTAGGGGAACGACGTTCCCACCATCAGCAGGGTGTCGCACCCCTCGAGCGCCTCCTGCGAGGGCCGCGTGCCGAGGAGCCCGACGGTGCCGGTGGTGTACGGGCTGTCATCGGGGACGGCGGCCCGTCCGAGGAGCGCCTTCACGATGGGCGACCCGAGCCGCTCCGCGGCGGCCTCCAGCTCATGGCCGGCGCCGAGCGCGCCGCGGCCGGCGAGGATCGCGACCCGCTCGCCGGCGTCGAGGAGCTCCGCCGCGCGTCGCAGGGCGGGCTCGGCGGGGAGCTGGGCGCCGCGCGCGAAGACGTCCGAGGTGTGATGCGCGATGTTCCGCTTCGAGCGCTTGGCGTCGACGCTCATCTCCTGCACGTCCACCGGAACGGCGAGATGGGCGACGCCGCGATAGGCGAGCGCGGTGCGGCAGGCCAGGTCGGTGACGCTCTCGACGTGGGTCGGTCCCATGACCCGCTCGCTGTACTTGGCGACGTCGGTGAAGAGCCGGTCCAGGGCAACGTCCTGCTGGGTGAAGGTGCCGATGAGGTCGTGGAAGGGCAGCCCGGTGATCGCGAGCACGGGCTGGCCGTCGAGCTTGGCATCATAGAGCCCGTTGAGGAGGTGGATGCCGCCCGGCCCCGAGGTCGCGAGGCAGACGCCGAGCCGCCCGGTGAACTTGGCGTAGCCGCAGGCCATCAGCGCGGCCGACTCTTCGTGCCGCACCTGGACGAACCGCACGTGTTCCTGGCGCTGTCGCAGCGCCTCCATGAGGCCATTGATGCCATCCCCGGGCAGGCCGAAGACGACCTCTACGCCCCAATCGCACAGTCGGTCGACGAGAAGGTCTGCCGTGGTGGTGGCCATACGTCGCCAGGGCGCCGCAACCGCCATGCCAGAGCGCGCGGCGTGCTTTCCGTGCGGCGCCGGCGGCACTTACGCCATCGGCGGCGGGGCTCGGGAGCGCATCGCACCGCATCCTACCCGGTCAATCCGTCCCAGGGATCCTCTTGCGTGGGCCTGTCTCTCCGCCTAGCATCGGCGGACAAGGAGACCCCGCTCGATGGGGAAGATCGTCTATGCGGCGGCAATGTCGCACGTGCTCGCCCCCGATTATTACGGGAAGAACGTGGGCCCGCACGGTCGCACGATGGTAGAGGAGCTGATCGAGGTGGTGCGCGGGATGGGCCGTGACCTGCTCGCCCCGCGGCCCGACGCCCTCGTGGTGGTGGCGGACGACCACCTCAACGTGTTCTCCTTCGACGCCGTCCCCGCCCTCTGCGTGCGCATCGGACGCACGGTGGAGCGCATGGTCCAGGAGGGCGCGATCGAGTTCGATCGCGCGCTGGACGGCCTGCCCGACCGCTACCCGCTCCACGAGGACCTCGCCAACCGCGTGCTCGAGGAGGGGATGGAGGCGGGCTTCGACTTCGCCGCCTCGTGGTCGGCGCCGCTGGACCACGCCTTCCTGAGCCCGGTGAGCGTGCTCTGCGGCGAGGCGCCGGTGCCGCCGCTCGTCCCCGTCTGGGTGAACTGCTTCGTCGCCCCCCAGCCCACCGCCCGCCGCTGCTTCGACGCCGGCCGCCACATCGCCCGGGTGATCGCCGAGGGGCCCTGGCGGGTGGCGATCATCGCCACCGGCGGGCTCAGTCACTTCCCCGCGCTCTCCCTGGCGAGGGTCGGCACCTCGGAACCCGCGTTCGATCGACGTGTGATTGCCGCCATGGAAGCGGGCGATCACGAGACGCTGCGCGCCCTGACCATGAAGGAGCTGCACGAGACCGGCTCGCACGAGCTGCTCAACTGGATGGTGCTGCTGGGGGCGGTGACTCCCGCGCGGGCGCGGGTGCGCTTCTTCGGGGAGATGGGGCGGATCGATCTCGCCGCGCTGGAGTGGAGCCTCCCATGAGCCGCTACGACGTGAACGTGATCCTCTACCGGCTGAAGAAGGACGCGGGGTTCCGGGCGCGGTTCGTGAAGGAGCCGGCGTCGGTCCTGGCGCCGGCCGATCTCACCGACGAGGAGCGCGAGGCCTTCGTGCGCTGGGACACCCGGCGGCTCAACGAGCTGGGCGGCTCGCTGCACCTCCTCGTGTCCATCCCGCGGCTCGGCGGGCACTGAGGAGCGAGGGTCAGGCGGACAGCCGGTACCAGTAGGCGATGCTGGCGAAGATCGAGTCCCACGAGTTGGGCTCGATCCCGCCCAGCGTGTTCGACGCGGCGTGAAGCACGTTTCGCCACGTGATGGGGATGACCACGCCGCTCTGGATGACGAGGTCGTTCATGCGGATGAACATCGCGGCGCGCTTCAAGGGATCCATCTCGTGCTCGGCCTTCTTCCACAGCGCGTCGTACTCGGCGTTGCGCCAGCGCGTGATGTTCCGCCCCGTCCAGCGATTCTCCTTGGTGGGGATGTCCCAGGAGCAGAACTGCGCCATGAAGAACTGGGGGTCGAGGCCGGTGAAGGTCGTATAGGTCTGCATGTCGGCCTGGAAGCGCGCGATGGTGTCCGGGTTGCCGGGGTCATTGGAGAAGAAGACCTGCGCGGGGATGGCCTTGACCTCGATCTCGATCCCGGCGCGGGCCGCCGCTTGCTTGATCACGGCCTGGAGCTTCTGGACGGTGGTGTTCGCGGTCGCCTGGAAGACCAGGCGCAGCCGCTTGCCGTCCTTGGCCCGGACCCCGTCGGCGCCGCGCGCCCAGCCCGCGCGGTCCAGGATCATGTTCGCCTTCTCGACGTTGAACTCCCAGGTGTTGTTCGGCGACCGGAAGCGGTCGGGCGAGTTCAGGAAGTTCACCGCGATCTGGCCGCTGCGCCCGACGAGGTGGTCCTGGATGGTCTGCCGATCCACGAGGAGCCCCAGCGCGGTGCGCATCACCGGGTCGGTGAGGAAGGGGTGCGGCGTCTTCAGGCCCGACCGCTCGCCGTCGACCTCCGTCCACGGGTCGGTCTGGTTGAGCTGGAGATGGCTCACCCCGCTCGACGGGATGGTCATGACCCGGCCCTTCCCGCCCTGCTCGATTCGCTTGAGCACTTCCTCCTCGAGGAGGACGTAGTAGGCGAAGTCGTACTCGCCGGTCTGGAGCACCGCCCGGGTGGCGCCCGCCGAGTCGCCTCCAGCCTTGATCTCGAGGCGGTCGAAGAACGGTCGGTTGGCCACGTGGTAGCTCTGGTTGATCTCCGCCCGGATGACGTCGCCCGGCCGGAACTCGACGAGTCGGTAGGGACCGGTGCCCACCGGCCGGATCATCCCGATGGCCTCCCGCGCGCCCGCGCCCTTCAGCGACTCGAACACGTGGCGCGGGAGCAGCCCGCCGCTCGTGAACACTATCTGCCAGAAGGGCTGGGGCTTCGCGAAGTGCACCTTCACGGTGTGCGAGTCCAGCTTGTCGATCTTCGCGACCTCGAGATAGCCCTCGCGCGTCACGGCGGCGGTAGCGGGATCGATCGCGAACTGCCAGTTGAAGATCACGTCGTCGGCGGTGAAGGGAGCGCCGTCGTGCCAGGTGACGCCACGCTTGAGCCGCCAGACCACCCAGCGCCCGTCCTTGGCCACCGTTCCGTTGGCGAGCGACGGCAGCTCGGAGGCGAGGACGGGCACGTAGGTGCCGTCGGCCTGAGCCATCGCGAGCGTCTCGTAGAAGATACGGGTCGCGGTGAAGTCGCGCAGCCCGCGGCCGAAGTGGGGATGGAGCAGGGTCGGCGCATCCCACATGAGGATCCGGAGCTCGCCGCCGCCGCCGCGCCGGGTGGGGACGAAGCCTGTGTCGCGGGGCTGGCTCTGGGCCGGTCGCGCGCCCGCAGGGCTCGCGGCCAGGAGCTGGGCCGCCATGGGGGCGGTGAGCCCCAGGCCCACCAGAGTCTGCACGAACGCCCGTCGGCTCAACCGGCCGCGCCCGACCTCCCGGATCATCCGGCGAAGGGTCAGTTCGTCGCTCATGCCAGACGCTCGCTCATGCTGGTTCGATCTGGATAGCCTGCCGGCGCGCTGGAGTCAAGGGCCCAGCGGCCGCCTCCCGCGATGAAGGGCTCGCGCCCCCCCGCGCGGGCCTGGACCAAGGTCCACTACCGCGCCTGGCCCCGCGCCCTGTAGCATCGATCGGAACGCTGTGATGTGTCGCACGAAAGGGAGGGACGGGCCCATGAGCCTTGCCTGGGAGCCGAGCCGGGGGATGGTCGAGATGAGCGGCCTGATGACGCGCCTCAATGGTTTGCGCGAGCAGGGCCGGATGACGTGGAACGAGCCCGCGCATGGATGGCTGGGGACGCTGGGCGAGATCGTGAGTGCCCTGGAGACCGAAGGGTTCACGGAGTGCTCGCAGGCCGTCGCGGCGAGCCGGCGCGATCGCCGGCCGGCCGGCGGTATGTGGCAGGGCGTCAATGCCCGCACGGGATCCGTGGCGTCGGCGATCTGGGTTGCCCGCCCGGCGGCCCCGCTGGCGATGGTGTTCATCCAGGTCGACGGAGAATGGATCACGCGACCGGGACGGGACCCGGACGAGGAAGAGGGCGGAGAGGGCTGACGGCGCGAGCCTCCCCGCGTGGCAGATCAGGGGAACGGCCGGGGACGGCCGTTCCCCTGTGTGCGCTCGATTCCCGCTTAGAAGTCGCCCCCGCCGTACGGCATGGCGGGCGGGCCCGTCTTGCCTTCCTCCCGCACGTCGGTGATCAGCGCCTCGGTGGTCAGGAGTAGAGACGCGATCGACGCGGCATTCTGCAGGGCCACCCGCTCGACCTTGGTCGGGTCGATGATCCCGGCCTTGATCATGTCCACATACTCGTTCGATTCGGCGTCGAAGCCGAAGGCGATCTCCTTGGCGACCTTGACCTTCTCGACGACGACGGACCCTTCGAGGCCCGCGTTCTGGACGATCTGCCGGATCGGCTCCTCGAGGGCACGCAGGACGATGCTGGCCCCGGTGGCCTCATCACCCGCGAGCTTGAGGTCGTCGAGACCCCTCGCCGCCCGCAGCAGCGCCACCCCTCCGCCGGGCACGATCCCTTCCTCGACCGCTGCCCGCGTCGCATTGAGGGCGTCCTCCACGCGCGCCTTCCGCTCCTTCATCTCCGTCTCGGTGGCCGCCCCCACCTTGACGATGGCGACACCGCCGGCCAGCTTCGCGAGTCGCTCCTGGAGCTTCTCCCGGTCGTAGTCCGAGGTGGTCTCCTCGATCTGCGCCCGGATCTGCTTGATGCGGCCCTCGATCGCTGCGGTCTTGCCGCCTCCGTCGATGATGGTCGTCTTGTCCTTGTCGACGACCACCTTCTTGGCCCGCCCAAGATCGTCGAGCTTGAGGTTCTCGAGCTTGATCCCCAGATCCTCGGTGATCGCCTTGCCGCCGGTCAGGATCGCCATGTCCTCGAGCATGGCCTTCCGGCGGTCGCCGAAGCCGGGCGCCTTGACCGCGCAGCAGTGAAGCGTGCCGCGCAGCTTGTTCACCACCAGAGTGGCCAGAGCCTCGCCCTCGACGTCCTCGGCGATGATCAGGAAGGGCTTCCCCGCGTGGGCCACCTGCTCGAGCAGGGGGAGCATGTCCTTCATCACGCTGAGCTTCTTCTCGTGGATGAGGATGAGGCAGTCTTCGAGCACCGCCTCCATGCGCTCCGGATCGGTCGCGAAGTAGGGGGAGAGGTAGCCGCGATCGAACTGCATCCCCTCGACGACCTCGAGGGTGGTGTCCATCCCCTTGGCCTCCTCGACCGTGATGACGCCGTCCTTGCCGACCTTTTCCATGGCCTCGGCGATGAGGTTTCCGATGGTCTTGTCGTTGTTGGAGGCGATGGTGGCGACCTGCGCGATCTCCTTCTTGTCCTTCGTGGACTTCGACATCTTCTTCAGCTCCTCGACGACCTTCTCCACCGCGCGATCGATGCCGCGCTGGAGCGCCATCGGGTTCGCCCCCGCGGTGACGTTCCTCAGGCCCCCGCGGAAGATCGCCTGGGCGAGCACGGTCGCGGTGGTGGTGCCGTCCCCGGCGATGTCGGAGGTCTTGGACGCGACCTCCTTGATCATCTGGGCGCCCATGTTCTCGGCGTTGTTCCCCAGCTCGATCTCCTTGGCGACGGTGACGCCGTCCTTGGTGATGGTGGGGCTGCCGAACTTCTTGTCGAGGACGACATTGCGGCCCTTGGGGCCGAGGGTGACGCTGACCGCGTGCGCGATGATGTTGACGCCGCGCAGGAGCGCGGCGCGGGCTTCCTCGTTGAACACGAGCTGCTTTGGCATGGTGCGGTTCCTCCAGCGTTAGGGTGGTCCGTCATCGGCGGCCGGGCCGCGGTTACGAAGAGCGGTTACGAAGAAAGGACGCCGAGGAGGTCCTCCTCCTTCATGACCAGGTACTCTTCGCCATCGAGCTTGACCTCGCTGCCGGCGTACCTGGTGAAGAGCACGCGATCGCCCGCCTTGACGTCGAGCGGGGTCTTCTTGCCGTCCTCGGAGACCTTGCCCTTGCCGACGGCGATGATCTTGCCCTCTTGGGGCTTTTCCTTGGCGCTGTCGGGGATGATGATGCCGCGCCGGACCGTCTCCTCGTCGATCCGCTTGAGCAAGACACGATCGTGGAGAGGACGGAGTGTCGTCTTTCTTGTCGGAGTCATGGCGTGGGTGCCTCCCTCTTCAGGTGTGGGTGAGCCAGGGTCGGTCGGAGCGCTGACGATTCAGAAGATGCCGATGAGCTGTACGTGACCCTCACGCTAGCAGCCACCCCGGCGGACGGGCAAGTGGACCAAGGTCCAATAGGCCCGGTCGGCGTGCCGGCGACCGCCGGAGTAGACCAAGGTCCAATATCGCCGCCGCGTTTCGCCGCCTAGACTGACAACTGGACCGACTGATCTACTGCACCGAGGAGGAACATGATGGACCAATCGAAGCGGACCCCGACGTTCAAGGAGAGGTGGGCCAGTTCCCGGCCGACCAAGACGGTTGTCTTCTGGTCCTGGGTGGCGATCGGCGTCGTCACCATGATCATCGGCTTCACCTGGGGTGGCTGGGTTACCGGGGGGACCGCGCGGGCGATGGCGGAGGCGCGCGGCGAGGATGCCGTCGTCAAGCGCCTGGCGCCGATGTGCGTGCTCCGGTACGAGGACGCTCCCAACAAGGTCCAGAAGCTCAAGGAGCTGACGGAAGCCAGCAACTGGGATCGGGCCGAGTACGTGATGAAGCAAGGCTGGGCGACGATGCCCGGCGACAAGGAGCCTGAGCGGAAGGTCGCCGACGAGTGCGCCAAGCTGCTGGTGGTGGAGAAGAAGTAGACGGCAATCGGCGAGCGTGACCGTGCCCCTGGGGCTTTCTTCCGCGCTCCCGGGGGGTGACTCAACTGCGGGAGATCGATTCGGAGGTTCGCGATGGCACACAAGCTCTTCATAGGCGGGCTCGCGTTTTCCACGTCCGACGACCGCCTGCGCGAGGTCTTCACCCAGGCCGGAGGCGTCGAGTCGGCCGCGGTGGTGAAGGATCGGGACACCGGACAGTCGCGGGGGTTCGGCTTCGTCGAGATGGAGTCGGCCGAAGCCGCCGCCGAGGCGGTCAGCAAGTTCAACGGCCAGACGGTCGACGGCCGGACGTTGAAGGTCGAGATCGCCAATTCGAAGGGCGCGGGCGGGGGAGCGGGCGGCGGCGGGTCCCGGTCCCGCGGCAGCGGAGGCCGCCAGTGGTAGCCCGGCGGGGTCATTGCAGGTCGTAGCCGTCTCGACCCTCGCGAGCCCCGCCTGGCGCTGGCGGATCGTCGATTATTCGGGCGTGATGGTCGAGGAGTCGCGCGAGACCTTCCCCTCGATCGCGGCGGCGGTGGCGCGCGGGACGAAGCTGCTCAAAGAGATGAACGTGGTCGATCGCTCGGTGCCGGCGTCGCCGTTTCGTCCGAACCCACCTCCGAGAGGGCGGCATTGGGATCGTCAGGTATAGAGATCGTGAGTTGGATGGCTCCTTCACTGCACCTGGGGTGGCAACAGGTAGAGCGTCATGGCGAAGATCGCATACACCAATAGCATCAGGACCCCGACGAACCACGCCGAGCGTCCGCTGTTGGTGACTAGCGAGGCGGTCATGGTGGCGATGAACATCATGACCACGGCGCCCGGCCAGAATTGCAGATCCATTGGCTTCGGTCCGATGAAATAGCTCCCCAGCACCAGCACCGGTGCGACGAAGAGCGCGATTTGCGCCGCGCTGCCAAGCGCAATGCCCACGCTCAAGTCGAGCCGGTTTTTGCGCGCGCCCGAAAACGCCGACGCCATCTCGGCCGCGCCGCCGACCAGCGCCACGACGATAAACCCGACGAAAGCCTGCGACATCCCGAGATCCAACGCTGCTTTCTGCACCGACTCGACGAAAATCTCGCTCACCAGCGCCACCAGCACCGTGACTCCGGCCAGCGCGGCAAGGGCCAAGCTCATCGGCCACGGGGTTTCGTCGGATTCTCCAGAGTCCGCGCTGGCAAACAGCTCGCGGTGCGTCTTGAGCGAGAACAGCAAGCCCAGTCCGTAACCCACCATCAGCAGGACCGACAACCCCACGCTCAATTGCTGGGTGAAGGCGGCCGCCGGCGCCGAGTCAGCCCGGCTCAAGGCCGAGGGAACCAGCAGCGCGATGGTCGCCAGTAACAGCAGGCCCGCCTGAAACCGCGCGTTGACCCGGTTGTATTCCTGCGTGTGATATTTCAGCCCGCCGAGCAAGAACGAGGCGCCCAGCATGAAGAGCGTGTTGGTCACGATGGCGCCGGCGACGGACGCTTTCACCAGCATGTATTGCCCGGCGCGCAAGGCGGTGAGCGCGATGACCAGTTCCGTCAGGTTCCCCAGCGTGGCATTGAGCAGGCCGCCCACCGCATCGCCCGTCTTGGCCGCCACGGATTCGGTGGCGTGGCTCAACAGCGCCGCCAGCGGCACGATGGCGAAGACTGAAAGCGCGAACAACAACGTGTGCGATTCAGGTGTGAGCCTGTGACACGCGAACACCGCCGGCACGAACACCAACAACCACAGCAGCGGGTTGTGACGGATTTCTTTGAGCAATGGGTTCATGCCCGCGCCCCAAAGGCGGGTGATCGAGCTACGCGAGAGTCACTAGCTCAGCTGGGATGTGCAGACCACGAACGAGGACTTCAGCGCCGTGAGCCGCATGCGGCCGTCATCATCCACGACGGTCATCTCGATGACGGCCGGGGGTTCTGTCTTCTTCCACGGCAGCTCCGAAAGGATGCTAATCGAATAGACGACACCCGCGCCGACTCTCCGCGCCCGCGCGTCATAAGCCCAGAACGAGCGTTGCTCGCGCTCGTACGGCTGGTAGTTGCACCGCGTCTCGATCACTTGCCAGGCGAACTCCTGCACCGACCGCGGCACGGTGGCATCGCCAGGAAACAGGATTCTGGAGTCGATGGGGGCAGCAGCGAAGCCCGCCAAGGCACACAGCATCGTCACGAGACTCACCATCCGGCGCATGACGTCGCCGCCGCGCTACCGCGCTGCCGAGCACAGAAAGATGGTGTCCATCCGTCCGGGATCGTAACACACTGGTTCTCGGCCTTCTTCTCGACGGTCGTCGACCCGTGGCGCACGACCTTCCCAATGAGGCGGACTGTTTGCCGCGATCAAGTGGGTCCGAATCGCCATGAGCTCGCGGCATGGGGCCGAGCCCGACTGCGCTAGCCCTT
>JBKPDT010000037.1:0-19845 GCA_046728035.1 Candidatus Methylomirabilota bacterium | reverse complement strand
CCAGGCCGATGCCCTTCTCTTTGGCCGGGTGACCTACGAAATGATGGAATCAGCGTGGCGGCCGCCGGCGCCGACGGGAGCGAGACCTGATTGGATGGAACCCTTCGCCCAGACGATCAACGCGGCAAAGAAGTACGTCGTATCGAGCACCCTGGAGCAGGTCGATTGGAAGGCGGAACTCGTGCGCGGGGATCTGGGCAAGGCCGTTCAGCAACTCAAGCGGGAGTCGGGCAAGGGACTGTTCGTGGGAGGCGTGAAGCTCCCACTGGCGTTGACGGAGCTGGGATTGATCGATGAGCACGAGTTCGTGGTGCATCCCAGGCTCGCGGGCCACGGGCCGACGTTGTTCGCGGGGCTATCGAAGCATGTCGACTTGAAGCTCGTGAGCCGGCTGGAGTTCGGCTCGGGGGCAGTGGCGATGCGGTACGAGCCGAAAGGTAGCAATCGGGCTTGCTAGCCCGAGCCGGCCGCATCATGGAGCCCTGGTTCGCGGCTCTTGCGCGCCCCACCGCAGCGGTTCCCTCCGCGGCGGCCCACAACAACGCCTTGGTCCTGCGCACCTCCCGAGCCGGCGGTGTGCGAACGAGCAAGCCCCTGCAGCTCAACCCGCTGCCCACCCGTCATCTCCAAAGCCCCAGCCGCAGCCACCACCCCACCCACACTACGACAGATCACTATTTAAGCGACACACCACTACGAACGCGTCGACCCGCACCACCCGTCCCTCGATACGGTCGATCTGAGCGGTCATGTGTACAAGCTCCTTCGCTCGATGTGGACTGTCATGGACATCGCCTCCTGTCAGTGGCGTGAATGCCGGCTGAGGGACGGCGGCGGTCGCGTCCAGCGCTCTCGCGCGTTGGGAAACCTGCTCCTGCTCGATGCCATCGTCAGGCGACACCTTCTCTGTCGACCCGCCCCGACGCATCGAGCGCGGCCTGGTCGAAGGCGTAGTAGCCGGCACTCACGGCGTGGATCGCCAGCGCTGCGTAGGGCGCGAGGAGGGCAAGGCCGACAGCGAGCCCGTATGCGGCCAGCCCCAGCCCGAACCGGATGCGTGCCGCTACCACGGCATGGCGGGGGGGCAGGGAGTGGACCAGCCGGTCGTCATGGGTGATCCAGGCGTACAGTGCGGTGAAGCCGATCGAGGTGACGAATAGCGTCGCGCTGAACACGGCCACCGCGGTCCGGGTGGCTTCGCCACCGTCGCGTAGGTGCTCGGCGACGAGCGCCGTAGGGAAGGGGATCAGCGTGATCCACATCAGCAGGTTGAGGTTGAGCAGGAGGAGCTTGCCGTCGACCACCCGCACCTGATCGAAGAGCCGGTGATGGTTCAGCCAGATCACCCCGATCTGGGCGAAGGCCAACAGGTAGGCGAGGTAGCTCGGCCACTGGTCCCACAGCGCGCCGGCCAGTGACTGTCCGTCGTCGACCTCGGGTGGCCTCAGTTCGATGGCCAGAAGGGTGATGACGATTGCCAGCACGCCGTCGGAGAACGCCTCGAGCCTGGCCTTCGTGATCCCCGACAGGTTGCGCGGCGCGCGACGCCTTGCGGTCGTGGTCACGACACCTGGCCGCCGGCGTTGGTGTGGTACGAGCGGGTCGACTCGGGGGGCGGATTGTTCATGGGGCGTACGCGGCGATGATGCCCTCCAGGAACTGCTCGTAGAAGGGCTCGTGACCGGGTTTGACCCGGCGGGTCACGGTCGTCGTGACCGGACCGTCGGCACCCTCGGGTAGAGAGCCGACACCCCGCTTGGTCGTGCCCTCCCCGCTCAAGCCCGCCCCTGGTCTTTGAACTGGAGCAGACCGATGGTGTTCCCGCCCGGATCGACGAACCACGCCGACAGCGCAAAGCCGCCGATCGTGAGCGCGTGCGGATCGGCATTGTGTGAACGAACGCGACCGGAGCGGGTCTCGCGCGCGCCAATGTCGCCATCGCCGAGAGGGTCGCGGCCCGCCTGGTCGCCATGACGGGTTCGTGGGACCCTCCACCTCAATCCCATCGACTTCGTCGTCCTCGCCAGTGATGGGCTGTGAAAGGCCCGTGCGGATCGGCACCCTGATCGCCCAGCCCGGTCGCATCCTCGTTCTCCTCGCCGGGCATCCGGCCTCCTCGTCCTCACGGCTCCCCTACCCTGGACATGGCCCCGCGGGGGAACTTGTCGCGGTCATCAACCAGGCGCGAGACGACGCCTCGCAGCCGCGAGACCGCATCTCGTCGGACACGAGAACCCCAAATCGTCGACCGCCGGGTGGGCGCCGTCGCGCCAGGTGACCCTCCACCTCTGCCACCGTCGCCAATCGACGTCCTCGCCGGCGATGGGGTCTCCCGGCAACGTAGGGATGACCGTGGCTTGAGACGGGGTTGCACGGGCTCATCTCGGTGAGGTCCAGCGTGGTGACAATCGTCATCTCCGGGCTGCTGTCCACGATTCACGGTCCCGGTGGGCGGGGTGGGTCTGGGCACTCGTCGTGACCCGGCCGGCGTGGTCGATCGTGCGGCTGCTCGGCCCGCCAAGGCAAACAACGATGTGGGTTGAGTCCCACAAGGTGAGGTTGTGGACTATGGGCGTGGATAGCGACCCCACCGGACCGGCCGGCGTGGCGGGACCGGACCTTCGCCAGATGCGCTACATCGTCAAGGTCGCCGAGTTGGGTGGCTTCACAGCCGCCGCAGCCGAGCTCCACGTCGCCCAGCAGGCCGTGAGCCAGCAGGTCAGGGCGACGGAACGGATGCTGCGCGTGATCCTGTTTCGTCGAGCACCTCGGGCGGTGACGCCGACCCCGGCTGGCGAGGTGTTCCTGCGTGAGGCCAAACGTGTCCTCACCGCCGCCGAGCGACTGTCCGACCGCACCCGGGCCGCAGCGCGGGGCGAGGTTGGCCCGCTTCGCATCGCCTACACCATGACCTCCGCGTATGACACGTTCCCTGAGCTGCACGCGGCGCTCGAAGCAGCGCTCCCCGGCCTCGCTGTGCGGGCGCGGGAGGTGTTCGCCGGCGACGTGCCCTCCTTGCTGCTCAACGGCGTCTTCGAGCTCGCTCTTGCGCCCCGGTGCCCGCTACCCGAGGGTCTCGGATCGCAACCTCTCCGCGAGGAGCCGCTGCTCGCCGCCGTGAGCGAGGACCACCCCCTCGCCGACCAGAGCAGCATCGACCTCCGAAACCTCCGGCACGAGTCCTTCGAGCTCTGGCCGCGGGAGATGGGCCCTGGCTACTACGACGCGGTTGTCGCTGCCTGTCGCGCCGCCGGGTTCGAACCGCGCCGCGACCCTTCTGCTGCCGGCTCGATCGTGTGGGGCAACATCGCGCAGGCACGCGGCGTGGCGCTCATCGTGAAGTCGCTGGAATCGCAGGTGCCCCACGGTGTACGGATCCTCCCGTTGCGCAAGCCGCACCCCCCGCCGCTCCCGATCGACGTCGTGTGGGCCACCGATCCGGTGGCGCCCGCGGTGGAACGATTCGGTGAGCTCGCACGCGACGTCGCCGATCGTCACGGCTGGCTCTCGATCAGTGCGGAACAGGCCCGGTCCGCGTAACAACTACGCCGAGGGAGTCGCAGAACCAGATCGACTTCTACGACGAGCCACGCCTCATCAACCCCGCGGTCGACGCAATCGCCGAGTCCTGCACGAGCAAGGTGATGGGAAGCACCCCAGCACACGGGTCCGCGACGTCGTAGCGACGGAGCGACCCTCATAGATCGACAGCGTGTACCGTGTTGTCGTTCCGAGGAGGGACGATGGCTGACGATGGCCGGGACCCTCACCACTCCAGCAGCGGTCATGTCGTCGTAGTCGGCCGATCGCCGACGAAGATGCGACAAGCGCTGCGAGTTCTCGAATCGGCGGGCTTCGCCGCGACCGGCGCATTAAACCGGGACGAAGCGATGGCAGCGATAACGGCACAAGACACGCTGTTCGCTGTCGTCGCAGGCGGCTCGGTGGGCCGGGAGACGGAGGCAGAGCTACGGGCCGCTGCCGAGGCCAAAGGCGGTCATATTGTGCGGGCGAACATCGGCGACAGCGACCCGACTCAACACTTCATCGAGTACGTGCTTCCTCAGCTCGAGAAGCTGCGATCCACGGCCAAGTGAGCGGCGCCCCTCGGCGAACTCGGAATCGCCCAGGGAACCAACGTGGAGTCCGAGTGTCGCATTGCCGGATCCGCTGGACCCACTTGGTGAGGCTGCCATACCGCCGGTCGTGCACCCGCTCGAGGGACAGGAGCGAGAAGCCGGAGCGGGCGAACGCCGTCATCGTCTGGTCCACCGTCGGGCCCGTCTCGGCAACCTGGTGAGCGCCGGGGAAGTACTGGTCTCCGAATTCAGCCGGGCTCAGGCGGTCTGGAGAACACTCCTGCGATGATGCCGGCCAGAACGGTGAGCACGGCTGCGGCCACGGGGGTGACCATGGCCGCGATGGGAAGGCGCGTGGGGTCCGAACCCGTCTCAACGACCGGCAACGCGAGGCTCAGGATCGTCGCCACAGGCCAAACCGTGAGCGTGGCCACCGCCGTGGCGACCAAGCCCCACAGCCACGTGGTGACGGCCGCGACGGGAAGGTGCTCTTGCTCGCTGCCCGACACCAGGTCCGGGGCAAGGACGCTGCTCAGCACCACAGCAGTCCAGATTCCTGCGAGACCACAGGCAGGGGCGAACAGCGTCGGCGAACGTGGTCACCGATTGATCTGCTGCAAGGTCCAGGTGTTGCCGTCGGGGTCGATGATCCCGGCGTACTGCATCCCGCCGAGCTCGATGACCTCATCGACGTCGACGCCGTTGTCGACGAGATGCTGGCGTGCCTGGGTGATGTCGTCGACGACGAGGTGCAGGCCGCGGCTCATCCCGGGCTCGCCGTCGAGCGCCGGGAGGCCGCGGCTCAGACAGATCGAGCACGCCGAACCCGGCGGTGTGAGCTG
The DNA here is from genome assembly GCA_046728035.1 of Candidatus Methylomirabilota bacterium. Lineage (GTDB taxonomy): Bacteria > Methylomirabilota > Methylomirabilia > Rokubacteriales > CSP1-6 > DASRWT01. Next base: position 14,924 of record JBKPDT010000037.1, on the reverse strand, counting down.
CACGACACGGACAGCGCTGGTCGGTTGCACGTCGTGGTCGACGTGGAAGCCGAGCTTGTCGGCGTAGAACGCCTTGGCCCGGTCGATGTCGCGGACCGGGATCGGGACCAGTTCGAGCCTGAGCTCCATTGCGGCGCCTTTTCGGGGATGATCGCTCACTTCAGGACCGTGTAGGTCAAGTGGGTGACGCCCTTGCTCTCAACCACCTCCGGGTCCGAGAGCCGGACCGGCGTATCGGCGAGCTTCGCGAAGAACGGCACGCCGGCGCCGAACAGCACTGGCACGAGGTTCACATGGATGGCGTCGAGCTTTCCGTCGTTGAGCAGCTGCTGGATGATGCTCGGGGTGGCGACACCGACGAACTTGTCGTCGCCGGCAGCGGCCTTGGCCTGCCCGACGGCGCTGTCGAGACCATCGGTCACGAACCTGATGTTCGAATCCGCCCGCGGCCAGCCGTCCGGCACGCTGTGCGTGACGATGAACGTGGGCACACCCATCGGGTGATTCCCACCCCACCCGTCGGCGAGGTCGAAGTAGCGGCGGCCCCCGATCAGGGCACCGAGATTGCTGATGCCCTCTCGCAGGACGCGAGCACTCGGCTCGGGAGCTCGGAACGAGAAGCCCGGCTTGGGCGTCGGCACCTCGACGTCACCGCCGAAGTACCAGCCGAACAGCTCGTTCGCGTTGTCGTTGGTGTCGGCGACGAAGCCGTCGAGCGACATCGCCAGGTCGGCAATCAGGGTAGTCACGAACCTTGCTCCTTCGTGATCTGGGGCACGTATCCGTTGACGATCACGATCCCGCAACGCCACGTTCGAGACATCTGCCAGCTGGCCGATCTTCGGCCAGAATTGGCCGATCGTTGAGCAACCGCGTCCGCCCGTGGCCATGCCCACCAAGACGTTCGTCGTCACCGACAAGGGGCCGGACGAGTTCGCGCGGGTCATCGACGCAGCCTCGGCGGCGCTCGAGCGTCACGAGCAGGCGCCGCTCGAACGGATCGCCGTGCACACCGGCACGTCCGCACGTCGCGCTCAACACCTCCGCGCCGTCGCCAACCCAGGCCAGCTGCTCGTGTCGTCGCTCGCGGCCCGACACATCATCGCTGAACCCCTAGCGACGTTCGAGCTGTGTGACCTGGGCATCCACCGGCTCCGTGACCTTTCGGCGCCCGAACGCGTGTACGAGCTCCGGGCCAGCGGCGACGGCGCTCCCTCACCGCCGCTGCGTTCGCTCGACCGCATCGCCAACAACCTGCCCGTCGAGCTGACGACTTTCGTGGGTCGTGCGGCAGAACTGGCCGCGGTCGACGAGCTGTTGGGCCGTGAGCGGCTGGTCACGATCACCGGCAGCGGTGGGTCCGGCAAGACCCGGCTCGCCGCCCACGCCGCGGCGGCGAACGATCGCTGGCGCGATGGAGTGTGGTGGATCGAGCTCCAAGCTGTCCGGGACCCGCGGGCCGTCGCCAGCGTCATCGCGTCCGGCGTCGGCGTGCTGGTCGATCCGATCGGCGGGCCGCTGCGATCGCTTGCCCAGCACCTGCGCGACCGCCGGGTCCTCGTGTGTCTCGACAACAGCGAGCACGTGGTCGCTGGGGCCGCCGAGGCGGTCGAGGCGCTGATCGCGTCGTGCCCCGACGTGACGGTGCTCGTCACCAGCCGGGAGCCGCTCGGCGTGCCCGGGGAGACCGTCTGGCGGCTACCCACGTTGGTCGCCGACGAGGCGGTCGACCTCTTCGTCGACAGGGCGCGACATGTTCGCGACGACTTCACCGTCGGAGCCGGCGACGAGGCGGTGCTGCGTCGATTGTGCGCAGGACTCGACGGCATCCCGCTCGCTATCGAGCTCGCCGCGGCGTGGGCCAGCACGCTCACGCTGCATCAGATCGTGGCCGGCCTGGACGATCGCTTCACCCTGCTGGTCCGGAGCACCCGTGGCGCAGCCGCTCGCCACCAGACGCTGGCCGCATCGATCGACTGGAGTCACGACCTGCTCGACGAACGCGATCGAATCGTGTTCCGCCGTCTCGCCGTGTTCCGGGGTGGGTTCACGCTCGACGCAGCGCAGGCCGTCTGCGACCGCAACGACGTCCTCGTCGCCCTGCGCGCGCTCGTCGACAAGTCGCTGGTCACGGTCGACGAACGCGACGGCGCGTCCCGATTCCACCTCCTCGAGACCATCCGCCAGTACGCCGGCCGGCGACTCGACGAGGCCGGCGAGCCTGTGGCGACCCGTGATCGCCATCTCGACCACCTGCTCGCCGTCGCCGAGGCAGTCGAGCCCGAGCTCGACCGGGACAAGGACGCCTGGTGCGCCGTGCTGGACCCGGAGTACGACAATCTGCGCGCCGCGCTCGACTGGGGCCTTGCGACTACCGATCCTGAGCGGGGGCGGCGCCTCGCCGCCGCCACATCGTGGCTCTGGAACCTGCACGGGCGCGGCAGGGAAGGCGTCTGCATCATGCGCAGGGCGATCGACCGAGCCCCGGGCGACCGGTCGATCCTGCAGGCCCGGTTGCTGACCGGCTACGCGATGATCGGCGACACCGCGGCCCCCACCGACCTCGGCCCAGTGCGCGAGGGCGCGGCGATCGCAGCCGACCACAGCGACGAGCGGTTGCGTGGGCGCTGCCTGACGCTCACCGCGGTCGGCACCTTCTACAAGGACTTCGACACCGGATGGCAGCTCTGCGATCAAGCCGTGCGGTGCGCGCAGGCCGCCGGTGACGAGTTCGGGCTCGACGCTGCCCGCGCGCTGCAAGGACTGATCCTCCACCTCCGCGACCACCACGGCGAGGCTGAGGTCCTGCTGCAGCCAGTTGTCGACCGGTTGATCCGCCGCGGCGACCGCGGCATTGCCTCAACCCTCCTCGTGTGCGAGTCGAACAGCGCCCTGTACACGGGCGACGTCGCCGGTGCCCACCAGCTCGCACAGCAAGCGGCAGACGTCGCCAGGCCGCTGGGCGACTACCACCGGGTCGGCACCACCCTCAGCCAGCTGGCATTGCTCCGCGGGATCGGTGGCGACATCGACAGTGGGCTGCAACTTCTCGAGCGCTTCGTCCACGATGTCGAAGGCGCCGGTCCCGAGGTGTTCGTCCCGGGGATGTCACGGACGCTCGGTCTGCTCCATCTGTGGCGCGGCGACTTCGAAGAGGCCGTCCGTTGGCTCGCACCCGACGCTCTGGCCACGGGACCGACCGGCGACACACACATCGACGCGGTGGCCATGCCTGGCCTGGCCGAGGCGCAACGCCGCCTCGGCCGCATCGACGAGGCACACCGCGCGCTGAGGCGCGCCGGTGCGATCGCCCGCCGGATGGGTATGCGTCGTGTGCTCGCCGACGTCGTCGAGCAGCAGGCGTTCCTCATCGCAGCCGAGGATCCCGATCGCGCCGCCCAGCTCCATCATGAGGCCTTGGCGCTTCGCGTCGATCACGGCCTGCGGACGTTCCTCGTCGACAGCCTCGATGCTCTTGCCGTGCTGATGTCCCGGACGAATCGACCCGGCGATGCGACACGAATCATCGCCGCCGCCGACCAGGCGCGACACGTCATTGGCTATCCACGACATCGTGTCGACGTGTCAGAGCACGACGACATCGTCGCCGCCCTGCGGGCGACGCTCGGCGAGCACGCGTTCGAACAGGCATGGGCGGAGGGCACTGCCCTGGCCCTCGACGAGGCGGTTGCGTATACCCGGCGGACCCGCGGTCCGCGTGGCCGGCCAACGACCGGCTGGGCAAGCCTGACTCCGACCGAGCTGGATGTAGTCCGGCTCGTCGTCGACGGGCTCAGCAACCCCGAAATCGGCACGAAGCTGTTCATGGGCCGGGGCACGGTGAAGACCCACCTGTCGCACGTGTTCGCCAAGCTCGACGTGGCCAACCGCACGGAGCTGGCCACGCTCGCCGCCGGTCATCTGATCCAACGCTGACCCCTTCGCCGCTTCTCACCCGTCGCCCTGCCAAATGGGTCGTGTCGGATGAACGGCGGTGCTTTCGCGTCGTCTCGACCGCCGGTCCGCGGGTCGCCGACGCTTTCATCGCCCCCCTACTTGCGTGAGAGCGCACGGAGTTCGGGCGCGCCGAATCGGCGGTCGGTGGCGTTCGACGGGGGACGGTCGACCTCGCCGACACGCCCGGAGCTGACCATCGAGGTGCGTTGTGGCGAAGCGCCCATGACGATCCGATCGGCCGAAGGCCGAGTCAGTGTGCACCCGGGCCATGCCACCGCCCCCGATCTCGTCCTCACCGGACCGCCCGACGTTACCGTCGGGCTGCTAGCCCGCCACATCGGCGCCGCCGAGGCCAAAGCCCGCGGGGTCGCGGTCACTGGCGACGTCCGACTCCTCCGCCGACTCCGACCGAACATGCCCAGCGCGCCAGCCGCACCGGCCCGATGACGGGATGTGAACCATGATCGACCTGACACCCTTCGGTAACCTCGTACCCCTCGACCACGGCCTCAGCGTGGTCGTCACACGCCGCGCCGACCACACTCCACACGCCGCCGTCGTCAACGCCGGCGTCCTTTCGCACCCCCTCACCGGTTCCGACATCGTCGCGTTCGTGTCCGCGGGCGGAACCCGCAAGCTCGCCCACCTGCGCGCTGACCCCACCATCGCGGTCGTCGTCCGAGCCGGCTGGCAATGGACTACCGTCGAAGGCACGGCCCAGCTGATCGGACCCGACGACGCCCACCCCGACGTCAACAGCGAACAACTCCGGCTTCTGCTCCGTCACATCTTCACCGCAGCTGGCGGCACCCACGACGACTGGGCTACCTACGACCAAGTGATGCGAGACGAACGCCGAACCGCCGTCCTCGTCACGCCCACCCGCGTGTACTCGAACCCGGCATGACCACCCACCCGCAACGTCCGCCGCGCATAGCCGCGTCCCCTCCATGCGTCACGTCACGGCAAAGGAGGTCGCCGTCATTCTGGCGCGAGCGACAGTCGAGTCGCACCCCGAGCCGTCGATCGGTCGCGTTTCCTGACAAGCACCGATGAGTCTGCGATCGGCGTTCCGTCACAGGTGGCACCGAGTGGTGCGGCGAGAGCCGACAACTACCTCAAGGAGGAGGAGACCGAGTGAATACAACGCCCATCGTTTCGCCCGAGGAGTGGCAGACCGCCTGGGAGAACTTGCTTGTCAAGGAGAAGGAGCTGACCCGCGCCCGCGACGCCCTGGCCGCCGAGCGCCGGCGCATGCCATGGATGGCAGTCGAGAAGGACTACCGCTTCGAGGGCCCGGACGGGCCGGCGAGCCTGCTGGACCTGTTCGAGGGCCGGCGCCAGCTGGTCGTCTACCGCGCCTTCTACGCGCCGGATGTCACCACGTACCCACAGGCGGGTGGCGCGTACCCGGAGCGGGCCTGCGTGGGCTGCTCCTTCGTCGCAGACCAGGTTGCGCACCCTGCCCACCTGAACGCCCGGGACACGACCCTCGCGTTCGTCTCGCGCGCTCCCCAGGCCGAGATCCAAGGCCTGAAGGAGCGAATGGGCTGGCAGAAGATCCCGTGGTACACGATCACCGACGACTTCGACGCCGACTTCGGCGTGAACGAGTGGCACGGCACGAATGCCTTCATCCGTGAGGGCGAGAAGGTCTTCCGCACCTACCTCATCAATAGCCGCGGCGACGAGGCGATGGGGAGCACGTGGGCGTACCTCGACATCACCGCCCTCGGCCGCCAGGAGGAGTGGGAGGACTCGCCGGAGGGCTACCCGCAGACCCCGCCGTACGGGTGGTGGAACTACCACGACGCCTACGGCAAGGAAGCGTGATCGCGCATCTCACGAAATCGACAATCTGCTCGCGGCGGCCGAGTGCATAAGGTGCCCCAGACCGCGCGCCGTCGTCGGTCAGCGGGTCCCGTGGGTCGTGGTGGCGTCGTCGGTGTCAAGCCACTCCTGGAACGTGGGACCGGCAAGGGTGGCGTGCGGGTTGGCCAGCAGGCTGCCGTCCTCCCAGACCTTGTCGTCGGGATCGCTGGGGTCGCTGATGCCATGGATCCGCAGTGAGGTGCCGCGGCGGGCCACGAACAGCCTGGCCAGCTCGACCAAGTTCTCCTCCCGGGGACCAGCGATCTCGGGTAACCGTGGCTCGGAGCGAGCCGGCGACGCCGCCCATGCGGGGTCGGTGGCCAGGTCGACGAGCGTCTGGGCAACGGCCCGGGCCGCCACCGACTGGATGCGCATCTTGCGCACGTAGGCCACATCACCCTGGGTACCCCACTCGATGAGCTGGGGAACCATCTCGTGGAACTGCGCCGCCCGCAGCACCCGCACGGGGATGGGCCCCGCCAGCATGGCCTTCTCGTGGGCGTACTTCGCCGCGCCCTGACCGGTGGTGAAGTGGTCGACGCCGATGACGGACACCTCGACCATGCGTTGCACACCCGCCTGCTGGCCGATCTCGTGCAGGTTGCGGGCCGAGGCGGTGAAGAACTCGCTGGCCGCTTTCGGCGCCCGTCGCTGTTGTCCCCTTGCGGTCCCGCTGGCCAGGTCGATGACACACTCCGCTCCGGCCAGCGCCGCCCCCAAACCCTCCCCGGTTACCACATCCACTCCAGTGGACCGGGACATCGGCACGACGTCGTGGCCGCTCGCCTCGAGCAGTTCGACGACGCGACTTCCCACCCTTCCCGTGGCCCCCGCCACGGCAATCCTCCTGGACGCTGGCATGGCTGCCTCCTCGTCTTCGTATGCGCGAAAAGACACGCCACGACGAAGCAATGTGAGCGAGCGTGTCGCCGTGTCCGGGCTCTCGCCGGCCGACGTCGACGCAGCGGTAGTCAGGCGTCTCGGACGGGCTCGTAGGTGAGGTAGGCGATGTCGTCATCGACGATCCGGGTGTCGACAAGGCGGATGGGTTTCTTGTCGCTGGTCTCGCCGAAGAGGCGCTCGCCAGCACCGAGCACGACCGGGTGGATCATCAGCCGCAGCTCGTCGACGAGGTCGTGCTCCAGCAACGTGCGCAAGAGCTGGAAGCTGGCGTAGACAACGATGTCCCCGTTCACCTCTTGCTTCAGCTTCGAGACCTCGTTCACCACGTCGCCCCTTAGTACCGTCGAGTTGTTCCAGTCGGGATCCTCGAGGGTCGAGGACACGACGTACTTGGGCAGGCGGTTCAACCTGTCCGCCAAGTCGCCACCCCGGGATGCCCACCGCCCGGCGAAGAACTCGTAGCTCCGCCGACCCAACAGCAGGGCCTCGGTGCGCAGCGCCTCGTCGAGCTTTACCTTGTTGACCTCTTCGCGGTCCTTGATCTTGCCGAACCATCCGCCGACCCTGGAGCCCTCGCCACCATCCGGGTCCTCGATGACTCCGTCGAGCGAGACGAACTGGCTCATGACGATCCTTCCCACTGCGGTTCTCCTTCGTTGGCGTTGTCAGCTACCAACCGAAGTAGACACCGCGACATCGGGAAACTGGGCGCCGACCAACCGCCCAGTTCGCCCCCCGGCCGGTGTCTATACAGGCATGGCAGTGCGACAACGTGCGGAGGAAGGTGAGGCGACGGTGAAGGAAGCCGACCTGATCTCACGGGCGCGGGCCGGGGACGGCGACGCGTTCCAAGAGCTGACCGAGCCATACCGCCGCGAGCTCCAGGTGCACTGCTACCGGATGCTCGGATCCTTCCAGGACGCCGAGGACGCCCTCCAAGACACCCTGCTGGCCGCCTGGGAAGGCCTCGGAGCGTTCGAGGAGCGCGCCTCGCTCCGCACCTGGCTCTACCGCATCGCCACCAACCGGTGCCTCAACGCCCGTCGCTCTGCCAGCCGACGCCCAGCCAAGGAGTGGGACGTGCCCCAGGTTGAACCGCCCGAGCCCACCCGGCTCGGCGAAGTCGTCTGGCTCGAGCCGTATCCCGACGCCCTCCTCGAAGGCGGGCTCGACGAGCCCCGCGGCCCTGAGGCCCGCTACGAACAGACCGAAGCCATCTCCCTGGCCTTCGTGACCGCCCTGCAGGTCCTGCCGCCTCGCCAGCTCGCCGTCCTCGTCTTGCGCGACGTCCTCGGATTCCACGCCAACGAGGTGGCCGACATGCTGGACTCGACGGTCGAATCGGTCAACAGCGCCCTCAAACGGGCCCGCGCCACCCTGCACCGGCGTCTGCCGCCGACCGCCGACCGCGAACCTCCTCCCGCCTCCGAGGATGCGATCGTGGCGAAGTTCGTCCGCGCGTGGGAGTCCGCAGATCTCGACGCGCTCGTGGCCCTTCTGACCGATGATGTCCTCGTCTCGATGCCACCGATGCCGTTCGAATACGAGGGCCGAGACGTCGTCGCCCGCTTCTGCGCCAGCCTGTTCGGCGCGGGCCGGCGGTTCGACCTCGTGCCGACACGAGCCAACGGTCAGCCGGCGTTCGGGGCCTACCTGCGCGCCCCCACCGGCATCCGCCACGGGATCGGCCTTTACGTCCTCACCCTCACCGGCGACCGGATCTGCGCCATGACCCGCTTCGACAACAGCGTGCTCCCATGGTTCGGGCTCCCACGATCGCTCCCCAGCCGATAGCCGGCTTCCGAACCGATGGATCTCCCGGACGAAGCCACGTCAAATAGCGATGGGGAGAGTCCGCGACCTGCGAGTCACCACGGCGCCGGCGCCGACCACGGCGTCCTCGCCAACGGTCACACCCTGCCGGATCACCGCGGCCGCGCCGATCCAGACGTTGCGTTCGCCTTGACAGGCGTGCAGTTGAACTGGCGAGAGTGCAACCTACGAGACGTCCCGGGCGTCATCAGGCGACTGCCGGATCGCCAGCGCATCGACACGATGCCAGGCGCATCGGCTGCTAGGTGGGTGTGCTTCGGATGTGGTGCACAGGCACCACATCCTGGTCACAGAACGGGAACCGGTCGCCGCCGCTAGGGCGCCGGCGGGGCGTCGCGGGCGGCGTCACCGCTGTTGCTCGCCGCTATCGGTGCCGGGGCGGGTGCCGGAGCGGCGAGGTCACCCTCGACGTCGAGGTGGGGTAGCAGCCGGTCGAGCCACCGGGGAAGCCACCAGTTGCGGTCGCCGAGCAGTTCCATGGTCGCGGGGACCAGCACCATCCGGACGACGGTGGCGTCGACGAGGACGGCGGTGGCCAGGCCGAGGCCGGCGAGCTTGAGGAACACGATGTCCTCCAGGACGAAGGCGCCGAACACGGTGACCATAATCGCCGCCGCGGCGGTGATGACCCGTGCGGTGCTGGCCAGGCCGTCCGCCACGGCCCGGCGGTTCTGGCGGGTTCGCAGATACTCCTCGCGCACGCGGGACAGCAGGAACACCTCGTAGTCCATCGACAGGCCGAACAGGATGGCGAACATGAACATCGGCAGCCACGCCGGCACGGGCGTCGCGCTCTCGATGCCGACGAGGTCGCCGAGCCAGCCGCCGTTTGTGGCCAACGCCATCACCCCGTAGGCCGCGCCGATCGACAGTAGGTTCATCATCGCCGCCTTGGTGGGGACCGCCAGCGAGCGGAACGCCATCATGAGCAGCAGGAAGGACAGGGCCACGACCCCGGCGATGAACCACGGGAGCCGGCTGGACGTGTGCTCGCTGTCGTCGATGAACGAAGCGGTGGTGCCGCCCACCGAGGCGTCGGCGCCGGTGCCGCCGAGCGCGGTCGGCAGCACGTCGTCGCGCAGCGTGTGGACCAGGTCCTCGGTGGCTTGGTCCTGGGGGCCGGTCGTTGGCACGACCGTTACGACGGCCGCGTCCCCGGCGTCGTTGAGGACCGGAGGGGCGACCGAGGAGACGCCGTCGGTCGCCTCGAAGCCGGCGACGACGCGGTCGACTGCCGGCACCGAGCTGCCGGCCCCCTGCCTGTCGTCGAGGTCGACGGCCACGAGGAGCGGCCCGTTCGCCCCGGGGCCGAAGCTGTCGCTCATGAGGTCGTAGGCCCGTCGGCTGGTGAAGTTGGTCGGGCCGTTGCCGGCGTCGGGGTTCCCGAGCCGCAGGTCAAGGGCGGGAGCGGCCAGCATCAGCAACACAACCAGGGCACCGAGCCCGGCCAGCAGCGGGCGGCGTTGCATGACTCGGCTCCAGCGCCACGACAGCGTGCGGCGACCCCCGTTGCCGTGGCGGAACCACGGCAGGCGCAACCGGTCGATGTTCCGTCCGGCGAAGCCGAGCAGCCCGGGGAGCACCGTCACCGACGCGGCCACCACGACCAGCACTGTCAGCGACGCCGCCAGAGCGACGCCCAACAGGTAGTCGCGGCCCATCAGCAGGAGCCCACCCAGCGAGATCACGACCGCGGTCCCAGCGAAGACCACTGCCCGGCCGGCGGTGGAGCCGGCGGTGATGACGGCCTGGCGCGGTTCGTGGCCGTCGGCGAGCGCCGCTCGGTAGCGGGTCACGACGAACAGGGCGTAGTCGATGCCGACCCCGATGCCGATCATGGTCGCGAGCTGCACCCCGAAGTCGGGGACCTGGAGCAGGTTGGCCATCAGCCATACGCCGCCGAGCGCCACGCCCAGGCCGAGCCCGGCGACGACCAGCGGCACACCGGCGGCCAACACCGACCCGAACGCCACCAGCAGGATCAGCAGGGCGGCGGCCAGGCCGACGGTCTCGGACCCGGCCTCCTGCCTCTCGGCCCTCTCGATCGGGTAGCCCCCGAGCTCGATGCGCAGCCCGTCCTGCTCGGCCTGGCCCGCCACGGCCATCACGCGCTCCGCCACCTCGGTGGGCAGCTTCTCGCCCGCCTGGTCGAAGCGCACCGTCAGCACGCCGGTCGTCTGGTCGGGCGCGACCGGTCCGGGCTCGGTGGCGACGACGTGGTCGACCTCGGCGATCTGGTCGGCGAGCCCGGCGACACGGTCGGTGACCTGGGGGCTGGTGACCCCGCCGTCGGCCGCATAGACCACGTCGACCGTGCCCCCGGCGAAGCGGGGAAAGCGCTCCTGGAGCAGGTCGACCGCCTCCGCCGAATCGCTGCCCGGCACGGTGAAGTCGGCCTCGTTGTCGCCTCCGGCCACGCCGGCGAGGACGGACGCGGCGACGAGCGCCGCCACCCACAGGGCCACGACCCGCCGCCGGCGGTCGTAGCTCCAGGTCACGAGCTTGCGCAGCATCACGCCACCTCCCGCGCGTCGGAGCCGGTCTCGTCCTGCCGGGCCACGCCGGCATCGAGGACGGCCTGTTCGCTGTCGAGCTTGTGCATCCGCTCGTCGTGACCGATCTGGCGCAGCACGTCGGCCACCGTGACCGGCACCTCCCAGCGGTCGGCCAGGGGACCGCCGAAGATCTGTCGCTCGGTGTCGGGATGCAGGGCCACGAACCTCATGTAGCTGCGCTCGGCGTGGGCCTCGAAAGCGGCGTTGAGCCGATAGCTCCACTCAGGCCGCAGGAGATGCAGCGCCCACGTGCCGATCTGCCAAGGCAGGGCCAACAGCCGGGGAAGCAGCCGGTGGCGGAGCCGACCAAGCCGCCGCCCCCGGCGGACGATCAGCTCCTCCATCACCAGCATGTGCCACTGCTCGTTGTCGTGCTGGGCGCGAGCCTCGGCGACCCGCTGCTGGATGCGGCGAGCCAGGACCGACCGGCCCCGGGTCCGGGCGATGTGGCGCTGGGCCACCCGCTCCCAGGACCGGTACGGCACCTGGGCGAGATGCTCGAGCACGAGGAACTTGTCGATCGACGGTCGGCGCCCGTACAGGAGGTCGATCGACCCGAACAGCAGGCGCAGCACCAGCCGCGGGCGGGTCTCGGGGTCGCCCAGGGTGCGCTGCTGCTCGTAGCGGAGCCGCGCCGGGTTCAACGTCGGCGGACCTGCGGCGTGGACGGCGGTGTCAGCGGGCCGCCCGGCGCTGTCGTCCGAGCCGTAGACCTTGGTGATGTCGACCGTCCTGGCGGCCGCGACGGCCGACGGCCGGCGTGTGGGGGAAGTGGGGGTTGCGGTGAAAGTCATGGTTCCCATGGTCGGGGTGGGGCGCCGCCGTGTCGTCGCCTGGGAGGCGGCTTGGCGTGGCCGCGCCTACGACGGGGCGCGTACGCGCCGGGGCCGATGTGCACGGCGGTTGTGGCGGCATACCGTGACGGCGATGCATGCGCTGGCGACCCGGAAGGTGGTGTCGCAGGTACGGATCGTCGACGTCGCCGTGGCGGCGGTCGTCGCCACCGCGCTCGTGGTCGTGACGGCCGTCATCCAAGGCGACGCCGACGACCGCTCATTCGACCTGCTTGCCGGGGTGCTGGTCTTCGCCGCCGGGGGTGTGCTGGCGCTCCATCGGCGGGCTCCCATCGTGGTGCTCGCAGTCACCACGTCGGCCACGGCGCTGTACGTCCTTCGGGATTACCCGGGCGGTCCCATCTACTTCACCGTGATCGGCGCGATCCTCGCGGTGTCCCTGGCACGGGGCCCCACGAAGGCCGCGGTTCCCGCGGCAGCGTCGATAGCGGTGGTGCTGGTCGTCACCGCCCTCCGCGGCTCCACCGGGGGCGAACAGGCGCTATTCGTCAGCTGGGGTGTGGGCGCAGTGCTGCTGGGCGGCTCCATCCTCGGCCGGCGGGCCGAGCGTGCCGCGCTGGAGCAACGGGCCCGGCACCTCACCGAGACCCGGGAGGAGGAAGCTCGTCGTCGCGTCGCCGAGGAGCGGCTGCGGATCGCCCGCGACCTCCACGACTCGGTCGCCCACACCCTGGCCAGCATCTCGGTGCAGGCCGGGGTCGGAGCCCATGTGCTGGACGATCGGCCGGAGGACGCCCTGGACGCCCTGCTCGCCATCAAGCACACCAGCGGGGAGGCGCTCAGCGAGCTACGGACGACACTGGGCATGCTCCGCTCGGACCAGGCCGCGCCCCACGAGCCGGCGGCTGGGCTCGATCGGCTCCCCTCGCTGGTCGAGAACTCTCGCGCAGCGGGCCTTCCGGTCGACATCGTGATCGAGGGGGATGCGCGGCCGCTGCCACCGGCCGTCGACACGGCCGCCTTCCGGATCGTGCAAGAATCGCTCACCAACGTGATCCGCCACGCCGGCCCCGCCCGAGCCACCGTCGCCGTTCGCCACGGCGACGATCGCATTGAGATCGAGGTGACCGACGACGGGCGAGGTCCGGTCGACCGCAACAGCGACGCAAACGGTGCCGGCGGCGGGCACGGGCTGGCCGGGATGCGAGAGCGGGTCACCCTCCTCGGCGGCGAGCTGTACGCCGGGCCCCGCCGTTCCGGCGGCTTCCGCGTGCGGGCCCGGGTTCCGCTGTGATTCGCGTCGCCCTCGCCGACGACCAGGCCCTGGTGCGCGCCGGGTTCCGCGTGCTGCTCGACGCCGAGCCCGGTTTCGAGGTCGTCGGCGAAGCCGTCAACGGACGCGAAGCGATCGAGCTGGCCCGAGCACACCGGCCGCAGGTGATGCTCATGGACATCCGCATGCCGGAGATCAGCGGCATCGAGGCGACCCGCCAGATTGCTGCCGACCCCGCACTTGACGACGTACGGGTGCTGATCCTCACCACCTTCGAGCTCGACGAGTACATCGTCGAGGCCCTGCAGGCCGGCGCCAGCGGCTTCCTCATCAAGGACACCCAGCCAGTCGACCTAGTCCGGGCGGTCAAGGTCGTGGCCGCAGGCGACTCGCTGCTGTCGCCCAGCGTCACCCGCCGGCTCATCGGCGAGTTCGTCAACCGGTCAGACCCGTCCGTGACCCCCAGCCCGGCGCTCGACGCCCTGACCGATCGCGAGCGAGAGGTGCTGGCCCTGGTTGGCGGTGGTCTCAGCAACGAAGAGATCGCCGGCAAGCTGTTCATCAGCGTCGCCACCGCACGGACCCACGTGAGCCGGGCGATGACCAAGCTCCACGCGCGCGACCGCGCCCAGCTGGTCGTGGCCGCCTACGAGTCCAGGCTCGTGACGCCCGGCCAGCGCTAGATCTCTTGGGGCGGACCCCTGAATTTCTGGCTCCCAACGCGAGCACGACCTTCAACCGTTCACGATCGACATACCCGACGCGGAGCTCGACGATCTGAGAGACCGCCTGACGCGCACCCGATGGCCCGACGAGCGGCACGACTGGAGCGCTTGAACGTGTCGACGGCGGGACCGGGCAACGGTTACTTCGAGCTCCAGGCGAACCGGCCGGAGACCCTGGCGTACGCGCTTACCGACTCGCCCGTCGGCCAGCTCGCCTGGATCGTCGAGCGTTTCAAGGAGCGAACGCACGCCAAGGACCGTCCCGACGAGGTCGTAGACCGCGACCAGATGCTGACCAACGTCATGCTGTACTGGCTGACCGGGACCGCAGGATCCTCAGCGACGATGTACTTCGAGAACACACACGAGCCATTCACTCCGCCGCAACCGTCGACAAAACCAACGGGTGTGGCCGTCTTCGCCGAGGACTACGCCATTCGCCGCTACGCCGAACGTCTCAACAACATCGTCCACTGGTCCGAGTTCGATCAAGGCGGCCACTTCGCCGCGATGGAAGAGCCCGACCTCCTCGTTGAAGACGTACGCGCATTCTTCAGGACGCTTCGACAACGACCATCAAGGCCGCAGACGGCCCGCCCAGAATGACACCGAGCGGGCCTGCGTCCCTGCCGAGACCGTAGAACGCCGCGTCAACAGCGCAGTGGCACAGGCTCCCGCGGCCTGGCGCCTCTGTCGCGAGTCCGCGAGGCGGCGACCCGAACGACGTTCGCGCTCACCGCTCGCTCCCTCCCACGCGCCATAACGACGTCGGCGAAACTCGCCCGGCCACGGCCGGAACCCAGCCATCCCCACCTCGGACCAGGGATGCGATCCGCCCGCCATCGGTGCGGTCGTTAGGTGCGCTGCCGTTCGCTCGCCGGACAGCGACAGATGCACCTGATCTGGCGCTACCACCACGGCGCGACGTCCTCGACGTTCTGGCGCCGATGATCTGTGCTCACGTTCTGGCGCGTTCCGCGTATTCGGAGAGTGCGCGAGATCGGCAGATCTG
>JBKPDT010000036.1:0-19347 GCA_046728035.1 Candidatus Methylomirabilota bacterium | reverse complement strand
AACAGCGCATGGGCGGCGCGGCTGGCGCTGGACATCAGAGCACGCCACGCCGCGGCGGGCCCAGCGGTCTGGCGGGAGGCGCCGCCGGCCGCAAGGCCGGCCGGGGAACCGGGCGGACCAGCGGCGAGCGCGGCACCGCGCGGCCCACCACGGGCCGCGCGGAGACCGCTACCGGCGCGAGCTGGGTCTCCTCGCGGGCGGCGATCACCCCGAGCAGGACCGCGCAGGCCATCAGCTGGAACGGCAGATCGGCGTACGCCGCGCTCTGGAAGGCGCCGTTGGCCAGATACGTGATGAGACTGGCCTCGAGCATCAGGCTCCAGTTCACCACCCAGCCTTGTGTCGATGATCGGCGGGCTCGCCGTCGCAATCGAAACAGCGCCCACAAGGTCGACCCGAAGAGGGACACGTAGACCACGAATCCCGTGAACCCGTGGTCGGCGAGCACGTCGAAGTAGATGCTGTGCGCGCTCGTGCTCTGGGCGTAGCCGTACTGCGCGTAGGTCAGCTTATTGGCGAGGCCCCAGAAACCGGCGCCCAGCAGGGGGCGCTCCTTCGCCACGTTCCAGGCGACCTCCCAGGCGATGAGGCGGTGCCGGGCCGAGGCGTCCTCGTGCGTCTCGATGCTGGCCATCCGGGAGGTCAAGCGCTCGGGCAGATAGGGCACCGCCACCACATAGAGAAGGGCGGCCGCCGCGATCGCGGCAACCGCGCGCCGCCCCCGGAGGTAGAGGATGGCCATCACGATGATGAGGCCGAGGAACGCGCCGCGCGAGTATGTGAAGACGACGGCGACCGCGCAGAGCCAGAAGGTGACCTTGAGGGTCAGCCGCAGCCGACGGTTCGTCTCCTCGCGGGCGAAATAGAAGAGGATCGGCAGGATGGTGTTCAGAGCCAGGCCGATCGAGTTGTTGCTGGAAAAGAAGCCGCTCCCCGGGCCGTAGACCTTGAAGATGCCCCCCGTGCCGAGCGCGAAGATCCCGCCCTTGACGCCATAGAACCCGATGGAGAACGCCACCACGAGGAGGAGGTACCGGAGCCGACGCTTGTCCTGGAAGAACATCAGGCTGAGGAACACGAACAGGAGGATCTTCGAGACCTTCTCGAGTTGCTCCCAGGCGCGGTCCGGCATGATGGCGAACATCGTCGATGTGACGAAGACGAGCCAGAGGGTGACGAGGAGGGACACCTGGATGGTACGCGGGATCGACTGACGCTCGCGGCTGAACAGCACGCCGAGCAGCGTGAAGATCGCGATGAGCTGAGCCCAGGGGATCTCGCGGGCGAAGCCCCACGTCAGCGTGTGGGGATTCATGAGCCCGAACCACACCCAGGCCAGGATGCCGATCCACGGCCGCACGACGGCGACGGGCAGGATGCCGAGGATCACGAGGGTCAGGACGATATCGCGCATGGTCGGGGCTAGTAGATCAAGGCGATCGCGCGCTCGAGCTCGGGGATCGCCGCGCTGAGAAGCTCGACGCTGCGGGCGGTGTTCGCCCTCGCCGCCGCCTCTCGCGCGTGCAGCACCTTGTAGCGCGCCCCCTTGATGGTGTCGAACGCCGCCTGGAGAAGAGGATCCGGGGACTGCGTCTTCTCGGACAGCCGCGTCATGCGCCGCGTCAGGAGCGCGTGGGCGGCCCGAACGTGGACGTACCCGGCGTAGATGCCCTTCGCGGTATCGGCCGACGAAAGCGCTGGCCCATTGGTCTGGGAGTCCAGCGCCTTTCGGAGCTTCTCGACGCCAAGCTCCAACTCGCGGGTGATGGTGGAGGGGCTCAGCCGGGACATCAGGCCGGGCTTCGCCGGCACCGCCGGCGCAGTGGCGCCCTCCGAGCCCGGCTTCTGGGCTTCCGCGGAGCCAGCCAGTGGGGGCGCGGCAACCACGGACATCGAGAGGAGACAGACGGCCAGCGCCGGCCAGCGCATGCTCATGGTGCGTCCAGTCCCTTCAGGGCGGCTTCGAGCTCGGCGAATCGCATTCGATACTGGCCGACCTTCCGTCGGCGCGAAACCGACCGTGACGTCACGTCGCCGAGGGCGAGCTCGCTCATCTTGTCGAGGATATTCGCGATCCGTAGGAGGCGCGCGAGGGGAGAGCGTTGATCGACGGCCGTGCCGTATCCCTCGACGAATGCCGACTGCCAGGCCTGAACCGCCCGCGGTCGGAGCATGAATCCTCCCGCGAGGTCCTCGAGCTTCATCTGGAACTTCATGAAGTCGTAGAGCGCGGGCCCATACGTGAAGCCGGTGAAGTCATGCACGGCGATGCGCTCGCCGTCGGTGAGGATATTGTCCGGCCGGAAGTCGTTCTGCCGGCCGACTTGCAGGCGCTCCGCCGGCTCGACCGCGGCGGCGAGACGCTCCGCCCGCTGGAGCAGATCCGCTGGCGCCCGGTAGACGGGGTGTCGGGATTCGGCTTCCGCGAGGATCCGCAGGCGGCGCTCGCAGTAGCGCACCAGGTCCACCGGGTCGAAGAGGGTCGAATCGGCGGGCTTCGTGAAGCCCTGGAACAGCGCGAGCCAGCGGCCGACTCCATGGCAGAGCGCGGTGGATCGCTCCGTGGCCCGGCGGGTAGGGAAGCGCCGGGCGCGCGAGAGAAAGCGCTCGAGCGTCTCCCCACGGAACTCCTCGGTGAGCATGGACGCATGCTCCGGCCAGCCGCGCACCGGTCGGATCACCCCCAGGCCCGGATAGGGCTCGAAGCGGAGCTCGAGCTCCTGGAGGATGGAGAACTCGCGCTCGAGCTGCTGGCGCTTGAGCGCGAGGTTTGCCGGATTGGTGCGCAGCGTCTTGAGGAAGTAGCGTCGGCGTCCCTTGGGGCCGAGCAGCTCGATCACCCCGATCAAGGAGTGGTTGCGCCGCGACATGGAGACGAGACGCGCCCGAGCGGGGGTGGCCGGCGAAAGAGACTGCGAAGCTAGGCGGTCGACCTCCCCCAGGGCACGGCTCATGAGGGGGTCGAGATTCTCGGGCGTGGGTATGCGGCTAGCCATGGACTGGTCTCTCGAGAATTTCCTGCAGAGTCTGTGCCAGCTCTTCAGTAAGTGATGATCTCTCGAACTTCCTGATATTCCTAGTGAACAGTCTCGGGCCCGGCGCCTCCTCCCATGCCCGATACAGAGACGCTAGCGCATCTTGTAGCCCCTGGCCATCCGAAGGATCCACCACGGAGCACCCGTCCATCTCCTTGAGAAGGTCCGACGTCGCGCCTTCGGGCGTGAGGGCCAGGATGGGGCGTTCGACCCGGAGGTATTCGAAGGCCTTGGCCGGGATCAGCGAGCGCGTGTCGTTGGACGCTTGCAGGATAAGTAGGCAGCTCGCGCGGCGCAGCCGGACGAGGGCGTCGCGGTTGGGAATCCGCCGGCTGAACTCGAGGACGCTCTCCAGACCCAGCTCCCGTACCATGCGGTGGCCCGGACCCGACCGGAAGAACTCGGCGGTGCCCAGAAACACGAGCCGCGTCCGCTCCCGGGCCATGGCACCTGAGGCGATGAGCCGCGCCACCGCCTCGAGAACGGGGGCGGGATTCCGGTAGTCGGGGGCGAGCAGCCCCGCATGCAGGAGCTCGAACCGCGGCTCCTTCGACGGCGTGGGCAAGTGGACGAAATCGCTCTCGTCGTACCCGTTGAAGATCACCCGAGCCTTGTCCGGGGAGAGATCGGGGTACCGCGCGAGGAAGTCGCCGCGGAGATACGGCGTCGTGGTGATCACACGATCGGCGCTGCGCACCACGGCATGCTCGAGCCGGGACTCCACGGCGTGACGGAGCGAGCCGGGCGCCGGGTACTGTCCGTCCTCGATCCACGGGTCGCGAAAGTCCGCGATCCACGGAAGACCGGTGAGCCGCTTCAATGCCCCCGCGATGAGGTGGGCGGTGGGCACCGGGCTCGTCGAGAAGAGCGCGCGAACCCCGAAACGGCGAATCACGCTGAGCCCACGGGCGATCCCGAACGGCAGCCAGCCGATGAAGCGGTCGGGGACGCTGAACATGGCCAGGTGGTGGCCGCGAACGGACAGCGCCCGCGTACTGTCGAACCCGCGGGTGCGGTGCACCTGCGCCTCGGGCGGGATGTCCGCGCGCAGCCCCTCGTCGCGGACTCGATAGGCCTGCTCGCGGAGGGTGAGCACATGCGGCGCCCAGTCGTGACGGGGCAGGTACTTGCTGAACTTGAGCGTCCGCAGGACGCCGCTGCTGCTGCCCTCGGGCGGGTAGTGATAGGCGATTATCAGGATCGGCTTCACGTCTGGGCGCCTCCGGCCGCGACTCGCGCCTCGAGCATGAGAGCGTCGGCGAAGAACTTCGCCGCCCAGTTCAGGTACTCATGGGAGCCGTACTCCGCGTAGATCGGATCGGATCCCTTGATCCCGCCCCGGACCCCGGGATCGGCAGCCTGTAGATCCTGGCTGCTCATGAGGTACCGGTTCATCCGCCGCGCGGCCTCCGCGTATCGGCGCTCGCCCGTGAGCTCGCCGAGGCGAAGCCATACGATCGAGGTCTGCGCGTCCCCCGTGAGGCAGCTCCAGCGTGCAGCCGGTCGCCACTCGGCGTCGAATCGGCCGCCCAGGCTGCCGTCGGGCCTCTGGCACGCGACCAGCGCGTCGGCGGCGCGGCGGGCTGCGTCGATGAGGCTCGTCTCGCCCGCGAGGGCGCCGGCCTCGAGCAGCCCTTCCATGGTGTAGGCGATGGTGTGGAGCAGCGGCCGCCGATTGTCATCGAGGCAGCACTCCTCGAACCACCCGTTGGCGCGCTGCCGGGTCAGGACGAAGCGCAGGTTCCGGAGCGCGCCCTCGCGATGCCTCGGGTCACCCGTGATGCGGGAGGCATCGAGCAGCCCCCACGCCGTCCTCGCGTCGTAGACGTTGACCCCAGCCCGCGCGAAGCGAGAGCCGTGGCGGCGCCAGGCGCCGTCAGGATCCTGAGCCTCGACGAGGAAGTCGGCGGCGCGGCTTGCCGCCTTCTGGAATCGCGGGTCCCCGGTCTCGCGATGTGCGGCGGCCCAGCCGAAGAGCACCTGCCCGGTATTGAAGATGGCCGGCGTCGGAGCATGCCCGATCACGCCGCCCTGGACGGCGCCCGACTCCATCTGCACGTCGATCTCCCACTCGGCCATGCGCAGGGCCCGCTCCCGGTACTCGGCGCGCCGCGCCCATGCCGCATAGGCCAGGAAGGTCGGGATGATGTAGCCGGTCGTCTCGGGATAGGCAGCGAGCCAGCCCCGGCGCCCATGCGCGCGACGGAACCGTAGCGAGTAGCTGCGGGAGACCCCGCCGGTGCCGGTCGCGTCCTGGGCGCGGCACAGCCAGAGCATCGCGGCCTCGAGGTGGCGCTCCGGTCGATCGACGGGGTGCTTCAGGCGCAAGGCGTCGCGGACGAGCTGCCCGACCGGGCTCATGCGGTGATCACCGGCGGCAGGGCGAGATCCCCGCCTGGATGCTGGGCGGGCAGGGGAGCGCGCAGAATCGCCTGCCGCACGTAGACCCCCCGGCCCTCGCGCTGCCACGCGAGGTTGTACCGCCAGGCCTTGCCCACGAGCCTGAAGCCGCGTCGGAGGTGGAGTCTCTTCGACGCCTCGTTGTGCTCCCAGGTGAACGCGTACAGGTACCGAAAGCCGTGCCGTCCCGCGTACAGCGCGAAGCGCTCCAGGCATGCCGCCATGAGGCCGGTGCCGCGGAGCGCCGGGTCGATCCAGATGCTGCTCAGCCGCGCCTCGTCGGGCCAGAGGTCGCGCCAGCGCGACACAACGAGCCGGTTGTCGGCCTGGAACACGGGCCACATGAGTCCCACGATCCGATGCTCGACGTAGGCCCCATAGCAGTTCCGCTGCCCGTACCGGCGGCGGTACTGTAAGTGGCGGGGGAACGGCGCGGGCATGGCCGCGAACGACTCGAGGGTGGCGTCGTCGATCCGCCGCATCGCGAATGCTACCGAGCAATGGGGCGCGTCCACGGGGACGGTGAGATCGCGCTGGAGCACGACGAACTCCGTCCGCTCTCCCACCGCGTGCAGCAGCCGCGTCGCGATACCGGACAGGCCGTGCTGTCGGTAGAACATCCGGAGAGAAGCCGTCCGTCCCATCGGCGCGTCAGTCTCGCCCCAGCGCCGCCCGCACCGTTGCGGCGATCCGGTCAATCTCGGCCATGGGGACCGAGGGCTCGCAGGGGAGCTCGACGAGGGACTGCCACACCGCGTCGGTCCGGGCCAGCGGACCGTGGGCCCGCGCGCCGCTCTCCGCGCGCAGGTGGAGCGGCGTGTAGCTGGTATCCACCTCGTAACCCCGCTCACGGAGGGCGCCGACGACGCGCGCGGCGGCCGCTCCGCCGGTTTTCGACGGATCGACCATGATGACCTGGGTGAGGCACGCGGAGCCGGGCTGGTGGGGCACGAGCGCGAGCGCCGGCTCGCCCGCGAGGGCCCGACCATAGGCGGCCACACGCTCCCGACGGGCCCTGATATCCCCCGGCAGCCGGTCGAGCAGCGTGCCCGCTACCGCGGCATCGAGGTTCGCCATGGCCCGGCGTGCGTACGGCGCGAGCGGTCGCCGCGGGCGGCGGCGCCGCTCCAGGGCGGCCTGCGCGGGGAGGAGCCACCGCCGCCAGCGGCGCCAGAGGAGCACCGAGAGGGCGTGGGTGACCGTGTCGCGGGGGCGAGCCGGCGCCAGCTCCAAGCGGGCGGCACGCGCGATGAGCTCCGGGCGGCTCGAAACGAGTGCGCCGCCGCCGGTGCCGAAGCAGATCTTCCCTCTGCCGAAGCTCACGAGACCGGCGTCGCCGAACGTGCCGACGGCGCGGCCCCGCACGGTGGCCCCCATGGCCTGCGCCGCGTCGTCGATGACCCTGAGCCCGCGCGCGGCACAGAGGGCGGCGATGGCCTCGATGTCGGCGGGGTTGCCGAAGAGATGGGGCACGATCACCACCCGCGTACGGGGCGTGAGTGCCGATTCCACCGTCTCCGGCGTCAAGTTGAGCTCGGGACCCACGTCGGCCAGGACCGGCCGCGCGCCCACGGCCAGGATCGGCGGCACGATACTCGTGCAGCAGAAGGCGGGCACGATCACGTCGTCGCCCGACTCCACGTCGAGGGCACGAAGGGCCAGCTCGATCGCGCTCCGCCCATCTCCGCAGGGGAGCGCGCCGTGGACAGCCAGCTGAGCGGCGAGTCGACGGGCCAAGCGGGCCGGCGCGGGCCCATGAGCGACCCGGCCGGTGGCGACACAGCCGACGATGGCCGCCAGCGTCCACGCGCTCCACTGCGGGACGCAGTACGGCACACGGTACCAGTGGGCGCGAATCGTCCCCCAGGCCCCACGCGCGCGGCGACCGGCGCGCGAGGTCGAGGTCGCCGCGGTGGTCGCGGTCACCTACCGCCCTCCCGCGGCGCGGCGAAGCTGGTCGCGGAACCGCCGGAGGCCATGTCGGAGGGGGTCGAGCACCTTGACGCCGGATCGGCACCCTTGTGGTGTGGTGCCGAGGCGGAGCTTGAAGGTGTAGATGCCGTGGAGAGGATCGCCCTCGCCGGCCGCGCTGGCCGGCACGCCCCCGCGGTTGAGCTCCCGAAAACCTTCGGCCTTGAACGTTTCAACGGCCGCCCAGAAGAGCCCACTCTGCGTTCCGAGGCGGTACCCGCTTTCGGTGCTGCCGCTGAAGACCGAGTACGCCCGTCCGTTGAAGGTGGAGAAGAGGATGGCGGCGAGCACGGTGTCGGCCTGCCGGGCGAGGAAGAGCCGCGCCGCGCCCTGGCTCATGAGATGGCGGTACAGGCTTTCGTAGAGATCGCCGTCGGAGGGCAGGTCGTACCCCTGGCCGCGCTCGTC
The DNA here is from genome assembly GCA_046728035.1 of Candidatus Methylomirabilota bacterium. Taxonomy (GTDB): domain Bacteria; phylum Methylomirabilota; class Methylomirabilia; order Rokubacteriales; family CSP1-6; genus DASRWT01. Next base: position 11,533 of record JBKPDT010000036.1, on the reverse strand, counting down.
CCGACGCGCCTGCGTCGCCTCGCGCGCCGCGCCCAGCGCACGCAGATCCTCGAGCGAGGTACCCTCGGCGATGACGATGCCTTCCCGCTTGAGCCGGCGGATCTTCTCCCGCTGGTCCTTTCGGATGCCCTGCCAGAGGGCCTCGGCGTCACGCGCGAGATCGAGCGAGAACTCCACACGCTCCGTCTCGACGAACCCGTGCTCCGCCGGGCGAAGGGGGCTCGTTCCGCTCATGAATGAATCCAGGTCCAACCGCGTGCAGCCCCGCCTACGGGCAAGGCGCTCGACCGCGCCCATGAACGCGGCGGCGAGGTCGGGGTCGGCGTCACGCACGACCGGGTGGGCGGTCAGCCGGAGATCCCGGAAGAGTCGCGCGGCGATGGCGCGCGACGAGGACGACTCCAGCGCCAGGCCGACCGCGACGGGGGCCCCATCACGATCCCGGCCCAGCAGGAAGAGGGGCTCGGTCATTCCCGCCCGCCGCCGGTAGGAGGCCCAGAGCGTGCTGTGGAAGATCGAGCCGCCCAGCGCGCGGACGGTATCGTCCCATCCATCGGGAGCCGCGCCCGGATGGGCGCGGAGCGAGATCGTGACGCCGCCGTGCGGGGCATCCGCGGACAACGACGGGTGGCTCCGCACGAGCCCGGAGTCGCCGGTCATCGGCCTTCCTCCCGGCCTCGCGCCCGATGCACGCGGTAGAACTCGTAGATCGCGCCCGAGAACCGGCAGACCTCCAGTTCGTGGTCGAAGGCGCTCCGCCGATCCCTGCGCAACCGGGCCCACACCGTCCGGGCGACGGCCCCGGCGAGGCGACGGAAGAGAAAGCGGGGAACGCCAAAGAAGCTGGGAAACGACCGCCTGGCGATGTACGGGCCCGAGCGCCCCGACGTGAAGAGGCGGTAGCGGAAGTACGATCGCGTCATCCGGGTGGGGTCGACGGGATGCTCGATCGTGACCTCCGGTACGTAGAGGATGCGCTCTCCGCCGACCTGGAAGCCCTTGAGGAGCACGCTCTCCTCGCCGCCCATGAGGCCCGGGCCCGCCCCGGGGCCGAGCCGCTCGTCGAAGTAGCCGAGACGCTCGAAGAGCGAGCGCCGGCAGAAGAAGTTGCAGCCGATCGGCCTCCGCATGGACTCGTCGTACTCGCGCGCCGCGTCCCCGTAGTCGTGCGCGACGATGGGCCCGCGCGAAATCGTGAGCCGCTTACCGCCGGTGATCCAGTCGGGCGGCTCGCAGGGCCAGCCGGGCAGCACGCGGCCCCCGAAGACGTTGTGAGTGCCCCGGCGAATCGCCGCCTGCAGGCCGACGAGATACCCGGCATGGACCGTCACGTCGTCGTCGAGGAAGGCCACGAACTCGCCCCGCGCCGCGCGGATCGCGGTATTCAGCGCCCGCGACTTTCCCGGCCGCGGCTCCCGGAGCAACCGCACCGACAACGTGGACCCGGCGACCTGCGCCTCGATCTCCGGGATGAAGCGCGGGGCGGAGTTGTTGTCGACGACCAGGAGCTCCCACTCCATGTCGGCGGGTTTCGCTATCTCCAGGCTACGGAGGAGCCGGGCCAGCAGATCGGAGCGATTGTGGGTGGGGACGATGATGGTCACGTCCATGGGGGGATTCATCCTTGGGCGCGGCCCCCGTCGATCGCGGGAGCGGGCGCGTCGAGGGCAGGGACGTGGCGCGTGGGGTCGAAGTCCAGGGGGAGTCTGATCATCTCGCGAATCGCCCCCAGGCGAGCGGCCGCCTCCTGGAGTCGCCGTTGGCGCTCCGGCGGGCTCCCTGAGGCGCCCGCGCGCGCGAGCGCGAGGACGTCGCTCGCGAGCATGCGGATGAGATAGATGGGGACGCGGCCCGCCATGCGCACCCCGGGGGGGCGAACGCGCAGCCGGGCCGAGGTGCGCCCGATGTGATAGGACCAGCGGATCGCGTAACTCCGATGCAGGCGGCTCGGGTCGACGGGATGGTGGACCACGGCGTCGGGAACGTACATGACCCGTTCGGCGGCGCGCCGGAAGCGATAGAAGAACTCGGTGTCGTCGCCCTGGTACTTCAGAGGGCCCGGCCCAAGATCCTCGCGAAAGAGCCCATGACGCGCGAAGGCCCCCCGCCGGCAGGTCAGGTTGGCCCCGACGGGCGCGGGCGCCACGCCCGGACGGAGCTCGAAGGGCTGATCGCCGAGGTCGAAGGCCAGCATCCCGCCGGTGCAGGAGCGCAGCGGCCGCTCGCCGGTGAACCAGGGAGGCCGCGGCCCGCGCTCGACTGCGATCACGCGCCCGCCGAAGTACGCGACCTCCGGCCAACGGGACGCCGCGCGCTCCATGCTCACGAACCACTCGCGGTCGACAATGGTGTCGTCGTCGGTGAACAACAACAGCTCACCCCGCGAGGCGCGGATGGCGCGATTGCAGGCCAGGGTCTTGCCGAGTCGCGCCTCGAAGAGCCCACGCAACGGTAGGACGCCGTCCCGCTCCATCTCGCGGAGCACGGCGGCGGTGGCGTCGGCGGAGTTGTTGTCGACGACAACGACCTCCCACTCGCACGACGGCGGGACGACCGCCCGCAAGCTCTCGAGCAGGCGTCGAAGCTCGTGATGACGGTTGCGGGTCGCCGTGATCACCGAGATCATGGCCGCGCATCCTCGGTCAGGTCGTGCTGGGTGACGCTGCCCGCGGCGTCCAGACCGAGCACCCACGAGCCCTCGGGGCTCGCGACGCTGATTCGGGCATCCCCTTCGAGCAGGCGCCCGGCGACGGTGGCGGTGGCCGCCGGCTCGGCGCCGGGGCGGCCGGGAAGGAGGAGGGTCGCGAAGGTGAGGCCCCCGCCCTCGCGGCGATACTCCAGGGTCGAGCTGGGCGCGGTCCGGTCCGGGCCCATCTGGAGCCAGCCCTGCGGAGGATGCACGACCCCGCGGTGAATCTCAAGGGACAGATCCGCGGTGACGAGTGGCAGGACCTGTAAGGTGACACCGGTCGCGCTCCGGGTCCGGGCGCCGAGGCCGTCTCGGAGCGGGGTGAGGTCGGCGGCCAGGTGGAAGAGGAGCGAGTAGCGCCGGCGCCTGTCCGACTCGAGGCGGTCGATCACGAGGAGCTCTCCCGACCGCCGGAATACCAAGATCCGCCGGTGGCAGACACCCGCATAAGCGCGGTGTTCGGCGTCGAGAAGGGCCCAGCCCGGCTCGAATCGCGACGCGCGGAGATCGGCGCGTCCGATACCCTGGTCCTGTCCATCCACGACCACCGTGTTGTGCGCGGCGGTAGCCTTGAGCCAGGCGCGAAGGGGATAGAGGCCCGGACCGCCCGCGTCCACCACGAGGTCCGTCCCGAACGCCTGCAACTCGAAGGAGAGCAGGTCGCGGTGGACGTGCGACGTGGGAAAGGTCTCGAGCCGGACCGAGACGAAGCTCTCCGAGCCGGAAGGCCGCCCCGTCGCGCCCCAGCCGCTCCGCAGAAAGGCGCAGCCGCCTCCGAGGAAGACCGCGTCGCGGGCGGCCGGCGGCCGCCCCGCCGCCCCGCGGGTCACCGCGTGGGTATACGCGGCCACCGGCACATGCGGGAAGCCAAGGAGGTCTTCCGGGCGAACCAGGACGGGTAAGCCCGCGGATCCGTCGCCGAGCGCCGCAAGGGTGCCGTCCGGTTTCAGCATATGGGTGGCCGCCTCGACCATGGCGACCAGTCGCCGCTCGAAGGCTGGCGACAGAGCCTCGCCATGGGCGCGGGCAAAGCGGAGGGCGCAGAGGAGCTGGAGCAGCACGTACTGCTGGTACGCGGGCGAGTGCTCGCGGTGCACGCCGTCGGGGGACACGTTTTTCGCGACCTGAGCCTCCAGCCGCTCGCGACCGAGGCGCACCCACCGCGCGGCGTCGACGTGCGGCGAGAGGAGGACGCCGAGCGCGAGGAGCGCGTAGGCCTGAGTGACGCCGTGATTGTGCTCGTCCCGATAGAACGCCGGGTGCGCCAGCCGTGTGGCATGGCGAATGAGCGCGGTCAGGAGGTCCCGCGCGAAGGACGAGTCGGCGGTCTCCTCGGGCCGGCACGCGAGCCAGAGCTGGGCGAGCACGAGGGCGCGGAGGGCCGTCGTGTGGTCCGACCAGACAGAATGTCCGCGCTCCGCAAAAAGACACTCCGCGATCCACCGCCGGGTCACGCGCCGAGCAGCGTCCAGGTACTCGGGGCCCGCGCCGAGCCCGTGGGCCTCCACCAGCTGCCGGACCCCGTCGAGCGAGTGGAAGCGCAGCCCCGCGCGTGGTGTGGCGGGGAGAACTACGGGCCGACGGAGCCAGGATAGGCGCTCGACGGGGACGGAGGCTCCGCTCTCGAACAGGTACTGCCCCCCGACGAGGGCCGCCGCCAGCGGCGTGACCCCGCTGGAGACGGGCGCGGGGTACCGCGGGGCGTCCTTGACCGTCGCGGTAAGGGCGGCGCGGACCAGCGCGGCTGGGGGCGCCAACAGGCCGGCACGCATCGCCACGCGCCACACCGCCTCGTGCGCCGCCGCCGCGGTGCTTTGGATGCCGCGGGCCAGCCGGTGCGAATAGCGCCGCCCGAGCCACGCGCTGCGCATCGTAATCCAAGGGAAGAGGCGGTCGAGTCCGGCGAGTACCCTCATGCGTCCGCCTTCCGGGGCGCGCGCCGGGGCATGAGCTCCAGCGCGATGCCGCGAAGCTCGATCCAGAAACCCCGGTCGAGGAGAAGGAGCGCGACGCCATAGGTCACCGCGCCCACCGCGACGGTGAGCAGCAGATGCTCGACGCTGCCGGCGCCGCCCGGGATGAAGCGTCGCACCGAGAGCACCGCCGCCACCATCGCGAGCGAGGCGAGTATGGGGGAGTACAAGGTCTCGAGATAGCGGCCGACCGTGAGGCCGAGCTCGCGAAGGCTCAGGTAGAGCAGGAACGATCGGACCACCGTGAATCCCACAAGCCACCCGGTGGCGACGCCGACGAGGCCCCACCGAACGCCCACCAGGTACACCGCCGTCATCGTGATCGCGCTCACGGTGGCGACCCGCACCACCATTTTCGACTTGCCGCGGGCGGTGAGGAGCGGGGTCGACGGCAGCGGCATGATGTCGAGTATGCCACCGACCGCGAAGACCTGTACGAAGGTGACGATGGGGAGCCACTTGTCCGTGAGCAGCAGCAGGACGAGATCGAGCGCGACCAGGGCCATCCCGAGCTGGAGCGGCAGCGCGAGGGCCGCCAGGTACTTGCTCACTTTGAGAAAGTGGCGACGGAGCTGGACGTCGTCCTTCTGGATCTTGGAAAACACCGGCAAGGAGAGCTGGCTGATGACGGAGGTGGACACCTTGTGCAGCGGGTTGCGCTTGCCGAGCGAGGAGGCCATCGAGTAGTACCCAAGGTCCACCGCGCCGAGGAAGCGGCCGAGAATCGCCGTCTGGGCGGTGCCCGACAGGGTGTAGATGACCTGCGCGCCCGCGACCCGAAGGCCGAATCCGACCACGCTCCCCATCCCCGCGAGGGCCACGTCGAACCCTGGCCGCCACCCCGACGCCACCAGCATCCCGACGTTGCGGACGAGCGATCGCACGAGGTGCGCGACCACCAGCGCCCAGAACGCGAACCCCTGGTAGGCGAGGGCGAGAGCGGTCAAGGCCGAAATAACCACGGCGACGGCCTCCGCCAGCGAGCGGCCGCGGAACTCGATCTCCTTCGTGAGGAGGTTGTAGGGGACCAGACCGACGGCGTCGAGCACGAAGGAGAGCGCGAGCAGCCGGACCACCCAGATCAGCCGCGGCTCGTCGTAGAGGCGCGCGGCCACCCCGGCGGCCCCGGAGGCCACGAGGGCGATGACGACGCTCAGGCCGAGCATGATCCAGAAGACCGCGTTGAGGTGCCGCGGGGTGAGGTCCTGGCGCTGGATGATCGCCACCCCCAGGCCCAGGTTCTGGAGGAGCTCGAGGACCACGATGACGGACAGGGCCATCGCGAAGAGACCGTAGTCCTGCGGCATGAGCAGCCGCGCGAGGAGGATGCCCACTCCCCAGGAGACGAGCCCCATCCACGCGCGCGTCCCCGCGTACCAGGCGGCGGACGTGACCATGCGGTGGCGAAGGCTCATCGGGCGGACGCGCTCCTCGTCGGCTCCGGCATCACTCCACCGTCACGCTCTTGGCGAGGTTGCGGGGCTGGTCGACGTCGAGCCCCCGCACCGCCGCGATGTGATAGGCGAGGAGCTGAAGGGGGACCGCGCTCACCAGCGGCGCGATGAGGTCGGGCGCGGCGGGCACGGTAAGGACGTCGGAGGCGATCCGACCCACCTCGTGGTCGCCGGGGTGACAGACCGCGATGACCCGGCCGTCGCGCGCGCGGACCTCCTGCAGGTTGCCCATCATCCGCTCGTAGGAGCCGTCGCGGGGCACCAGGGCCACCACCGGCATCGATTCGTCGATGAGCGCGATGGGCCCGTGCTTCATCTCTCCCGCGGCGTATCCCTCGGCGTGAATGTAGGAGATCTCCTTGAGCTTGAGCGCGCCCTCGAGGGCGAGCGGGTAGTGGGGGCCGCGCCCGAGGTAGAGGAAGTTCGGATAGCGGGCGAGGTCCCGGGCCAACGCGGCGACCTGGGAGTCCACCGGCAGCGCCTCCTGGATGAGGCGGGGCGCCTCGAGGATCTCCTCGGCCCGCTTGCGGGCATCGGCGTCGGAGAGGAAGCCCCGCCCCTCGCCGAGGGCGAGTCCCACCAGGTAACCGGCGGCGAGGGTGGCGGTGAAGGTCTTGGTGGAGGCCACCCCGATCTCGGGGCCTGCGTGCGTGTACACCACCCCGGCCGCCTCGCGGGCGATGGCCGAGCCCACCACGTTGGTGATGGCGAGGACGGGCGCCTGGCGAGCGCGCGCCGCCTTCACCGCGCCGAGCGTGTCGGCGGTCTCTCCGGACTGCGAGATGGCGATGACGAGGGTGCGGTGGTCCAGCACGAGGTCGCGGTACCGGAACTCGGAGGCAATGTCGACCTCCGCGGGCAGGCCAGCGAGCCGCTCGATCATGAACCGGCAGACGAGGGCCGCATGATAGGAGGTTCCGCAGGCGATCAGCACGACTCGGTCCAGGCGGTTGGCGAGGGCCGCGTCGAGACGGCCCTCGGGAAGCGACACCATGCCGCCCTCCTCGAAGAGGCGGCCGCGAAGCGTGTCGGCCACCGCACGCGGCTGCTCGTGGATCTCCTTCAGCATGAAGTGGCGGTAACCGCCCTTCTGCGCCATGGTCGGGTCCCACTCGATGCGGGAAGGGGGACGCTCCACCCGGCGCCCGTCGAGGGTCGCGAGCTCGGCGCCCGCGCGGGTGATGCGAGCGACTTCGCCGTCCTCGAGGATCACGACGTCGCGCGTGTACGGGAGGATGGCGGGAATGTCGGAGGCGAGAAAGGTCTCACCGCGGCCGAGGCCCACCACGACGCTGCCGGCGCCGAGCTTGGCCGCGACCAGCTCGTCGGGCGCCTCGGAGGAAAGGACGGCGATGGCGTACGCCCCGCGGAGCTCGCCGAGCGCGGCCCGGCAGGCCTCGGGAAGGCGCAGACCCGCCCGCACGTGATCCTCGAGAAGGTGCGCGATGACCTCGGTGTCGGTCTCAGAGCGGAAGTGATGGCCCTCGGCGACGAGACGCTCCTTGATCGCGGCGTAGTTCTCGATGATCCCGTTGTGGACCACCACGAGCGATCCGGAGCAGTCGACGTGGGGATGCGAGTTGGCCTCAGAGGGGCGGCCGTGAGTCGCCCACCGAGTGTGACCCAGCCCGGCCGCGCCCGCCGCAGGCTCCCGTTCGAGAAGGGACTCGAGCTTGCCGATCTTCCCTGGGCTCCGCCGGATGGTGAGCCGCGCGCCGTCGAGGACGGCGAGCCCGGCAGAATCGTACCCGCGATACTCGAGCCGCTTCAGCCCGTCGAGGATGATCTCAGTGGCATTCCGCTCTCCGATGTAGCCGACGATTCCGCACATGGGGTCTCCGTGTCCCTCAGGATCGCGCTAGGCGATACCACGCCAGCTTGAGGGCGAACGTGGGTAGGTGGTGCTCCCACGGCCCGCCGCGGCGCAGCTCCCAGGGATTGGTGGTGGTCGTATTGAGGCCGAAGCGGGTGGTAGCGGCGCAGCTGAAGCCCGCCTCCCGCACCAGCTGCTTGACCGTCTCCGTGTAGTCATCCGGCCCGCCATTGGGATACGCGAAGGTGCGGGGCGGCGTGCCGCACGCCGACTCGATCATCGTCCGGGACCCGAGGATCTCGGTCCAGGCGCGCTGTGGGGTCACGCGGGAGAGGATCGGGTGGTTCACGGTATGGGCGCCGATGGCCCAGCCGAGGCCGTGAAGCGCGTGCACGTCGTCCCAGGACAGCATGAGGTTCTTGAAGCAGCGCTGGTCGGTGACGGCGAGAGCGACGAGGACGGCCTCGAGGTCTCGGCGGCGCTCCTCGTCCGGTAACCGCTTGAAGCGCTCGAGCGTCCGCGCCATCGCGCGGAGGCGAGCGGGCTCGTCGCCGAGATCGAGATCCTCCCCCCAGGGCGCGTGAACGGCGTCGAGGCGGGTCTTCTTGAGGCCCTGGGCGAGCCGGTCGAACCACGGCACCTCCGCCGTGCCAATGAAGCCCGTGGCGAGGAATATCGTCGCGGGCAGGCCCAGGCGGGACAGGATGGGGGCGGCATGGGTGAGGTTGTCCCGATAGCCGTCATCGAAGGTGATGGCGAGAGAATTCCGCGGCAGGCCCCCGCGACGCAGCCGGTCCACCAGGTCCGCCAGGGGCAGGACGCGGTACGTCCGGGCCACGTGCGTCATCTGCTGCTCGAACACCCCTGTGGGCAGCGCGGAGAAGAAAGGGTCGGTGTCGTCGTTGACCCGGTGATAGGTCAGGATCTGGAAGGCGGGTTCCCGACGGGCGCGCCCGGCCGCCCAGGTCAGGGGCGCGGTGAGGCCCGCGCCGTGCAGGCCCGCGGCGGCGAGGCGAATGAGGGAGAGGCGGGACGGTCGCTTCACGCCGCGCGGCCCTCGACGTGCTGCCGGTACCAGAGGTGGAACATGAGGATGGTCCACAACTGGTCCCCGTGGTACGGGGTGGTGTCGGCCGTGTGCAACGCGAAGAGACGCTCGAGGCCGCCCGGCGCGAAGTAGCCCAGGCTCCGCGCCCACGGCGAGAGCAGCGTGTCCCGGGCGAGGTCCCGGAAGCCGGCGTGATCACGCAGCCAGTCGCTGGTGGGGACGCCGAATCCGTGCTTCCGCTTGGCGAGGATCTCGGCGGGGAGAAGCTCGCGGAACGCCCGCTTGAACAGGTAGCGTTTCTCCATCCCGCGCACCTTGAAGTCGGCGGGGAGCGTTCCCGTGAACTCCACGAGGAGGCGGTCGAGGAAGGGGAAGCGCACCTCCACGCCGGCGAGGTCGGCCGTCCGCGTGACCTTGAGAAGGTCGTTGTCCGCGAGGGTGAGCTTCATGTCCATGTACATGATCCGGTTCAGCTCGCTGGTAGCCCGCGCCTGGGCGAAGTGCCGCTCGACCACGCGCCACGGCGCCTCCACGTCGCAGGCGCGGAGGAGCTCGGGCGCCAGCAGGGCCTGCCCCTCGCCGGCGAAAAAGAACCGGTAGGAATAGAGCCGTCGCGGATTCGGGATGCGGGCGCGTCGAACATAGCGCTGGGCCTTCCCGATGGGGGTGCCCCCGCCGGCGGGCAGGGCCCCGAGGATGGGTTCGAGCACACGGCGGCGCAGCACGCCGGGGATGCGCTGGTACCGGGCGAAGACCCGGTCACTCGCGTAGCGTTCGTTCCCGCCGAAGATCTCGTCGCCGCCGTCGCCCGCGAGCAGGCGAATCACTCCGCACTCCCGCGCCAGCCGCGCGCAGAAGTAGGTGCCGATCGCCGAATTGTTGCCGAACGGCTCGTCATACGCCTCGACGAGGCGGGGGAGGGCGGCGAGCGCCTCGTCCGGCGCGATGATGTGCTTGTAGTGGGCGGCCCCGAAGCGCCGGGCGGCGAGGTCGGCGTAGTGCAGCTCGTCGTATCGTTCCTCGCGGAAGCCGATGGAGAAGGCGTTCACGCGCTCTCCGCTGAGGCGAGCCATGTAGCCGAGCACCGTGCTGCTGTCGGTGCCGCCCGAGAGGAACGCGCCGGTGTCCTTCACCGGCGCGCCGGTGAGGGCGGCGGACACGGACTCCTCGACCATCTGCCGGGTCACCGCAGCTCCCTCGCGCGGGCCCAGGCGGCGCTCGGGGTACTCGACGTCCCAGTACGCGGATTCCGTCGCCCTCCCGTCGCGGATGACGAGGAGGTGGCCGGGCGGCAGCCGACGAATCCCCGCGAAGGCCGAGTCGGGCGCGGGCACGAAGCCGAAGTTCAGATACTGGTAAACCATCCCGGGGTCCACGGCCGCACCGATGCCGGGGACTGCGAGCAGGGCGCTCGGCCGGCTCGCGAACACGACGCCGTGCGCGGTGGTCGCGTAATACAGCCGTCGCATCCCGAAGTGATCGACGGCCAGCCAGAGGGCGGCCTGCCGCGCGTCCCACAGGGCGACCGCGAACGCCCCGCGCAGGCGCCGGAGGCCCTGCGCGCCCTCGAGCTCGTACAGGCGCGCCAGCACCTCGCAGGTGCCCGCCAAGCCCGTCAGGGCGCGCACCTCCGCCAGGTTCACGAGGTCGAGATCCGCGGCGGCGATCGTGGCCTCGCTGCGCTTGGGCGGCTTGGCCCCGGCCGCGGTGAAGAGACCAACCGGCCCGGCGGCGACGATGAGCGGCTCGCCGGCCCCCGACACCCGCCCCACCATGGCCTCGAGCAGCGGGCGCGGGACCGGCCGCGCGTGCTCGTGGTGGACGATCCCGCCGAGGAGGCTCACGCGAAGCGCTCCCGGAGCCGGCGGGCGGCGGGCAGAACCGCGGTGTCGAGGGCGTGGAGCAGCCGCCCGTAGGCGCCGGGGCGGTAGATCATCAGGTGCACGGCCTCGTGCGTCCCGCTCGCCCAGCGGAGCTTGTACTCGTTGAGGCCGGGACCCATGTCGTACTCACGGACACCACCGCGCTCGAAGAGGGCGCGCGCGATGGCGAGGTTGAGCGCACTGCCCGGCGACACCTCGCGATGCGCGAGGTCGAAGTCGGCGCGGAGCGCGTTGACCCGCCCGCCGGCCCGCAGCTGATATTCCATGGCGATCAGCCGATCGTCGAGCCGGAGGGTCCAGACGGCCAGCCATCCGCGGGCGGAGGCACGGCGGGTCAGCTCGGCGAAGAAGCCGGCCATGTTGGGCATGGTCGCGATGGCGACGCCGCGCTCGGCCTTCCAGCTACGCCGCGTGAGCTCGACGAGTTCGGCGAAGAGCGGCCCGTCGGGATCCACCTGGGTGTGCTCCTCGACCGTCACGTGCCCGGCCCGCTCGAGGCGGTTCTGGATGTTCCGGCACGTCTTCTTGAATCGCTGGCTCGTGGCCTTCCAGAATGCGTCCCAGCCGCCGTCGATCGCCAGATAGGGCGAGAGCGACGCGTCCGCGCGCCGAAACGGGAACCGGCCGGGCAGGGCGGTCTCGAGGGCCTTGAGGGCGGGGGCGGCCGCCGGAA
>JBKPDT010000035.1:0-8962 GCA_046728035.1 Candidatus Methylomirabilota bacterium | reverse complement strand
CGGGCACCCTCGTCGTCGTGAAGACGCCGCCGGCGGCAGCGCCCCCCCTGGCCCGAGCCCTGGACGAGGCGACCCTGCCCGAGGCGATGGGAGCAATCGCGGGAGACGACACGATCTTCATCGCCACGGGCGGCGCGGCGGCGGCGCGGGCCCTCGCCCGGCGGCTCACGGCGGCTCTCGCGCGGCGGGCCCTTCGGGAGGGTGCGTGATGGAAACCGGGCACCTCATGGAAATTACCCCGCGCCCGGAGATGGTATTCGTCTCCGGCGAAGGATCCTGGCTCACCGACGACACGGGGAAGCGGTACCTCGACTTCGTGCAGGGCTGGGCCGTCAATTGCCTGGGGCATTGTCCGCCCGCGGTGGTGGAGGCCCTCGGCGCGCAGGCCCGGACGCTCATCACGCCGAGCCCGGCCTTCCACAACGAGCCGGCCCGGCGCCTGGCGCGCATTCTGGCCGCGCATTCGGACTTCCAGCGGATCTTCTTCACCAACTCGGGGGCGGAGGCCAACGAGGGTGCCATCAAGCTCGCCCGCAAGTGGGGCCGCCGCTTCAAGGGGGGCGCCTACGAGATCATCACGTTCGACGGGGCCTTTCACGGGCGCACCCTCGCCACCATGTCGGCGAGCGGGAAGGCGGGCTGGGACATCATGTTCGCGCCACAAGTGCCGGGCTTTCCCCGCGCGACGCTGAACGACCTCGGCTCGGTGGAGGCGGTCATGGGGGAGGGCACCGCCGCCGTCATGCTCGAGCCCGTCCAGGGCGAGAGTGGGGTGGTGCCGGCCACCCTGGATTTCCTCCGCGAGCTGCGCGCCCTCACACGGCGACATCGCTGCCTGATGATCGTCGATGAGGTGCAGACCGGTATCGGCCGCACCGGACGTCTCTTCGCCTATCAGCACTTCGCGCGGAGCGCGGCGGAGGCGCCGGACATCATGACTCTCGGCAAGGGACTGGGGGGAGGAGTTCCGCTCGCCGCCCTCTGCGCGACCGAGGCGGTCTCCGTCTTCGAGCACGGCGAGCAGGGCGGCACCTTCAACGGCAATCCCCTGATGACTGCGGTGGGCTGCGCGGTGCTGGACACCATTCTCGCGCCCGGCTTCCTGGACGGCGTGGCGGCGCGGGGGCGGTATCTGGGCGCGCAGCTCGAGGAGACCGCCGCCGCGTTCGGGCTCTCGCACGAGCGCGGCTGGGGGCTCCTCCGCGCCCTCGATCTCGGCGAGAAGATCGCCGGGGAGGTGGTGGCCTACGCGCGGGACGCCCTCGAGAAGCACGCGGGATGGGAGGGCCAGGGGCTGCTGCTCAATGCGCCGCGTCCGGATCTGCTCCGCTTCATGCCCGCCCTCACCGTCACCCGCGCCGAGATCGACCGGATGATCGGCGGCCTTCGGCGTGCGCTCGAGGCGGTGCGCTAGAGCTCCTTCTCCTTCCGCTGGAGCGTGCGTACCGAAACGCCGAGGATCTTGGCGGCCGCCTGCTTGTCGCCGTGGACCTCGTCGAGCACGCGCCGGATGTACTCGCGCTCCAGCTCCTCGAGGGTGGGGCGAAGGCTGGCGGCGGCGGGCGCCACTGCGAACTCCGTCCGGAGATCCGCGAGGGAAACGGTGGGACCCGCCGCGAGCACCGCGGCGCGCTCGACGACGTTCTCGAGCTCGCGGACATTGCCGGGCCATCGGTGCTCTCGCATCCACGCGAGAGCTTCCGGGGTGAAGCCGGCGAGGCGCTTTCCCAGGCGACCGGCGGCGTCCTGCAGGAAGTGCTCGGCGAGGAGCGGTGTGTCCTCGGGCCGTTCGCGGAGAGCGGGCAGGCGGAGGGGGATGACCGCGAGGCGATAGTAGAGATCCTCGCGGAAGCGGCCGTCCTGCACCTGGGCGGCCAGGTCGCGATTGGTGGCGGTGACGAGGCGAAGGTCGAGCTGGATGTCCTCGCTGCCACCCACCGGCCGCACCGCCTTGTCCTGGATGGCGCGGAGAAGCTTGGCCTGGGTGGCAAGGGCGAGATCGCCCACCTCGTCGAGGAAGAGGGTGCCCCCGTGGGCGGCCGCGAAGAGGCCCGCGCGCTTCCGGTCCGCGCCGGTGAAGGCGCCCTTCTCGTGACCGAAGAGCTCGGACTCGAGGAGGCCCTCGGGCACCGCCGCGCAATTGACGGGCACGAACGGCTCGGCACGCCGGCCGCTCGACCAGTGCAGGGCGCGGGCCACCAGTTCCTTGCCCGTCCCGCTCTCGCCGAGGAGGAGGACGGAGGCGTCGCTGTCGGCCACCGCGCGGACCTGCTCGAGCACCGCTTGCATCGCGCGCGACTTCCCGATCACGCGCTCGAAGCCGAACTGTCGCTCCACCTCCGCGCGCAGCCGCGCGTTCTCCTCGCGCAGCCGCTGGTCGTCGAGGGCGCGGCGCACCGCATGCGTCACCTCGGCGAGCTTAAAGGGCTTGGTGAGGTAGTCGTAGGCGCCCTGGCGCATGGCCTCGATGGCGGTCTCCAAGCTGCCGAAGGCGGTCATCAGGAGCACGCGCGTTGCGGGAGCGCGCGCTTGCGCGGCGGCGAGCACCTGGAGCCCGCCGGCGTCGTCCATGATGAGGTCGGTGAGGATGACGTCGTAGCGCGCGCCGTCGATGGCGGCGAGCGCCTCGCGCCCGCCGGGGGCCGCCGCCACCGCGAGCCCTTCGCCCTCCAGGTGCCGCCGCAGCGTGGCGAGCATCTCGGGATCGTTGTCGACGATGAGGACGCGGGGCGCGCTCATGCCGCCGCCTCGGGCACGGGCAGCCACGCGGTGAAGGTGGTGCCGTGGCCCTCGCGGCTCTGCACGGCGAGGGTCCCGCCGTGCTCTCGGAGGATGTCGCGACAGATGGGCAGCCCGAGCCCGGTGCCCTGGCCCTGCGGCTTGGTGGTGAAGAAGGGCTCAAATACGTGGCCGATGGCGTCGGCGGGGATGCCGGAGCCGGTATCGCTGACCGCCACCGCCACGCCGGGCCGGCCGTCGTTGGGGCAGGCCCAGGTCTCGATCCCGATCCGCCCGCCGCGCGGCGTGGCCTCGAGCGCGTTCACGATGAGATTGATGAGGACCTGCTGGACCTGGTTGGGATCCGCGGCGATATCGGGGAGGGGCGGGGCCGCCGCCGAGGCGATGCTCACCCCCCGCCGGCGCGCCATGTGCTCCATGAGCGGCACCACGCGCTCGAGCAGGACGGGGATCGCCACCGGCTGGATCTCGGGCTTCTGCTGGCGGACGGTGTCGAGCAGCGAGCGGATGATGGCGGAGATGCGGTCGGTCTGCGCCACGATCACTTCCAGGTCGGGCCGGCCGGGGTGGTCCACCGGGAGGCTCCGCAGCAGGATCTCGGCGCGGCCGGAGATGATGTTGAGCGGCGTTCCTACCTCGTGCGCGATGCCGGACGTGAGCTTGCCGGCGACGGCCAGCGTCTCCGCCCGGCGGAGCTGCTGCTCGAGATCCACCGCCCGGTCGCTTTCGAGGAGGATGCGCTGCTGAGCCGCCTGCAGCTGCTCGGCCATGCGATTGAAGGCCTCCGCCACCTCGCCGACCTCGTCGCCGCGGTCCACCGGCAGGGGCGGCCTCGGCTGCCCCTCGCCGAACGCGCGGATCGAGCGGGTGAGACGAGAGAGCGGGCGAAGCACCTGGCGGGAGAGCACGACGGTGGTGAGGCCGGCGAGGCCGAGGGCGAGCAGGCTCAGCCGGATCACCGCGTCGCGTGTTGCGCGCTCACGCTTCTCCCGGGCGCCCGGCGAGCTGAAGAGCACCTCGAGGGCGCCGATCATCTCGCCGCGCCGTCCGCGCAGCGGCATGACATAGGAGAAATTGTCGGCGTTGCCGGCCTCTTCCGCGACCACTTCGGAGCGCCCCTGGCTCATCACGCGCTGCAGGCGCTCGGCGGCCACCGGGCCTCCCACCGCGCCGGGCTCGGACTCGAGGGTGGGTGCGAGCGACTTGTCGTAGATCCGGATCCGGTCGATCTGCTCCTGGCGATTGACGAGCTCGGAGAGGAGGCGCCGGATGTCCGCGAGCTGGCGGTCGCGGAGCGCGTTCTCGACCGCGATCTGGATGGCGCGCGCGGTCACCGAGGCGTTGCGCTGCTCGGCAGCGAGGAGCTGGCCCTCCTCCTCGCGGATACGCACGACCGCGTAGAGCCCGACCAGCAGGATCAGCGGGACGATCAGGACGAAGAAGAGGCGAAGCCGCAGGCCCATTCGGTTGCTTCGATGATACCGGGCGTCCGGAGGACCGGCAACCCCGCCCGCTCGCTACGCGCCGTACTTGGTGAAGCGCAGCGCGTTCGCCATGACCAGTGGCATCAGGTGGTGCGCCGGCGCCAGGCCGAGGCTCCCCGCCGCGCAATCGCGCTCGGTAAAGCGCGTGACGGGGTCGCTGCCGCAGTACGGGCTCGCGAGAAGCGTGGGCACGGGCTGCCAGCCATGCCCGGCGAGGATGGCAGGGGTCGCGTGATCCCCCGAGACCACGAGGACGTCGGGCCGGAGCGCGAGGATCTCCGGGAGGAGGGCGTCCCACCGCTCGAGCGCGGCGACCTTGGCGTCGAAGTCGCCGTCCTCCCCCGCCTTGTCGGTGTCCTTGTAGTGGAGGAAGAAGAAGTCGTAGCCGCTCCAGTGCTCGCGCAGGGTCGCTACCTCGTCGGCGAAGCCGGAGCCGGTCTTGAGCACCTCCATGCCGACGAGCCGCGCGAGGCCACGGTACATGGGATAGGCGGCGATGGCGGCGGCCTTCACGCCGAAGATCTCGGGGAACCGCGGCATGTCCGGCCGCTGGTCGAAGCCGCGCAGGAGGATCATGTTCGCGGGGCGTGCGTCGGCGAGGAGCGGCCGCGCCGCCTCCACGAAGCGGTTGACGAGGGCGGCGGTGCGCGCGCCCTCGGGCGCGGTGGCGGCCACCGCCAGGGGCGGCCGGCCGCTGGCCTGCGGGTCGGTCTCGCTGAGCCGGCCGGACAGACCGGGCCCGCGGAGGGCGAGGACGAACCGGTGCTCCTTCACGGGCTCCACGAAGACCTCGACCCCCTCCAGCCCGATCCCGCGCAGCCGCTCGCAAAGGGCCACGCAGACGTCGGTGGAAATGCGCCCGGCCCGCCGGTCGGTGATCCGTCCCTCCGCGTCGACCGTACAGAAGTTCCCCCGGGCGGCGACGTCACCCGGCCGCAGCTCGAAGTCGATGCCGAGGGCCTCGAGCACGCCACGCCCCACCGGGTAGCGAAGAGGGTCGTAGCCGAAGAGCCCGAGGTGGCCGGGCCCGCTCCCCGGGGTGATCCC
The DNA here is from genome assembly GCA_046728035.1 of Candidatus Methylomirabilota bacterium. GTDB lineage: Bacteria > Methylomirabilota > Methylomirabilia > Rokubacteriales > CSP1-6 > DASRWT01. Next base: position 3,692 of record JBKPDT010000035.1, on the reverse strand, counting down.
CGGTCCGACGTGGCGAATCAGCCCGCACGCGGCCCGGGCGGCCAGCGCGTGGAGGTTCGGGATACGCGCGGTCTCGAGCTCGCTCTTCCCCGTCTCCGGCCGGGGCAGGCCCCCGAGGCCGTCGAGGGAGCACAGCACGATCTTGGTCGTGTTGGGGACGGCGAGCGTGCGGAGGCCCTCGAGATCGAGACTCATGCCGCTCCTTCCTTGTTCTCGGCGAAGTCGGCGGGAACCGGCGGCCCCCAGATGTAGAGCGAGTCCTCGCCCGGCCAGTCACGGGGGACCCACGCGCAGTCCTCGGGGATCACGTCGAGATCGTAGAAGTATTCGGCGAAGCTGCCCCAGGGGTCTCGGATGTAATAGAAGAAGTTCGAGCCGATCACGTGCCGACCGAAGCCCCAGCCGGGCTGCCAGCCCCGATCCGCCATCCGCACTGCCCCCATGCCGATCTCATCCACGCTGCCGACCTGGAACGACCCGTGGTGGAAGCCGGGCGCATGCGAGGTCAGGAAGGCGACGTTGTGGTGATCGGTGGTGCAGCGCAGGAACGAGATGACGTCGCCCGACCGATCGGACAGCTTCATCCCGAGCACGCGCTGGTAGAAGTCCATCTGGCGCGGCACGTCGGTGGTGAAGAGCAGCACGTGGCCCAGCCGCCGGGGCGCGACCGACGCGTTCCGCTCGGGCGCGCCGCGCTTCGCCACGCGGGCCGCGTAGCCGGGCCCGTTGAGCGCGAGGGGCGGATCCTGCGGCTCTAGCGGAGCCGCCTCGTCCCGAACATTGACGAGGTTGCCGTCGGGGTCGCGGAGCCAGAGCCCCCCCTCGGGCGCGCCGCGGGGCGGATCGATCTCCGGCACTCCCACCGCCCGGGCGGCCTCGCGCGTCTCCGCGAAGGCCGCTCCGGCGGCGCCGAAGCAGAGGTGATGCAGACGCTTCCGCGGCCCCTCGTAGAGGAGGACATTGTCGCGCGACTGCCGGGGCGCCCGTAGCCGGACCGCGTTGCCTCCGCCCGTCGCGTCGGCGAGCCCGAAGTCGCGGTAGTAACGCTGGCCAATCGCCTGATCCGGGACCTCGAGGGCGTAGTGGAGGAGCGACTTGACGGCCATCCCGGATCCTCCTCACGCGTCTTTGATGGGGTTCTCGAGGGTGCCGAGCCCCGTGATCTCGAGCTTCACGCGGTCGCCCGGCTGCAGCGTGACCTGCGGCTTGCGGGAGAAGCCCACTCCCGCCGGGGTGCCGGTGGCGATGAGATCGCCCGGCGCGAGCGTCATGATGTTGGTCAGGTAGTTGATGATGTAACGGATGTCGTAGATGAAGTTCTTCGTGTTGCCATTCTGCATGAGGGTCCCGTTCACCCAGGTCTTGAGGTCAAGGACGTGCGGATCCGGGATCTCGGCGCGGTCGGCGATGTAGGGGCCCACCGGGGCGAGCGTGTCGCCGATCTTGCCGGCGCCCCACTGGGTGGTGTGGAACTGGAAGTCGCGCGCGCTCGCGTCATTGATGATGGTGTAGCCGTAGACGACGTCGAGGGCCTGCTCCTTTGGGACGAAGCGTGCGGTCCGGCCGATCACGACGCCGAGCTCCACCTCCCAGTCGAGCGTCTTCTCGCCGCGGGGCCGGAGGATGGGCTCCCCGGGGTCGAGGATCGTGTTCGACCACTTGGGGAACACGGGCGGCTGCTTCGGGGCGGGATTGTTGGTCTCGGCGGCATGGTCGGTGTAGTTGAGGCCGATGCAGATGAACTTGCCCGGATCGGCGATGGGGGCATGCAGGCGCACCGAGGCGAGGGGGGCGGTGACGGCGGCGAGCTTCCCGCCCTTGACCGCATCCATCATGGCCGCCAGCATCTCCTGCGAGGCCACCCCGCCCTCGAGGAAGCCGCGTGTGCTCTGCGGGAAGTGGGCGTCCGCGATCGCCTGCGCACGGGTGACGCCGCGCCCGGCGAGATAGGTGGTGGCGCTGGCGGCGAGGTCCATCACGCGGTCATTGCCCACGAGGCAGCCCAGCCGCGGCGCATGGCCGTTCTGAGAGAACCGGACGATCTTCATGGCGTGTCTCCTCTCAAGGGGCTCGTCGAGGCCGGGCCTTCGGGGTTCCCGCCCCGGCGCCCGGCATGATAGCACCCGCGCAGGGGCGTCTGCATCCTGTGTGGCATCCCCGCCACCCCTCTATATGGAGTGGGTCCGGCGGACGCCGGATGCCTTTAATCTCGCGAATTGCCTTGCTATCATGGACCGAGGAGGAAAAAAACTCATGACCATCACCCGCTGGCAGTGCGCGGTCCTGGCCTTCATCATGATGCTCGCCGGGCCGTACGCGACCTGGCTGTCCGTGGCGCAGGCGCAGCAGACCCAGACGGCGACGATGGATACGTCGGGGTCGATCCTGAACCCGCCTCTTTCCGGCTCAGTGGAGCCGACCGCGGGGGATGCGGTCGCCGCGGGCTTCATGAATGTCGTCTACGTGCCCGGCAAGGCCATCCTCTGCGGGCTGGGCACCGTGGCGACCGTCGGCCTCCTGTTGGTCACCTTCGGCACCGCCTATCGCCCGGCCACCGAGGTCTTCAAAGAGGGCTGCGCCGGCGACTGGGTGCTGACTCCGGAGCACATCTCCGGCGCCATCCCGCCAAAGAGCGACGTCGACTAGAGACGCGGCGCCGCCACCGGCGCCGGTGGGCATCCGCGAACGGGCGGGGGGGCACGTGTAGGTGGCTCGTGCGGGCGGCTGGGTCGCCCCCCTGCTCTTCTCTGTGCTGCTGGCCACCTTCGCGGCCGGGATCTGGGGCATCTACCGGTCGAACTTTCCCGGTCAGGGTCTCTACCGCGCCAGCGGGGTCTACGAGACCCGCTTCAGCGACGTCATGATCGTGGTGAAGCACGAGAGGATGCCGGGCCTCATGGACGAGATGGACTCGATGGTCTTCCAGGCGGAGTCGAAGGACCTCCTCGACCGCGCCAAGCTCCTGCCGGGCGACCGCGTCCGTCTCACCATCCGGCCCACCGGCGACCGACTCCTGCTCGTGGACATCCAGAAGATCAAGTAGCGCGGTCTGGCCGGGCGGTTTCCCGCGCCGGCTCCCGACGGCTGCCTGTCCTTGCTCAGTACTGCCAGGACAGGATCAGGGAGAAGATGTTGCGGTTGTAGCTGAACACGGGCAGGTTGGACCTCGCCACGATCCCCTGGAACTCGAACGCGAGCGTGAAGCTCGCCGGCAGGGGCTGCTCGATCCGCACCACGTGCGTCTGCTCCGTGTCCGCGCGCTCGCGTTTGGTGGGCGAGTCAACCGGGAAGATCGAGTTGAAGTGGCTGTAGTTCCTGAAGTGGACGTCGTAGTCGTACTTGAGCCGGGTTCCCCACCAGGGAAGCGTGTACTGGGCCCCACGATGATCCGGCTCCCGGCATAGTCGTGGTTGCTCCCCCGCGCGCTCTCGACATCGAACTGGTAACCCACGCGGATGAGATGCCGGTCCGCCGCGAAGCGGAAGACGTGGAGGAGCCCCACCATGTAGTTGAAGGCGTCCCGCGTCTCGGCGGGCTCGATGTGCGCTTCGTTGGAGAAGTCCTTGGTCTGTAGCCGGAACTGCAACACGGAGAGGTGCGCCGGACCCTCCACGAGGGTGGCGAACAGCCCCGCGGTGTTCCGCTGCAGGAATTCCTCGTCGCCGATGGTGAGGTAGTCGTAGACGTACTGC
>JBKPDT010000034.1:0-15599 GCA_046728035.1 Candidatus Methylomirabilota bacterium | reverse complement strand
GGGAATCGCCCCACGAGCTGATGCACCGCCTCCAGGTTCACGGAGGCGTCTTCCCGGATGGCGGTATGGGGGCAGCCGCCCGTCTCCACCCCGATCACCCGCTCGGCGGGCAAGGCGCCCCGCCGGATGAGGAACTGCGCGTCTTCCTGCGTGTAGATGTCATTGGTGATGACGGCCATGTCGTAGCTCGCGCGCAAGAGGCGTGACAGCCGCTCGACGAGCGCGGTCTTCCCCGAGCCGACGGGGCCGCCCACCCCGATCTTGAGGGGGCGCGGGAGCGCGCGCGCGAGCGACGTCCCACTCATGAACGGAACAGCCTCGCCTCGAGCCCGGCGTGCGCGATGCTGGCCAGCTCGAGCCCCGGCGCCCACCCCCACATGTCGTCGGGATCCCTCGCGACGGCCTCCGCGGCCACGCGCGCGATCACCGGATGCAGGCGCCAGAGGACATGCTGCCCTTCCAGCTGACCCAGGCGCATGAGGCGGAGCGCGGCGCCGACGAGCAAGGAGGTGGCGGAGTAGAGATAGCCGGTCGCAGCCGCCTCCGCGCCGACCCCGAGCGCGCCCGCGGCCATGCCGAAGGCGACCCCGTGATGCCCCGGCGCTTCTCCCGCCTCCACCCGCGAGAGATAGTTGGCCAGGCCGGAGTGCGCGGTCAGCGCCGCCGCCACACGCAAGGTCTGGCGGCCCATCTGGCGGCTGGCCTCGCGCAATTCGCGCGCCGGCTTCATGGCCTCGAGCCTCGCGTCGATCGCCTCGCAGGCCCCGAGATCGCGCGCCACGAAGGCCCGCAGCGCTCCCACCGCGCCGGTGGCATCGCCGGGGCCGGCCGCGCCCTCGAGATGCATGACGAGAAAGGCGACGAGCCCGTCGGCGTCCGCCACCCGCCCGTCCTGACAGTAGGTCTCGAGCCCGAAGGAGTGCGCGTAGCCGCCGGTGGGAAAGGCGGTGTCGGCGAGATGCAGCAGCGCGAGCAGGGCCGGGTCAATCATCGGAGCCGCTGGCGTGCGCCGGGTGGGTGTGGCCGTCGAGCGGGCTCGCGCCGTGCTCGTGGCGATGCCCGCCGCCGCCGATCGGGTCGTAGACGGCGACGCGGCGCTCCCACGGCACGCCCAGTCGGCCCACGAGCTGCTCCATGGCAGTGTCGTCGGGCACCAGGAGGGTCTCCCCGTCCAGCGCGAGGGAGAAGTGACGGTTGCCCACGTCGAAGGCCACCCGGATCGCCTCGGCGTGGTCGCGGGGAAAAATCGCGAGGACGGACTCGGGCCGCCCCTCCACCTCGAGGTACCAGCCGTCCTCGAGCGCGAGCACCTCGCCCGGACGGAGCACGCTGCCGGTGGGCAGGGCCAGCGCCACCTCGCGCCCGGCGGTGGTGAGCGCCCGCTTCCGAGTCCACCGCCGCTCCTCCCACGCGAGGCGGAGGGTGTCGCGCTCGCGGCCGGCGAGGGCTTCGGGGGCCACATGGAGGTGGGATCCGGTGATGACGATCATGGGCGAGGCGCGCCGGCTAGAAGAGGAAGTACCGCTGCGCCATCGGCAGCACCGACGCGGGCTCGCAGGTGAGGACCTGCCCGTCCGCCCGCACCTCGTAGGTCTCCGCGTCCACCTCCATGCGGGGCACGTACGCATTGTGGATCATGGCGGCCTTGGTGAGACCACGGCAGCCGCGCACCGCGCTGGCGCGTTTCTGGAGCCCGAGGCGCGTGGGCACGCCGTCCTCCAGCGCCGCCCGGGAGACGAAGGTGAGCGAGGTCGAGCCGATGGCGCGGCCGTATGCCGCGAACATCGGCCGGTAGCGCACCGGCTGCGGCGTGGGGATGGAGGCGTTCGGGTCGCCCATGGCCGCGGTCACGATGAGGCCGCCCTTGAGCACCAGCTCGGGCTTGACCCCGAAGAAGGCGGGTTTCCACACGACGAGATCGGCCAGCTTCCCCGCCTCCACCGAGCCGACCTCATGGGCGATTCCGTGCGAGATCGCGGGGTTGATGGTGTACTTCGCCACGTAGCGCTTGGCGCGGTTGTTGTCCGCGCGCCCGTCTCCCGACAGCGCGCCCCGCTGGCGCTTCATCTTGTCGGCGGTCTGCCAGGTGCGCATGATGACTTCCGCGATGCGCCCCATGGCCTGGGAGTCCGACGAGAGCATGCTGATGGCGCCCAGGTCGTGAAGCACGTCCTCGGCGGCGATGGTCTCGGCGCGGATGCGCGACTCGGCGAAGGCCAGGTCCTCGGGGATCTTCGGGTTCAGGTGGTGGCACACCATGAGCATGTCGAGATGCTCGTCCATGGTGTTCACCGTGAAGGGCATGGTCGGGTTCGTCGAGGACGGCAGGCAATTGGACTCACCGCAGACCCGGAGGATGTCGGGCGCATGACCGCCACCCGCGCCCTCGGTGTGATAGGTGTGGATGGTCCGCCCCTTGAACGCCTGGATCGAGACCTCCACGAAGCCCGCCTCGTTCAGCGTGTCGGTGTGGATGGCCACCTGCGTGTCGGTCTCCTCGGCCACCGACAGGCAGGCGTCGATGGCCGCCGGAGTGGTGCCCCAGTCCTCGTGGAGCTTGAGCCCGATCGCCCCCGCCGCCACCTGTTCGCGCAGGGGCTCGGGCCACGACGCGTTTCCCTTGGCGAGGAATCCCAGATTGATGGGCAACCCGTCCGCCGCTTCCAGCATCCGGTGGATGTTCCATGCCCCCGGCGCGCAGGTGGTGGCATTGGTTCCGGTGGCGGGTCCGGTCCCCCCGCCGATCAGGGTGGTCAGGCCCGCCGCGAGCGCCTCGTCCACCAGCTGCGGGCAGATGAAGTGGATGTGGCTGTCGATACCGCCCGCCGTCACGATGCGCCCCTCGCCCGCGATCACCTCGGTGGAGGCGCCGATCACCATGCCCGGCGTCACGCCGGCCATGACGTCCGGGTTCCCCGCCTTGCCCACCCCGACGATGCGCCCCGCCCGCACGCCGATGTCGGCCTTCACGATGCCCCAGTGGTCGAGGATGAGCGCGTTCGTGATGACGAGGTCGAGCACGCCCTCGCCCGCGGTGGCGCGGGCCGACTGCCCCATGCCGTCGCGGATCACCTTGCCCCCGCCGAACTTGACCTCGTCGCCGTAGACGGTGAAGTCGCGCTCCACCTCGATGAGGAGCTCGGTATCGGCCAGCCGCACGCGATCGCCGACGGTGGGGCCGAAGAGGTCGGCGTACTGCCGGCGCGACATGCGGAGGCTCATCGCGCGGCTCCCCCGAAACCGGCGCGGGCCGCGCGCTCGACGGCGGCCGCCCGCGCCGCTTCGCCGGTGGGGCCGTTGGTCAGTCCGTTCAGCCCGTGCACCTCGCGGGCCCCGCCCAGGGCGACCAGGGTCACCACCTTCTCGTCGCCGGGCTCGAAGCGCACCGCCGTCCCCGCCGGGATTCCGAGTCGCATCCCGAACGCGCGGCTCCGATCGAAGCGGAGCGCGCGATTGGCCTCGAAGAAGTGGAAGTGCGAGCCCACCTGGATCGGCCGGTCCCCGGTATTGGCCACCGTCACCTGCGCCGTCTCCCGTCCCACGTTCGCCTCGATATCTCCTTCGCCGAGGAAATACTCGCCAGGAATCATCCGAGTGTCCGCCTGGGGGAGAGCGTCTGGGCCCCCGCTGCTCGTAAAGAGACAGACCCATGGCCTCGCGCGTGAGGATGGCATGGCGGGGGCCATTTCGAGGCCCCCGCTGATGGTAAATGCACGAACCCGTGTCCACTCATCGTATGGGATGATGCACGGTCACGAGCTTCGTCCCGTCGGGGAAGGTCCCCTCGACCTGGACCTCGTCGAGCATCTCGGGGACGCCCTCCATGACGTCGGCCCGGCCGAGGATGGTGATGCCGAAGGCCATGAGGTCAGAGACGGAGCGGCCGTCGCGGATTCCCTCGAGGATCTCCGCGGTGATGAGGGCCAAGGCCTCGGGATAGTTCAGGCGCAGCCCGCGCGCGCGCCGGCGCCGCGCCACCTCGGCGGCCGTGAACACCAGAAGCTTGTCCTGCTCACGCGGAGTCAGATGCACGCGACGCTCGCTCGGGGATCATCACACGGTCAGGTGCTGGCGGACGGCTTCCTCGCGCAGATCCGCGGTGTCGCCGCTCGCCACGATCGCGCCCTTGCGCATGATGGCATAAGAGTCGGCGAGTCGCCACGCGAACTCCAGATACTGCTCGACCAGGAGCACCGCGATGCCGCGCTCCTTGATCCGCTCGATGGCGTCCTCGATCTGAAGGATCACGTTGGGCTGGATGCCCTCGGTGGGCTCGTCCATGAGGAGGAGCCGGGGCCGCGCGAGCAGCACCCGCGCGATGGCGAGCTGCTGCTGCTCGCCCCCCGAGAGCACGCCGCCCTTGCGGGCGAGAAGCGGCTCGAGCTTGGGGAAGAGCGAAAACACCTCGCCGAAATCGCCGCGCGGGACGGCGCCGTTGCCGGTGCGGTGGCGCCCCCGACCGAGGAGGCCGACGCGCAGGTTCTCGGCGACGGTGAGGTTGGGAAAGATCTCGCGCCCCTGCGGCACATAACCGATCCCGCACGCGGCCCGCTCCTCCGGCCGCCGGCCCACGAGGTCGACACCGTCGAAGACGATGCGTCCTCGGCGCGCGGACAGAAGCCCCATGACGGTCTTGAGGAGGGTGGTCTTGCCCACGCCGTTGCGCCCCATGAGGCAGACCACGCCGCCCGCGGGCACGCTGAGCGACACGTCCCACAGCACCTGGCTCTCGCCATAGGCCACGTCGAGCCCCTGGATCTCAAGCACGACCGGCCTCAGGCTCTTCGCGGCTTCGGCCCAGATAGACCTCGACCACCCGCTCGTCTTTCTGGATCGCGTCCACCGGCCCCTCGCAGAGCACGCTGCCCTCGTGGAGGACGGTCACCGTCCGCGCGATCCGCCGGACGAACTCCATGTCGTGCTCGATGACGAGAACCGCGCGCTCGCGGGCCACGTCCTGGAGGAGCCGGCCCGTCCTCTCCGTCTCCTCGTCGGTCATCCCCGCCACCGGCTCGTCAACCAGCAGGAGCTCGGCGTCCTGCACGATGACCATGCCGATCTCGAGCCACTGCTTCTGGCCGTGGGAGAGCCCGCCCGCGCGACGCTCCCCCTCCGCGACCAGCCCGATGGCCTCGAGCGTCGCGTCCACGCGCGCGCGCTGCCCCCCGTCGAGCCGCGCCCGGAGCGTCGCGAACACACCCTTGCTGGCGCGGGCGAGGGCCAGCTCGAGGTTCTCGCGGACGGTCAGGTTGGCGAAGATGGAGGGCGTCTGGAACTTGCGTCCCACGCCGAGCGAGGCGATCTCGTTCTCGCGCCGGCCCACGAGGTCGGTGCTCTTGCCGAAGATGACCCGCCCCGCGGCGGGCTGGACCTTGCCGGTGATCACGTCGAGAAGGGTCGTCTTGCCGGCGCCGTTCGGGCCGATCACGACGCGCAGCTCCTTGTAGTCCATGAAGAAGTTGAGCGCGTTCAGCGCCTTGAAGCCGTCGTACTCGACGGTCACGTCCTCCAGATAGATGATCGACCCCCCCGCCGCGGCGCCGACGGTCACGGGAGCTTCCCCGCCGGTGCGGTCCAGCGGTCCCGCGGGCGCTCCCCCCCGGCCTCGTGCGATCGGTTGGCGGCCCGCGCGCCCTGGATCCGCCTGGCGGCCTTTTGAATCGTCCCGACGACGCCGTCGGGGAAGAACAGCACCACCGCCACGAACATGCCGCCCAGCACCAGAATCCAGAGATCCGGGTAGTGGGTGGTGAGGAGGCTCTGGAGCCAGTTCACGCCCACCGCCCCGACCACAGGCCCCACCAGGGTTCCCCGCCCGCCCACCGCCACCCAGATGATCATTTCGATAGAGGGCAGCACGCCGATGCGCGCCGGCGTGATGATCCCCACCTGCCCCACGTAGAGCGCGCCCGCCACGCCGGCGAGGACCGCCGACACCGTGAACACGAAGAGCTTGAAGGCGGCGGGCGAATAGCCGCAGAAGAGCACCCGCGTCTCGCTGTCCCGGATCGCGACCAGCACCTTCCCCGCGGGCGAGCGCACGATCCAGCGGCAGAGCAGGAACGCGAGGCAGAGACAGATCGCGCTCGCCACGTAGAGCCCCCGCTGGGTCGCCACCTCGTTGAGCGGGAAGCCGAACATGGTCTTGAACCCGGACAGCCCGTTGGTACCGCCGAGGTTCATCGCATTGCGGTTGAAGGTGAGCCAGGCGCAGAGAGCGAGCGCCTGGGTGATGATGGAGAAGTACACGCCGCGGATCCGGCTCCGGAAGGTGAGGAACCCGAACACCGCCGCGACGATCCCCGGCACCGCCACCACCGCGAGCAGGGTGAAGGCCGCGCTGGAGAAGGGCTTCCAGAACAGCGGCAGCTCGGTCACCCGGTTCCACACCATGAAGTCGGGCAGCACGTTGCGGTACACGCCCTGGGTCCCGATCTCCAGCATGAGGTGCATCCCCATCGCGTAGGCGCCCAGCCCGAAGAAGACACCGTGGCCCAGCGAGAGCACGCCCGCATAGCCCCAGATCAGGTCGATGCCGAGGGCCAGGATGGCATAGGTGATGAACTTGCCGAACAGGTTCAGGGTGAAATCGCTGACGTGGAACGGGGAGGCCTTGGGCAGCGTGTTCAGGAGCGGCAGCGCCGCCACGAGGAGGAGCGCGGCGGCGGCGAGGATCCAGCGCTCACGAGTCGGCATACCGGCCCTTCGCGGCGAAGAGCCCCGACGGCCGCCGCTGGATGAAGAGGATGACGAGGACGAGGATGGCGACCTTGCCGAACACCGCGCCCAGCCCCGGCTCGATGATCTTGTTGAGCCCGCCGATCCCGGCGGCGGCGACGATGGTGCCGGCGAGCTTCCCCACCCCGCCGGTGACGACGACCATGAACGAGTCCACGATGTAGTTCTGCCCGAGCTCCGGGCCCACGTTGCCGATCTGGGTGAGGGCGCAGCCGGCCAGCCCGGCCAGACCCGCGCCCAGTGCGAACGTGAAGGCGTCGACGCGGCGCGAGCGGACGCCGAGACAGGCCGCCATCCCGCGGTTCTGGGTGACCGCGCGGATGCGCAGGCCGGCGTCGGTGCGGAAGAGGAGCAGGTACATCCCGGTCACCGCGAGGGCGGCCAGCCCGACGATGAAGAGGCGGTTGTAGGGCAGCTGCAGCCCCACCATCACCGGGATGCCTCCGGACAGCCATTTCGGCGAGAGCACGTCGACGTTGGCGGCGCCGAACCAGAGCCGCAGCCCTTGCTGGATCATCAGGCTCACGCCCCAGGTGAGGAGCAGGGTCTCCAGCGGGCGGCCGTAGAGGAAGCGGATCACGCCGCGCTCCAGCGCGAGGCCCGCCGTCGCCGAGACGACGAAGGCGAGCGGCAGCGACACCAGGAAGTAGTACTCGAAGACACCGGGGGCATGCGCCTGGAACCAGCCCTGGGTGACGAAGGTCGCGTAGGCGCCCAGGGCCATCAGCTCGCCATGGGCCATGTTGATGACGCCCATGAGGCCAAAGACGATGGCCAGACCGAGCGCCATCAGGAGCAGGATGGAGCCGAGCGACAGACCCTGGAACCCGACCTGGATGGCCGAGGTCAGGAGCGCCCAGCGCTCCACGCGCTTCACGGCATCTCCGGCCGCCTGGCGCACCGCCGCGGGGGCGACCGCATCCGCGGCAACCTCTCGCAGGCGGTCGAGCGCGTCCGCGCTCGCGAGCTCGCCCAGCATGGCCGCGGCTGCCGCGCGCTCCGCGTCGTTTCCCGTCTTGAGGCGGATCAGGGCCACTGCCTGCTCCAGCTCGTAGCGCACCCAGCGATCCCGTTCCCTTCCGAGGGCCTCGCCGAGGGCCGGCAGCGCCCCCGGATCCCCCGCGTTCCCCATCTTGGTGGCGGCCGCCTTGCGCACCGTCCAGTCGGGATCCGCCAGCTGGCTGCTCCCGGCGAAGGCGTCGATGAGCGGGCGGATGGCCAAGCGCAAGCTACGCCCGGTCGACACCTCCTCGAGGGTCGAAAGATCGACCAGGAGCGGCCTGCCGTCGGGCGCGGCAATCGGCTCCCGTCCGTAGGCGGTGAAGAGCGGGACCAGGGTCTTGTCGCCCTCGGTCACCTTGTCCCCGACGATGACGGTCTCCTTCTTGCCTCCGGGGAGCGGCCGCACGAAGACGCTGCCCTCGCGCAGCGCCTCGAGAAGGGGCAGGAGCTTGCGGTCGCCCGTCTTGCCGAGCGCCACCGCGGCCGCCTCCTGGGCCGCGCCGTCGCTCGAGGCGACCTCGGCGATGGCCTTCGCGATCTCGGGAGGCGGAGCGGTGGATGCCGGGGCTTGCGCCGCTGCCGGGGCGGCGAGCCCCGACAGCAGCGTCAGCGCCAGCAGGATCTGCTTCACCACGTGCCCGGGTCCGTGACTCAGGCCTTCTTCGTGTACGTGCCCTTTTCCTTCACCCAGTCGCACCCCTTGTCGGGGCTGGTGTACATGCTCCAGGGCTCGGCCTTGACCAGGCCCTTGGAGCGCGAGACGACCTTGAACTGGCCGTCCTTGAGGATCTCGCCGATGAGCACCGGCTTGTAGGTGTGATGATTGGCCTCGTCCATCTTGATCTTGCCGCCGGGCGCCAGGAACTCCTGACCGTACACCGCCTTGCGGACGGCATCCACCTCGAAGGACTTGGCCTTCTCGGCCGCCTGCTTCCAGACGTAGACGCCGAAGTAGGCCGCCTCCATCGGGTCGTCGGTGACGCGCTTGTCGCCGCCGGGCAGGTTGTTCTTCTTGGCGTAGGCCTTGAAGCTCTGCACGAAGGTCTTGTTCTGGGGCGTGGAGACGGACTGGTAGTAGTTCCAGGCGGCGAGATGGCCGACGAGGGCGGCGGTGTCCATGCCGCGGAGCTCGTCCTCGGCCACGCTGAACGCCATGATGGGCGCGTTCTCCGAGCGCAGCCCCTGGTTGGCGAACTCCTTGTAGAAGGGCACGTTGGAGTCGCCGTTGATGGTGGAGAGCACGGCGGCGTTGCCGCCGGACGAGAAGCGCTTGATCTTGCCGACGATGGTCTGGTAGTCCTGGTGATTGAACGGCGTGTACTCCTCCGCGATGGAATCGGCGGGGATGCCCTTGGCGAGGAGGAATGCGCGCAGGATCTTGTTGGCGGTGCGCGGGAAGACGTAGTCGGTACCGAGCAGGTAGAACTTCTTGTAACCGCCGCCTTCCTTCGACATCAGGTACTCTGCCGCCGGGATCAGCTGCTGGTTCGGCGTGGCCCCGGTGTAGAACACGTTCTTCGAGCACTCCTCACCCTCGTACTGGACGGGGTAGAAGAGCAGGCCGTTGTTGTTCTCATAGACCGGCAGCACGGACTTGCGGCTGACCGAGGTCCAGCAGCCGAAGGTGACGGCCACCTTGTCCTGGAGCAGGAGCTGCTTTGCCTTTTCCGCGAAGAGGTCCCAGTTCGAGGCGGGGTCCACCACGACCGGCTCGATCTTCTTGCCGAGCACGCCGCCCTTGGCGTTGATCTCGTCGAACGCCATCATGCACACGTCCCGGAGCGACACCTCGCTGATGGCCATGGTGCCGGAGAGCGAATGGAGCACGCCCACCTTCACCCCGGCCCCCTGGGCCCGGAGGACGGACGGGAATCCGATGCCCGCCGCCGCCCCCGCGCCGACCACCGCCGCGGTCCTGAGGAAGTTCCTTCTGGTCACGCCCATTCGCGACTCCTTTCACGGCAAGGGTTGAAGAGCCATCGGCGGCGGCGCCGTGCCGATGGCGACCGCGATGTCGCCACCGGACGCTCCACGGGAGAGCAAGCGATGTGCCGCGAACCGCCATGAATGATTTCAACGGATTGCATCGAGCGGTCCCACGGGGGCTGCCTGAAGAAGAGGCAGCCCGCTCCGCCTGCCGAGGAAGTGGGCAGCGGGCTACTTGCCGGCGCGACCCTGGGCCATCTCCTCGGTGAGGAGCAGGGCCTGGGCAACCTCTGACATCGGCCGACGCGTATCCATCGCGGTCTTCTGGATACGACGGAAGGCATCGGGCTCGGACAGCCCGAGATGCTTCATCAGGATGCCCTTGGCCCGCTCGACGAGCTTGCGCGTCTCGAGCGTGCGCTTGAGCGTCTCGTTCTCCTCGCGCATGGCCGAGAGCTCGCGGAAGCGCGAGACGGCCACGTCCAGGGCGGGCCCGAGCTCCTCGGGCCGAAGCGGCTTGACGAGGAAGGCGAGCACACCGGCCGCGATGGCCCGCTCCGACACCGTGGTATCGGTATGGCTGGTGAGGAGCACCACCGGGCAGGTCCCCGACGCCGTCACCTGACGCGCGGCCTCGATCCCGTCTCCGTCCGGCAGGCCCACTGCCATGATGACGGCGTCCGGCCGGTGCTTCCCCACCAGGTGGGCGACGTCCTCCGCCCGGCTTCCGTTTCCCTGCACCTGTCCGCCCTGCGCGGTGACGGCTTTCGCCACCGCGGCGCGGGACGGCGCATGATCATCGACGACGACGACCTTCCATCTGGGTCTCATGCCCGAGCGAGGCAGCAAGGCCGGTGCCAACGGCGGAAGTCGCAGAATCATGAGATTAGCGGACGGCGGGAGGGCCGACCTGCTCAGGCGCCGGGCACATCAGACGGGAGCGCCCACCGCCTGAGCAGAGGGAACGGAATCAGAAGAAGGAATAGAACATGCTGATCGAGATCGTGTCGAGGCTCTTCGAGTGGGCGGAGACCCCGCCGGATGCGTCCGGCCGCGACGTCTTCGCCTCGTACACCTTCTCGCTGGCGGCGTCGTGCCGGTACTCCAGCCGGCCCACCAGTCCCTTCCAGATCTTGAACTGCGCGGTCAGCGTCGAGGTCCAATAGACAACCCTGTTGCCGAAGCCCGTCCGCGCCCCGTTCTGATCCTGGAAGAACTCCTGGCGGAATGCCAGTCGGAACCAGTCGGTGAAGTCGTACGCCGCGTAGCCGGCCACCCCCCACCACGTCGCGTCCGTGTTCTGCCGCGTCCCCAGCGACGTGAGAAACGCCTCATCCTTCTCGAAGCCATAGTCGACGTTCAACCCCAGCGTGGTGTTCTTGAAGCCGGTGTAGTTCACCACCAGGTCCAGTACCGCTCGCTGCCTGCTGTCGTTGTCGTTCTGCTCCGGTCCCACGATCCAGTTGAGGTTTGCCGTCAAGTCCTTGAGGGGCGTCGTCGCGAACTGCCCCGTGTAGGAGACCCCGTCGTTATTGTCCTTGCTGTTGTCCCAGCCCAGCACCACCCCCGCGGTCATGCTGAATTGCTCGCTGAAGGCGTAGGAGATCAGCCCGCCGGTATGCGTCAGGGGGATGGCGAAGCTGAAGAGATAGCCCCGGGAGAAGTTCAGGTTGTTCGGGGACTCGATGACCTCGTAGCCCAGGAGGGTCACGAACTTGCCGCCCTTGAGCGTCAGCCCGCTGCCGATCGGCAGCATCGCCGAGACATATGCCTCCTGGAGGTCGTACTTGCGCGTGTTGCGGAACGGGAAGGTGTCGTCCTTGTCGCGGAAGATCCCCAGGGAGTGGTTCTTCTGCGAGTCCAGGCCCGCAGTGATGACGAGCCCGTAGCCCCACCAGTACTTCTCCGAGGGATCCTTCTTGATGCTGAACTCCGCCATGTTGAAGGTGTAGCCTTCGTCGAAGTCGTAGAAGCGCAGCTCGTTGGTCGCGTCCCGCCCGGCGCCGGTCAGATTGAAGGTGTAGCTGTTCTCGATGTAGGCGAACAGCTTGTGCTCCTCCCAGTACGTCTTGGGCTTGTCCTCCTTCTTCTCCTCGGCGGCGGGGGCGGGCGTCGAGGTCTGGGCGAGCGCGGGGACGGTCCACCCGATCACGACCAGCAAGGCTGTGGCCATCCAGCGTCCGAAGCGTCTCGTCATGCGCCCCTCCTGGACTGTCGTGATCCCGGTTGACGGCGAGTGCGGCGCGGTCGTGGCGTCTGTTGCGATTCAGATGCCAGCGTCCCCGGCCCGTCTCAGACGTCCCGACACTTGGATTACCGGAGGGTTACGGAGTACCCGCTGCCACCAGCAGGGCAAGCGCTGCCCAAGGAGAAGCCAGACGCGCGGGACTGCTCAGTCGAGAGGCATCCGCCGACCGCGGCTCCACCCCCTCCCCGATGAGGAGAGGGCGGGGCGCGCGGTGACGGAGCACGTCGGGGCTAGATGTCGTAGTAGAGGGCGAACTCGTACGGATGCGGACGCAGCCGGACGGGGTCCACCTCGTTCTTCCGCTTGTACTCGATCCAGGTCTCGATGAGGTCGGGCGTGAAGACATCGCCCTTGAGGAGGAAGTCGTGATTCTTTTCCAGGTTGTCGAGCACGACGTCGAGCGCACCGGGCAGCTGCTTGATCCGCTTCTGCTCGGCGGGTGGCAGCTCGTAGAGGTCCTTGTCCACCGGCTTGCCCGGGTCGATCTTGTTGGCCACCCCGTCGAGGCCCGCCATCACGCACGCGGCAAACGAGAGGTAGGGGTTGCAGGTCGGGTCGGGCGTGCGGAACTCGATCCGCTTGGCGCCCTCCGACTTCGAGTACATCGGGATGCGGATGGCGGCGGAGCGGTTCCGCTGGCTGTACACGAGGTTGATCGGCGCCTCGTAGCCCGGCACCAACCGCTTGTAGCTGTTGGTGGACGGCGCGATGAAGGCGAGCAGCGCGGGGGCGTGCTTGAGGATGCCGCCGATGTAGTAGAGGCACGTCTTGGAGATGTCCGCATAGCCGCCGCGCTCGTAGAAGAGGTTCTTGCCGTTCTTCCACAGCGACTGGTGAGTGTGCATGCCCGAGCCGTTGTCCTGGAAGAGCGGTTTGGGCATGAAGGTGGCCGTCTTGCCCCACTTCTTGGCGGTGTTCTTGGCGCAGTACTTGTACCAGCACACCTTGTCCGCCATCTTGGTCAGCGTGTCGTAGCGCATGTCGACCTCGGTCTGCCCGCCGGTCGCCACCTCGTGGTGGTGCACTTCGACACGCACACCCACCGATTCCAGCGCGAGGACCATGTCGGACCGTATGTCCTGGAACTGGTCCATCGGCGGCACCGGGAAGTAGCCCTGCTTGTAGCGCGGCTTGTAGCCAAGGTTCGGCCGGTCGGCGGTGCCTTCCTTTCCCGAGTTCCAGGCGCCCGCCTCCGAGTCGATGAAGTAGTAGCCCTGGTTGTAGCCCTGGTCGAACCGGATCGAGTCGAAGAAGAAGAACTCCAGCTCGGGACCGATGAAGATGGTGTCGGCCACCCCGGTCTTCTTCACGTAGGCCTCGGCCTTCTGGGCGACGTACCGCGGGTCGCGCGAGTACGCCTTGCCCGTCACCGGGTCCTTGACGTTGCAGATGACGACGAGGGTGGGCACCGCGGTGAAGGGATCCATCTGGGCGGTCGAAGGGTCGGGGATCAGCAGCATGTCCGACTCGTCGATGGTCTGGAAGCCGCGGATCGAGGACCCGTCGAAGCCCAGCCCGTCCTCGAAGATGCCCTCGTTGAGCTCGGAGATCGGGATCGAGAAGTGCTGCCAGAGGCCGGGCAGGTCGATGAACCGGAGGTCAACGATCTTGGCTCCCTTTTCCTTCGCCAGCTTCAACACGTCCTTCGGGCTCATTCTCCTGCCTCCTTATGAAAGTTTCGTTGGGCTGAAAACCGGGGGCCGGCGGGGCCGTCCTGGCCCCGCCGGCCTCAGACACTAGAGGCTTCGCCCGGCTCCGTCAAGCCCGGGCTAGTGCGCCGGCCGTGGCTTCGCCTGCGTCGCCCGCATCGCCTCCTCGAATCCGCCGCCTCCGCCCGAGTACTCCCCGCCCCCACCGATCGCGTAGGCGGTCTCGGAATGCTGGGACAGGTCGAGCCCCGCCATCTCGTCTTCCTCGGTAACCCGCAGCCCCATGATCGCGTCGAGAACCTTCAGGATGATGGTGGTCATGATGAATCCGAGCAGGAGCGTCACCGCCACCGCGACGAGCTGGATCCCCAGCTGCTTGGGGTTGCCGTAGAGGAGCCCGTCGCCGCCCGCCTCGTTCACCGTCTTGGTGGCGAAAATCCCGGTCGCGATGGCGCCCCAGGTGCCGCCCACCCCGTGCACGCCCACCACGTCGAGCGAGTCGTCATAGCCGAGCTTCGTCTTGACGTTGCACGCCGTGTAGCAGATCACCCCCGCCACCGCGCCGATCACGATGGACGCCATGGGCGTGACGAATCCCGCCGCCGGCGTCACCGCGACCAGCCCCGCCACCGCGCCCGACGCCGCGCCCAGCACGGTGGGCTTCCCGCGCGACATCCACTCCGTGAACATCCAGGCCAGCGCCGCCGCCGCCGTCGCGGTGTTGGTGGTGGTGAAGGCATGGCCGGCGAGCCCGTTGGCGGCCAGCGCGCTGCCCGCGTTGAACCCGAACCAGCCGAACCAGAGGAGCCCTGCCCCCATTACCGTCAGCGGCAGGTTGTGCGGCGGCATCGGCTGGTGCCCGTAGCCCCGCCGCTTCCCGATCACGATGGCGGCGGCGAGGGCGGAGACGCCCGAGGAGATGTGGACGACGGTGCCGCCCGCGAAGTCGAGGGCGCCGAGGTTCCGGAGCCAGCCGCCCACGCCCCACACCCAGTGGGCGAGCGGGTCGTAGACCAGCGTCGCCCACGCGAGGATGAACACGATGAAGGTCGAGAACTTCTTCCGCTCGGCGAAGGAGCCGGTGATGAGAGCCGGCGTGATCACCGCGAACATCATCTGGAAGAGCATGAAAACCTGGTGGGGGATGGTGGCCGCGTAGTCGGCATTGGGCGTCTGCCCAACGCCCCGGAGGCCCACCCACTCGAGCCCCCCGATGATCCCGCCCTTGTCCGGGCCGAAGGCCAGGCTATAGCCCCAGAGCACCCACTGGATCGAGATCAGGGCAAGGACGATGAAGCTCTGCATGAGGGTGCCGAGCGCGTTCTTCTGCCGCACCATGCCACCGTAGAAGAGGGCCAGGCCGGGGGCGGTCATCAGGAGGACGAGCGCGGAGGAGGTGAGCACCCATGCGGTGTCGCCCGAGTCGATCTTGGGGGGCGCGGGAGCGCCCGGCGCCGCGGGGGGCGCGGCCGCATCCGCCTTCGGCGCCTCCGACGCGGGCGGGGCGGCCGGGGTCTGGGCCCAGGCGGACGTCCCGACCATCACCAGCGACGCCACCACGAGAAAGCTCATCAGCATGCGTTCGACTTTGACCACCGCTCATCCTCCTTGGTCACGGCTCGCCGGCCTTAGCGAGGCCCGCACTGGCCGCTCAGAGTGCGCTCTCGTCCCGCTCGCCCGTCCGGATCCGAATCGCCGAATCCACCGGCGTGATGAAGATCTTTCCGTCACCGATATTGCCGGTCTTCGCCGCGCTCGCCAGCACGCCGGTCACCTTGTCGAGGAGATTGTCGGGAACCACGACCTCGACCTTGATCTTGGGCAGGAAGTCCACGGTGTACTCACCACCGCGGTAGAGCTCAGTGTGTCCCTTCTGCCGTCCGAACCCCCTCACCTCGGACACGGTCATCCCGATGACCCCGATGCCGGTGAGGGCCTCCTTCACCTCGTCGAGCTTGAAAGGCTTGATGATCGCTTCGATCTTTTTCATGGTGGCCTCCCGGCGCGGCGAGTTGCACCTACCGTGCCGCCTCGAT
>JBKPDT010000033.1:0-2855 GCA_046728035.1 Candidatus Methylomirabilota bacterium | reverse complement strand
GGGCCGAGCGATTTCACCCGGACGTGGCCCTCGACGAGGCGGAGAGTGGCGGCCGTCAGCAAGACTGAATCCGGCTTCGCCATCTGCTCCATCCGGGCCGCGAGGTGGGTGGTCTGGCCCACCGCGGAGTAGTCCATGTGGAGGTCGCTACCGATGGCTCGCACCAGCACGTCTCCGGAATTGAGGCCGACCCGGATCTGGATGGGAACGCCATGCGTGCGCTGCATCTCGTCGCCGTAACGGCGCACTCGCTCCTGCATGCGGAGGGCCGCGTAGCAGGCGCGGAGCGCGTGGTCTTCGTGGGCGAGCGGGGCGCCGAAGAGGGCCATGATGCCGTCACCCATGACCTGGTTGACGGTGCCTTCGTAGTGATGGACAGCCTCCATCATGCGCTCCAGGACGGGGTCGAGCAGGTGGCGGGCCTCCTCGGGGTCGCGCTCGGCGAGCAGCTCCATGGAGCCCTTGAGGTCGGCGAAGAGAACGGTCACCTGCTTGCGCTCGCCTTCCAGCGCGCCGCGGGAAGTCAGGATGCGGACGGCGAGGTGCTTCGGCGTGTAAGATTCCGGCACGGCGCGCGGCGGCACCGTCGCCGGGTCGCTCAGCGCCGCCCCACATTCACTGCAGAACCGGCTGCTCTGGGCGTTGCCAGATCCGCACGCCGGGCACGCGATCGCGAGGCTGGCGCCGCAGCTGCTGCAGAACCTGGCCGCGGGCGGATTCGGTTGCCGGCAGCGAGGGCAGAGCATCGGACCCGAGCGGTTGGTCGGCGCCGCTATGAGCCTTCCTTCACCTCGATGATCTCGTCGGCCACTAGACCGTGAGCCTCGCGGTGAACGGCTTCCGCGGCCTCCTTGCTGGGAGCCTCGACGAGGCAGAACACCTTGCCGGTGCCCTCGTCGTACCAGTAGCGGATGTAGTTGACGTTGTGCTTGTGCTGGACCTGCAGATCCTTTGCGTGCGCGCCCTTGACCGCGTCACCGGTCAAGCCTTCGATCTTGTTATGTACGTCGAGATAGAGCGGCATAAGCCCTCCATGTGTCCAAACGTCGCGTCAATTGGGTGCCCGAAGTGTAGGGCAGCTCACAATCCCCGGTCAAGTGTGGCGGGCCGTTTCAATTCGGAACGTGCCGGATCAAGCGGATGCCACGCGGCGTAGCAAGTGGAAACGCGCGGGGAGGTCGGCTCGTCTCAAGAATTGAGCCCGCCGAACGGGCGTGCACGGAGCGGAGTGGTGGATCCGGCATTCAGAACGGGCGAGATCGTTGACGGCGGCCCGGGGCCTTCCGGTCCCCGACTGCGGCTGCTCACCGACCCGCAGGCGGCGCCCTCGTCCTCGGCAGCTTCGCCCCCGGCGTGTACACCGAGGCGGACCTCCAGATGGGCCAGCAGATCGCCGAGCTCATGGGCCCGCTCGTCGAGTACGTCGCGCTCCTGCACACGGAGCGTCACCGCCGGCACCGGCTTGCCGTGCTCCCGAGGTGGCACGAGTCGTCGGCACGAGCCTGAACGTGGGTGAGGTCTTCGACCAGCTCGGCGCCGCAGTGCGGCCCGTGCTCGACTTCGACATCATGATTGCCCGGCTAATCGGGCCGAGCGGGGCCTTCGAGGGGGACGACCTGCGATGACGATCACGGAGATCTGGAGATATCCGGTCAAGACCATGGCCGGCGAGACGCTGCAACGGGTACGCATCGGGCCACTCGGCGTCGAAGGCGACCGGATCGTCCACGTCGAGGATCCCCGGGGGCAGGTGATCACCTCGCGTTCCCATCCGCGCTTCCTTGCTCACAAGGGAACGCTGGGTCAGGATGGCGAGCCGCTGGTGGACGGCCGGCCCTGGGCCAGCCCGGACGTCGCTGCTGCGGTAGCGGCCATTGGCGGGCCTGGGGCTCGGCTGGTGCGTTTCGACGGCGCTGAGCGCTTCGACGTGTTGCCGCTGCTGGTGGCCACCGACGGTGCGATCGCCGCCTTCGGACACGACGGCCGCCGCTTGCGGCCCAACATCGTGGTCGGCGGCGTCGAGGGGTTGGCGGAGCGCGAGTGGCCGGGCGGTTGCCTGCGCATAGGCAAGGTGCTCATCGGGGTGCAGGATCTCCGCTCGCGCTGCATCATGACCGCGTACGATCCGGACACGCAGGTTCGGGACAAGGGCATCACCCGCGACATCTACCAGCGATTCGGGGGTAAGCTGGCCCTCAACTGTTTCGTGATCGAAGGTGGCGACATCGCGGTGGGAGATCCGGTGCGACTGGCGCGTGGTCGTGCCTGCGCTGAGTCCGCTGCGACCCCGCTCGTCGACGAGTGACCCGAACATGGGCCGACAAGATCCTCAGCGACCCAGGAGAATTGCCATACGGGTCGTCGTCACCTTCGTGATCCCGTAGGCACCCGTCAAGGAGGGCCCACATGGCCCACGAGTTTCGCCATCTGTTCACGCCGCTCCGGGTGGGCGGTCTCACGCTCAAGAACCGCATCTTCTCGACCGGGCACGCCGAGGCGATGGCGGAGGACGGAAAGGCCGGCCCTCGCCTCCGCGCCTACCACGAAGCCAAGGCTCGCGGCGGCGCCGCCCTCACGATCATTGGGGGCTCGACCAGCGTCCATCCCTCCTCGCCCGCGAGCGCCTGGAACATGATTGCCAACCACGACGACTCCGTCATCGCGGGCTATCGCGGCGTCGCGGAGGCCGTCCGCCGCCACGACTGCCGAATCATGAGCCAGCTCACGCACATGGGACGGCGGTCCCAGTCCGACGTCGAGAGCTGGCACGTGCTGCTGGCCCCCTCGCAGATTCCCGAGAAGGTCCACCGGGAAGTGCCGCACGAGCTCGAGCCCGAGCAGATCGCCATGCTGGT
>JBKPDT010000032.1:0-3590 GCA_046728035.1 Candidatus Methylomirabilota bacterium | reverse complement strand
CGGGTATACTCGCGTCCACTAATGGGCCGGCGACGCCCCGAGGGCGAGGCCGGCTCCCGCCGCTCGGGTGCGATTGGATCGGCCGGTGGAGGCTGATGGTCCGATTCGTCCTTTCCCGTCTTGGGCAGACGCTCGCCGTGCTCTTCACGGTGTCGGTGATCATCTTTGCCCTGATGCGGATGATTCCGGGCGACCCCGTCCTCATGATGCTGGGCGACGACTTTACCCAGGACGCCTACGAGCGCCTGCGCTCGAAGCTCGGCTTCGACCGCTCCATCGTCACCCAGTACCTCATCTGGATGGGCCGCGTGCTGTCGGGCGATCTGGGCGATTCCTACCTCAACCACGAGCGGGTGAGCCGGCTGGTGCTGGATGCCTTCGTCCCCACCCTCACCCTCGTGGTGGCCAGCGTCATCGTGGGCATCCTCATTGCGGTGCCGTCGGGCATCGTCGCCGCCATGCGGAAGGACTCGCCGTGGGACTACGGCTCGATGGGGTTCGCCATCTTCGTCTACTCCATGCCGGCTTTCTGGAAGGGCATCATCCTCATCTGGATCTTCAGCGTCTATCTCGGCTGGTTCCCCGCCATGGGGTGGGTGCCCCCGTGGGAGGACCCCAAGCAGGGCCTCTGGCGCCTCGCCCTCCCCGCGCTCACCCTGGGGACCTTCTTCTCGGGCCTGGTGGCGCGCATCATCCGCTCGAGCCTGCTGGAGGTCCTCGACCAGGACTACGTCAAGGCCGCGAGGGCCCGCGGCGTGCGCCAGGGCGCCCTCGTGTACAAGCACGCCATGGCCAATGCCCTCATCCCCGTGGTGACGGTGATCGGGCTCCAGTTCGGGACGCTGCTGGGCGGCGCCGTGCTGACGGAGACGGTGTTCGCCATCCCGGGGATGGGGCGGCTGTCCGTCGCCGCCATCCTGAATCGAGACTACGCGGTGGTGCAGGGCGCCATCCTCGTGGGCGTCTTCGCCGTGGTGGTGGTGAACCTGGTGGTGGACCTCACCTACGCCTTCCTCAACCCCAGGATCCGGGTGGCATAGCGGCGTGAGTCGCCCTCTCGGCGCCGATGATCGCCCCTTCGATCCCGAAATCCTGACCATCCCCGCGCCCGGCGCCCCGCCGGACGCGGCACTCGGTACGCGGGCCGTCCTCGGACGCTGGTGGCGGCGCTTCGCCCGCAACCACGGCGCGGTGTTCGGGCTCGCCGTCTTCCTGGCCATCATCGCGATGGCCGTGTTCGCCCCCGTCCTCGCGCCGTACGACCCGCTCGCCCAGGGCGTGGGCAAGCCGCTCGCCCCCCCGAGCACGGCCCACTGGGCGGGCACGGATAGCTTCGGCCGGGACATCATGAGCCGCATCATCTACGGCGCCCGGGTGGCCCTGATCGTGGGCATCGTCTCGGTGTTCCTCGCCATGATCATCGGGGTGACGCTGGGGCTGATCTCGGGCTACTACGGCGGGTGGGTGGACGTGGTGATCATGCGGGTGATGGACGGGCTCTTCGCCTTCCCGATCATCATCCTGGCCATCGCCATGATGGCGGTGATGGGCTTCGGCGTGAGGAACGTGATCATCGCGGTGGCGGTGGGATTCATCGCGCCCTTCGCACGGGTGACGCGCGGGGACGTGCTCGCGGTGAAGGAGGAGCCCTACATCGAGGCGGCCCGCCTCACCGGGGTGCGGAGCCTCACCATCATCTTCCGCCATGTCCTGCCCAATGTCCTGGCGCCCATCATCGTCCAGGGAGCCCTGCGCGTTTCCGGCGCCATCATCACCGAGTCGGGGCTGTCCTTTCTTGGGCTGGGCCCGCCCCCGCCCACCCCGGCCTGGGGACGGATGATCGCGGAGGGTCAGACCTTCATCGTGATGGCCCCGCACGTGGCGACCATTCCGGGCGTCGCCCTCATGCTGGCCATCGTGGCGCTCAACCTGCTGGGCGACGGGCTGCGGGATACCCTCGACCCGCGCATGCGGCGCTAGCGTGACCCCCACGGGCGCGGAGCCGGTCCTGGACGTGCGAGGGCTGACCGTCGAGTTCAGCTCGGAAGACGGGCCCCTCCGCGCCGTGGACGATGTGAGCTTTCAGGTCGGGCGCGGCGAGATCGTCGGGCTGGTCGGCGAGTCGGGAGCGGGCAAGTCCCTCACCTCCGAGGCCATCCTGCGCCTCATCCGCTGTCCCCCCGGCCGCGTCACCGGCGAGGTGTGGTTCCGCGGACAGAACCTGCTCGCTCTCGACGAGGGCGCGCTGGCCGACATCCGCGGCAAGGACATCGCCATGATCTTCCAGAACCCGGGTGCCTCGCTGAACCCGGTGTTCCGCGTGGGCGTCCAGATGCTGGAAGCCATGGCGCTGCACCTGCCGGAGCCGCGGCAGGCCCTGCGGGAGCGCGTGGTCGAGATCCTCGGCCGCGTGGGGATCTCGTCGCCCCGGACGCGCACGCGCGATTACCCCCACCAGTTCAGCGGCGGGATGGCGCAGCGGGTGATGATCGGGATGGGCGTCTCCTGCGTGCCGAGCCTGCTCATCGCGGACGAGCCCACCACCGCGCTCGACGTGACCATCCAGGCCCAGGTCCTCGCCCTCATCCGCCGGCTCGCCCGCGAGCTGGGGGTCGCCGTGCTCCTCGTCTCGCACGACCTCGGCATCATTTCCCAGATGTGCCATCGCGTGCTGGTGATGTACGCGGGTCGCGTGGTCGAGCAGGCCTCGGTGGCCGCGATCTTCCGTGCCCCTGCCCACCCCTACACGCGCGGGCTCATCGAATGCCTCCCACGCCTGGACGGCAATGGGCGGCTCGGCGCCATCGGCGGGACGATGCCGGGACTCCGGGCGCTGCCGCCGGGCTGCCGCTTCCACCCGCGCTGTCCCGTGGCCGAGCCGCGCTGCGCTGTCGATACCCCGGCGCTAGGCCCGCTTCGCGCCGAGCATGACGTGGCCTGCCACGTCGCGAGGCCTTCGTGAGCGCGGCGCCGCCGCTCCTCGAGGTCCAGGACCTCGTCAAGCATTTCCCCGTGCGCACGAACCCCCTCGCCGCCCTCCGCCGCGGCGTGCCCGCACGCGTCGTCCACGCGGTGGACGGCGTCAGCTTCGAGGTCGCGGCGGGCGAGACCCTCGGCCTGGTCGGCGAGTCGGGCTGCGGCAAGACCACCACCGGCCGCCTCGTGCTGCGCGCCATCGAGCCCACGCGTGGGCGTATCCTCTTCGAAGGCGAGAACATCACGGCCCTGCCCGCGAGCCGGCTCCTGCCCTTCCGGAGCAAGGCGCAGATCGTCTTCCAGGACCCCTACTCCTCGCTCAACCCCCGGATGACGGTGGGCGCCATGGTGGGCGAGCCCATCCGCGTGCACCGGATCGCCGAGGGCGCCGAGGCCGAGGCCCGCGTCCGCGCTCTCCTCGACATGGTGGGGCTCTCGACCGAGTATGCGCGACGCTACCCGCACGAGCTCTCGGGCGGCCAGCGCCAGCGCGTCGGCATCGCGCGCGCGCTGGCCGCCGGCCCGCGGCTGGTGGTGGCCGATGAGGCGGTCTCGGCGCTGGACGTCTCGGTGCGCGCCCAGATCCTCAACCTTCTCGTGGATCTCCGGGAGCG
>JBKPDT010000031.1:0-4987 GCA_046728035.1 Candidatus Methylomirabilota bacterium | reverse complement strand
GACAACGTCGTCGTCGGCGACCTGAGCGGCACCGACCTGACGCAGGCCGGCCTCGATCTGCGCGGGCCGAACGGCGGCGGCGACGGCGACGCCGACACGATCACGGTCAACGGGACGCAGGGCGCGGAGACGTTCGGTGCGGCCGGCGACGCCGGCGGGATCAACGTCTTCGGGCTTCACACGACGGTCAACGTCTTCTCCCAAGAGCAGGCGAACGACGGGCTGACGCTCAACGCCCTGGGCGGCGACGACGTCGTGGACGCGACCGCGCTGGAGGCCGACGGCATCCAGCTCACGGAGAACGGTGGGCTCGGGGCCGACGTGATGCTCGGCAGTGCCGGCAATGACCTGATCAACGGTGGCGACGGCGACGACGTGGCCTTCATGGGCGCCGGTGACGACACGTTCGTCTGGAACCCCGGCGACGACAACGACACGCTCGAGGGCCAGGACGGCTTCGACGCGATGCGGTTCAACGGCGCGAACGTCGCCGAGAACATCGACATCTCCGCCAACGGCGGACGCGTCCTGTTCTTCCGCAACATCGCCAGCGTGCTGATGGACCTGAACGACGTCGAGGGCATCGACTTCAAGGCCCTCGGGGGCGCCGACAACATCGTCGTCAACGACCTCAGTGGTACCGACCTGATCGAGCTCAACACTGACCTGGCCGCAGCCGGCGGCGTCGGTGACGCCCAGCCGGACAACGTGATCATGACCGGCACCAACGGCGACGACGTGAGCCTCGTCTTCGGGGACGCCACCGGCGCGGCCGCGATGGGACTGGCCGCACAGGTGAACATCACCGGCGCGGAGGCGGCGAACGACCGGCTGACGGTCAACGCGCTGGCCGGCGACGACGTGGTGGAGGCCTCCGGCCTGGCCGCCGGTGCGATCCAGCTCACGGCCGACGGCGGTGACGGGAACGACGTCCTCATCGGCGGCGACGGCAACGACGTCCTCCTCGGTGGACCCGGCGACGACGTGCTCATCGGCGGGCCCGGCAACGACGTGATCGACGGCGGCGACGGCGACGACATCGAAATCGAAAGCTTCGGTGCCGACACCGTGACCTCGGCGACCACCGCCGGAGAGGACTGGCTGGCGGCCAACGCCCGCGTCGTCAAGGGCAAGACCGTCCTCAAGGTCGGCGGCAAGGAGCGGAAGCTCCCCCGGGCCGACCTGTCCGAACTCGTTCGGGGCGCGACCTCGGCCTAAGCCGGCCACCTCCCGAGCACCTGCCAGCGCCAGAACCGGCTTCCGGTTCTGGCGCTGGCCAGTTAAGCCAAGGATGGCAGCACGGTCGTGGGCCGGAGCTGCCCTCGACCTGCGTCGAGCTTCTTACTCGGCGCCGACCTTCACGAGACCTTGGCGAACGGCCCAGAGGGCTGCTTGTGTGCGCGAGGTGAGATCGAGCTTGCCCAGGATGTTCGAGACGTGGGTACGCGCCGTTCGCTCGCTGATCTGCAGCTCGGCGGCGATCTCCTTGTTGGTCTTGCCCGCTCCCAGGAGGCGGAGGATCTCGAGCTCTCGCGTCGTCAGCTCCGCTTCCGGCCCGTCGCGTGACTCTGCGCGGAGAGACAATGTCAGGCCGCGGGTGATTGCGGGATCGAGCGGGAGCTCCCCCCGGTGCGCGGCCCGGATGGCCGCCGAGACTTCGTCTGCGTCCGAGTCCTTGAGCAGATACCCGGAAGCGCCGGCCTCGAGGGCCGCGCGAACGCGCTCCTCCTCGCCGAAGGAGGTCAACGCCACCACCTCGACCTCGGAGTAGCGGGAGCGGATCTGGCGAGTCGACTCGATGCCGTCGAGCGGCTCCATCTGGAGGTCCATGACGACTACGTGGGGCAGCCGGCCTTCGGAGGCCAGCCGGGCGAGCAGCTCCAGCGCCTGCACGCCGCCCTCGGCCTGGCCGACGAGCTCGAGATCGGGCTCACTGTCGAGGAAGGCCAGCAGCCCGCGGCGGACGACTGCGTGGTCGTCGACCACCAGCACGCGGATCCTGTCTTCCGGTTCAGGCACCGTCCGAGGCTCCATCCGTGTCGGCCCTCGCTTCCACCCGGACGATGGTGCCAGCTCGAGGCGCGCTCGAGATCGTCAACACCCCGCCGAGCTCGGCCGCGCGGCTGTGCATCGACTCGAGGCCGAAGTGACCGGGGTGGCGGGCAGCGGGGTCGAAACCGGATCCGTCGTCGCGAATCTCGACCACAACCCGCTGCGAGCGAGCCTCGACGTGAACCCACGCCTTGCTCGCACCGGCGTGCTTGACGACGTTGGCGAGTGCTTCGCGCCCGATGCCGAAGAGTTCTGTCTGAGCGCGAGGGGAGAGGGCGAGGCGCTCGGGCCCCTGAACGTCGATGTCCAACCCATTTCGCGTGCGGAGCATTGAGGCGTGCCTGGCGAGGGCCGCGACGAGCCCGTCCTCGACCACATCATGTCCAAGCTCGAAGATGAGAGCACGCATCTCGCTCTGTGCGCCCCTCGTCAGCTCTCCGATTGTGTCGAGAGATTGCTCGAGCGGGCCTGAGGAGGTCAGGCCTTCAAGCTTGAGCGCCTTCTGAGCGGTGCGGGTGTGCAGGACCGTCGAGAACAGAGCCTGGGACACAGAGTCGTGCAGATCGCGTGCGATCCGGTGGCGCTCCTTCATGGCCCGGTCGTCCTCACGCCGTTTGGCTTCAGCCAGTTCGGCGGCGGAGCGTTCGCGCTCGGTGACGACTGCGCTCAGAAAGAGCGTCGTGAGCGCTGCGACGACGAGGTAGACCTGCGTGCTCAGCGTCCTGAGGTCGATGGGTTGCGTGGAGAACGGACCGGCCTCGTGGGCGGTGAATCCGACCGCTACCCCCGCAGCGATCCCGATCGAGAGCGTGGCGCCTGCCGGCCCGAATCGGAATGCAGCCCAGATCAGCGCCGGAAAGACCACGTACGAAACCGGCCCGTCGCTGGAGAACGCCAGCACGCCGAGCCCAGCGACGGCGGCGATCATGAGGGCGCCTTGCCATGTGCGGATGCGCCGCCATGCCGCGGCGGGCTCTGGGACCCACGCAAGCACCAGCGGCACCACGACCAGCGCCCCCGCCGTATCGCCAAGCCACCACGTCCGCCAGAACGTCGGCGCTTCGGAGTCCTCGATGACGCCGCCGGCCAGCATCGAAACCGTTCCTACTGTCGCGCTGACCGCCGTCGCGATCCCAAGCGCTACCAGCAGACCGCCCACCCGTTCGGCCCGATCCAAAGTCGCGCGGGGGCCGACCAACCGACGGAGGAGCACCGCTCCCACGACGATCTCAGCCATGTTGCCTGCCTGCTGGCCAAGGAGACTTCCGAGTGGCAACGCGTTCTGGTCGACGAGCAGCTCTCCGTTGACGACGAGCTCTGCGAGGAATACGCCCGGCCACCAGCGGAGTCCCCACAGGTAGAGCGCCGCGATGCCGACTCCGGCCGGGGGCCAGATGGCAGAGACGGAGGCGGTGTAGCGCAGGGACTGGCCTAGCTTCGCCGCCCCGTAGTAGGCGGCCGCCAAGGCGAGCACCCCGGCGACATACCTGCCGGATCGCGATCGAACGGCAACTGCCGCCGCCCGGCGAAGGGCCGGCTGGGGAGGGAAGACCTGGACTTGGGTCGTTATGGACGCCTCCTCGGGGACGGAGGCTTGCGGCCAGCTGTGCCACGTTATCCGCCGCGAAAGCCGTACGCCAAATGTCGTACCGCTTCGTACGCAGATCTCTCAGTCAAGACCGGCCGTCCGTCCGATGCGCTCGCAGGGCCGTCGCGAGATCATCATCGCGGTCGCCCAAGACCGGAGGAGGTGGGCCGGTCCAACCGCGGAGGTCGTCATGAGCAGCACCGTCGAGACCGCTGTCGCTATCCGCTCCTTCGAGGTGAACGTCCCCGACGCGGAGCTCGAAGACCTGCGCCGTCGAATCGCCGCGACGCGGTGGCCTGAAAGGGAGACCGTCGCGGACGAGTCACAGGGCGTGCAGCTCGCGACGATGCAGGAGCTCGTGCGTTACTGGGGCACCGAGTACGACTTTCGGAGGTTCGAGGCGAGGCTGAACGAGCTGCCTCAGTTCATCACGGAGATCGACGGCCTCGACATCCACTTCATCCACGTCAAGTCGGCGCACGAGAACGCGTTGCCGCTCATCATCACGCACGGCTGGCCGGGCTCGGTCATCGAGATGCTGAACGTCGTCGGCCCGCTCACCGACCCGACGGCACACGGCGGCGACGCGGAGGACGCGTTCGATGTAGTGGTTCCGTCGCTGCCCGGCTACGGGTTCTCAGGGAAACCCACGGCTACCGGCTGGGACCCTGTCCACATCGCGCGCGCCTGGATCGCGCTGATGGCGCGCCTGGGGTACACCAGGTACGTCGCACAGGGCGGCGATTGGGGCGCGCAGATCACGGATGTGATGGGTGCAGAGGCACCTCCGGAGCTGCTCGGCATTCACTCCAACATGCCCGGCACGATCCCGCCTGAGGTCTCGAAAGCGCTCGCGTCCGGCGGCCCGGCGCCGTCCGGTCTGTCGGCCGAGGAGAGCCGCGCGTTCGAGCAGCTGAAGTTCCTCTACACGAAGGGCATCGGCTACGCGACGGAAATGGCGTTGCGCCCGCAGACGCTGTACGGGCTCGCCGATTCACCCGCGGCCCTCGCCGCCTGGATGCTCGACCACGACGCGCGGAGCTACGAGGACATCGCAGCCGGCTTTGACGGCCACCCGGTCGGCAACCTCACTCGAGACGAGGTACTGGACAACATCACGCTCACCTGGGTGACGAACACGGGAATTTCCTCGGGTCGTCTCTACTGGGAAAACACGCTGGGCTTCTTCGACGTCAAGGGCGTCACGGTCCCGGCCGCCGTGAGCGTCTTCCCGCGTGAGCTCTATCGGGCGCCCCGGAGCTGGACCGAGCAGGCCTACCCCAACCTCATCTACTTCAACGAGGTCGACGAGGGCAACCACTTCGCAGCCTGGCAGGAGCCGGAGAT
>JBKPDT010000030.1:0-2291 GCA_046728035.1 Candidatus Methylomirabilota bacterium | reverse complement strand
CGCCGGGCCCCTGCGCGGTCTGCGCGAGCTCGACGGCAGCGGCGAGGGCCACGGCGCCCTGGGCCTGCTGGCTCTGCCACCACGTCCAGCCGCCGAGGGCCAGCCCGCCCGCGACGACGAGGACGCCCAGCGCGATCAGGCCGGCACGGGCGAGACGGGAGTCAGCGAGGAAGGCGCGGAGCGCGTCGAGCACGCCCCTAGAGTATCAGGTTCCGCTGCGGAGCTCGATCGGGCGGGCGACCAGGCCGGCTCGCTCGACCCAGATCTCTCCCTTGACCGAGGCGCCGTCGGCGGCGGAGAAGCTGCCGGTCTTGAGCGTGCCCGTGAGGACGCCGGTCGGCAGGATCTCGACCCGCGTGGAGGCGGAGAGATTACCGCGCACGACGCCGCCGATCTGGATGGCCGCGGCGTTGATGTTGGCGTCGACCTGGGCGCCCTCGGCGACGAAGACCCTGCCGGTGACATTGATCTCGCCCTCGAACTTGCCGTGAATCTGGAAGTCGCCCTCGCCGCTGACTTCGCCGCGGAGCACGAGGCCGGCGCCGATGCCGGCGCCTTCGGGCACGGCGCGCGCGCCGCGCGTGAAGCCGGACGCCCGCTCGGACGCGTCGGCGCGTCGCGAGATGTCGGCGCCGCTGAGGCCGAAATAGGCGAGCGCCGTCCGCATCACGCCCATCGGGCGATCTCCGCGCGCGTCATGCCCGTATGCTAGGCGGTGCGCGGCCGGGGAGTCAAGAAATGCGGCTGGGTCGGGCTCCCCTGCCCGCCCGCACGGACGTGATAGGCTCCCCGAGGCGCAGGGAATGCGGACCGGCGGGCGCCGGTCGGAACCGACCAGGCAGCACGAGAGGAGATGGGCGATGACCTTCGCGGACAAGGCGGTGCTGGTGACGGGCGCCACGAGCGGCATCGGCCGCGCGGCGGCCACGAAGTTCGGGGCAGAGGGCGCGCGGGTGGCGCTCGTCGGACGAGACCGCGCGGCCCTCGCGGCCATGCGTACCGCGATGGGCGCCGCCGGGGAGCGGACCATCGCCATCACCGCCGACGTGACGCACGAGGAGGACGTTCGGCGGGCCGTCGACGAGGCGGTGGGCGCCTTCGGCGGGCTCGACGTGCTCGTCTGCGGAGCGGGCGTGATTGGTACCGGGAACGTCGAGACGACATCGCCCGAGCTCTGGGACCAGATGATGGCGGTGAACGTCCGCTCGGTGTTCCGCCTCGTCCAGCTCGCCCTACCCGCCTTGACGCTCCGCAAGGGCAATGTCGTGGTCGTGTCGAGCGTCAACGGCCAGCGCGCCTTCCCCGGGGTCCTCGCCTACTGCTGCAGCAAGGCGGCGGTGGACCAGTTCGTGATGTGCACGTCGCTCGAGCTGGCGCCCAAGGGGATCCGCATCAACGCGGTCAACCCCGGCGTGACCCGGACCAATCTCCACCGGCGCAGTGGGATGAGCGAGGCAGACTACGCGGCGTTCGTCGAGCGGAGCCGGACCACCCACCCCATCGGACGGATCGGCGAGCCGGAGGAGGTGGCAGACATGATCTGCTTCCTCGCCTCCGAGCGCGCCGGCATGATCACCGGCAACTGCGTGTTCGTGGATGGCGGGCGCCACAACACCTGCGCCCGCTGAGGTGTGAGGCGCCGCGCACGGTGGTCGCGCCGGGCGGCTACCAGTCTCCGATCCGGACGCCGTAGGAGGAGACGAGGACGATCTTGGGGCCGGCCCGCTCGACGTGCTGGGTGAGCCTCCACCCGTCGAGGCGCCTCGGGATGCGATTCGCGTCCTGATGGCCGTAGGAGTCCAGAAACTCCTTGGTGAAGAGCAGCCGGTGCGCCGGCCGCCCGGCGCCGTTGAGCAAGACGAACTCCTGCCCCTCGCGGCGGACATCCCAGGACGGGATCGGCGTGAAGAAGCGGAACCGCTCCCGCAGGTAACGGGCGACCTCGCGCACCGCGGTGGGGTTGGCCGGCGCGAGGCTCTCGGCGGCGCGCCCCTCCGGCTCCTGTAGCGTTACGATCGAGTAGCCGATAGAGCGCAAGTCCTGTTCGGTCATCCGTCGCGCGCGCCGCTGCCGGCGGCGCCGATCCGGATGGGGCGCGGCGCGCCTGTCAGCGCCGGCGCGCCGTCGCTCGCGGTGTCGCCGGTCGACCAGGATGTGAACGTCGCCGCCGGAGAATTCGTGGCGCAGGTGGCTGACGAGGTCTGCGTGATTCCGCGCCACCAGGAAGAGAAGCTCGGTCATTGGGCGCCCCTACGCCGTCAGTCCATCGATTGACGGGTCTACCGCCAATC
>JBKPDT010000029.1:0-13808 GCA_046728035.1 Candidatus Methylomirabilota bacterium | reverse complement strand
TAGGGCCGGTCGGTGCCGTCCGACACCACGTAGAAGCCCAGCTCGCCGTTGGCGCCTTCCACCGCGACATACGCCTCGCCCACGGGGGGGCGAATGCCGAAGCCGTCCATCACGAGCATGAAGTGGTTCATCAGGCCCTCGATGGAGCCGTAGGTCGTCTCCTTGGGCGGAAGCACCACCTTCTTGTCGGGAGCGTTGACCCGGCGCTGAGCCTCCCGCCCCTGGCCCTGGAGATTCGGCGAGAGCTGGATGGGCAGGAGGAGCAGGCCCTCGGTCTTCCCTTGCTTGCCGCGATCCACGTAGGCGGCGGGATCGACGGCCTTGCCTTCCCAGTCCACCTGGATGGACCCGCCCGGCAGTCCGTCCAGGCCCTGCTCGGCGATGCGCATGGACTGTTCCATCTCCGCCATCCGGACGAGATAACGGTCGAAGTTGTCGCCGTTCTTCCCCAGCGGCACCTCGAACTGCATCCGGTCGTACGCCCAGTAGGGCTGCGCCTTGCGCAGATCGTAGTTAACGCCGGCCGCGCGCAGGAGCGGCCCGGTGATGCCCCACGCCACCGTCTCCGCGGCGGAGAGCGCCCCCACCCCCACCATCCGGTCCATGAAGATCCGGTTGGCGGTGACGAGGGTGTGGACCTCCTCGAGGACCTGCCGCACCTCGCCGAACGCCTTCTTGACCTTCAAATCGAAGCCGGCGGGCAGATCGGCCTTCACTCCGCCCACGCGCCCGTAGGAGATGGTGAGCCGCGCCCCCGTCACCTCCTCCACCAGCTCCCAGAGGAACTCGCGCGCCTTGATCATGTAGAGGAAGACGGTGAAGGCGCCCAACTCCATCGCGGAGGCGCCCACGCAGGTGAGATGGTCGCAGATCCGCGAGATCTCGCTCATGATCACGCGGATATACTTGCAGCGGTCGGTGACATCGATGCCGAGGAGCTTCTCCACGGCGCCGGCGTAGCCGAAGTTGTTGATGAGGGGCGAGACGTAGTTGAGCCGGTCGGTGTACGGGATGGCGTTGTTGTAGGGCCCGACCTCGCAGTCCTTTTCGAAGGCGCGGTGGAGGTAGCCGATCTCCACGTCGGTCTTCACCACTGTCTCGCCGTCCAGCTCCGCGAAGATGCGAATGATGCCGTGCATGGCGGGATGCGCCGGCCCCATGTTGACGAAGAGATGCTGGCTCCCCCCGCCCGCCCCCGGCCCCTCGCCGAGGAAGAGCTCCGTGGTCGAACGTTCGGCCATCGCTAGATGTTCGGCCCGATCAGGGGCTGGCGCCGCTCGATCGGGTAGTCCTTGCGCAGCGGGTGGCCCTCGAACTCCTCGTAGAGGAGGAGGCGGCGGAGGTCGGGATGGCCCTCGAAGCGGATGCCGAACATGTCCCACACCTCGCGCTCGAGCCAGTTGGCGATGGGCCAGAGCGCGGTGGCGGTGGGGACCACGGGATCGTCCTGCTCGACGGGCACGCGCAGCCGCAGGCGGTGCCGGTGCGGGATCGAGTAGAGATGGTAGACCACGTCGAAGCGCGGCCCGTCTTCTCTCCCGGGGTAACGCAAATAGTCCACGGCGGTGAGGTCGGAGAGGAGATCGAAGCGCAGGTCGGGCTCGTCCCGGCAGTAGGCGAGCGCCTCCACGATGGCGTCCCGCGTCAGCACGGCGGTATGGTCGCCGCGGTGCGCGTGGGTCTCGATGACGCGCGCGCCGAGCCGACTCTTCAGCCGCGCGAGCATGGCCCCTCCGTCCATGAGACGGGGTTCTCCTCCGGGTGGCGGTGGTCCTAGTAGCGCTGCGCGCCCGCGGCGATCTTGTCCTGCAGCTTCATGAGGCCGTCGATCACGCTCTCCGGGCGCGGGGGGCAGCCGGGAATGTACACGTCCACCGGGATGATGGTGTCGATCCCCTGGACGGTGGCGTAGTTGTTGTAGAAGCCGCCCGTGCACGTGCACACGCCGAAGGCGACGACCCACTTGGGCTCGCACATCTGGTCGTAGATCCGCTTGAGCACCGGCGCCATCTTGTGACTGATGGTGCCCACCACGAAGAGGACGTCGGCCTGGCGGGGAGAGAAACGCGGCAGCCCCGCCCCGAAGCGATCCACGTCGTAGTGCGAGCACGCGGTGGCCATGTACTCCATGCCGCAACACGCCGTCACGAAAGGGTACTGGAAGATGGAGTACTTCCGCGCCCAGCCGATGGCCTCGTCGAGCTTGGAGGTGAAGAACCCGCCTACTCCCATTCGAGCCCCCGCTTCTTCCAGATGTAGAGAAAACCCAGCATGAGGATGCCGAGGAACACCATCATCTCCAGGAAGAGAAACCAGCCTCGGTTGGCGGAGTAGAGCGCGGCCCAGGGCCAGAAGAAGAGCATCTCGATGTCGAAGATGATGAGGAAAATCGCGATGGTCGAGAACTTGATGGGGAAGCGCCCTTCGGGCAGCGCCACCGGGTCCTTCCCGCACTCGAAGGGCTCGAGCTTGGCCAGGCTCAGCCGCCGCGGAGCGATCAGGGAGGGGATGCCGATCAGCAGCGCGCCCACGCCGGCGGCGATCGCGAAGACGAGGAAGATCTGGAAGAACACCACCGTCAGAGTCCCCGCGCCTGCGACTTCGCGTGATAGGAGGAGCGCACGAGCGGCCCCGACTCGACGTGGGCGAAGCCGAGGCGGCGGCCGACCTCGGCGAGCTCGCGGAACTCGTCGGGATGGTAGTAGCGGGCCACCGGCAGGTGCTGGGCGGACGGGCGGAGGTACTGGCCGAGGGTGAGGATGTTCACGTCGGCGGCGCGGAGGTCCCGCATGGTCTCCACGAGCTCGTCCCGCTCTTCTCCCAACCCGAGGATGATGCCCGACTTGGTGAGGAGGCAGGGAGCGGCCTGCCGCGCCCGGCGGAAGAGCTCCAGCGTCCGCTCGTAGCGTCCGCCGTGGCGGGCCAGCTTATAGAGGCGCGGCACCGTCTCGGTGTTGTGGTTCAGGATGTCGGGACCGGCCGCGATCACCGTGTCCAGCGCGGAAGCGCTCCCTTGAAAATCGGGGATGAGGAGCTCGACGCGGCACGGGGGCGCGTGACGCCGGACCGCGCGCAGCGTCGCCGCGAAGTGGGCGGCGCCGCCGTCGGCGAGGTCGTCGCGGTTCACCGAGGTGATGACCACGTGCTCGAGGCCGAGCTCCCCCACCGCCCGGCCCACCCGCTCCGGCTCCTCGCGGTCCTCCCATTGCGGCCTCCCATGGGTCACCGCGCAGTAGCCGCAGTTCCGCGTGCACACGTCACCCAGGATCATGAAAGTCGCGGTGAGGTCCTCCCAGCACTCGCCGATGTTGGGGCAGTGGGCCTCTTCGCACACCGAGTGGAGGTTCCACTCTCGCATCAGACCCTTGAGGCGGAGGTACTTCGGCCCGCCCGGCGCCCGCACCTTCAGCCACGGAGGCTTGGGCGTGGCGGGAGGAGTCGATGGGTCCAGCAGAGGGAGCGTAATTCCCATCAGGTCTTGTCCTTTTTCCCGTTGGCCGGCGTCATTATGGCATAGCTTTCACAAGCCGCCAAGCGGGCGAACCTGTCGTGAGGTGAGGGTGAGCTAGGCCGGGTCGGGCTGGGCCAGAGCGCTCCGGACCGCCACCACCACCTGTCGAAGGTCGTAAGGCTTACCGATGATCTCGAGCGCGTCGGTGGGTCCCACGAGCTTGTCCAGGGCCGGCTTGTTGGTCGTGGTGATGACGAATCGACGGCCCTGGGCGGCCTCGGAGCTACGAACCAGCCGGAGGAACGTCCAGTTGGCGTCGTAGGGCGGGGAGATGTCGTACACGATCACGGTGGGGGCGTGATGCTCGATGAAGGAGACGAGGTCGAGCTCGCCCTTCTTCAGCTCCGGAATGTGGCCCACCACCGTCTGAAACCCCTCCTCCTCCAGCACGATTCGCAGGAGCTCGACGGTGTCGTTGCTCGAGTTGAAGACGGCGATGATCGGCCGGCGCGCGCCGTTCTCGGCCTGCACCCCCGGATCGTCCGGTCTCGCTGCTCTCGGCCCCATGGCGTTTCCTCCCCCGTCAGGCGGTGCGTCCCGCCAGGTTGGCGATGATGGCGATCAGCTCATCCGGATCGACGGGCTTGGACACGTGGATGCTGAAGCCCGCCCTGAGACTCCTGATCCGGTCTTCCGGTCGATTGAAGGCGGTCAGGGCCACCGCCGGCGTCTTTCCGCCCGCGTCAGGGGAAAGCGCCCGGACCTTCCGGATCAGTGTATATCCGTCTTCCTCGGGCATCTCGATATCGGATACCAGCACGTCGGGACGCCACCGCACCATCATGGGCAAGGCAGTCGCCACCGAGCCACATCCCGTCGCGTCGGCTCCGCTCTGGCTGAGCATCTCCACGACCAGATCCACCGCGCTGGCGTCGTCGTCGACCACCAGGACGCGT
The DNA here is from genome assembly GCA_046728035.1 of Candidatus Methylomirabilota bacterium. Taxonomy (GTDB): domain Bacteria; phylum Methylomirabilota; class Methylomirabilia; order Rokubacteriales; family CSP1-6; genus DASRWT01. The sequence goes on along the minus strand of JBKPDT010000029.1, from coordinate 9,401 downwards.
ACGCCCGCGAGGGAGCGGCCCCCGAGCGAAGTGGGCTCCCGACGGGCGAGGGGCTGCTCGCGGACGTCCGCGACCGTCAGCGGGAGCTTGACGACGAACGTCGCTCCGTGACCTTCCCCGGGACTCTCCGCCAACACGCTTCCCCCGTGCAGCTCGACGAGATGGCGGACGAGAGAGAGTCCGATGCCAAGCCCCCCGTGCAGCCGGGTCGTCGAGCTATCGCCCTGCCGCAGTCGGTCGAAGACGTAGGGGAGGAGGTCCGGATGTATCCCCTGGCCGGTATCGCTCACCACGACCTCGGCGTGGGACCGGAGCCGCTGCGCGGTGATCTCGACGCGGCCTCCTCTCGGGGTGAACTTGACCGCGTTGGCGAGGAGGTTCCAGACCACCTGCCGGAGCCGGTCGGGGTCGCCGCTGACGGCGGGTCCGGGCGACTCCAGCAGCGAGTGCAGCCGCAGCCCCTTGGCCTCCGCCCCCGGCCGGATGGCGTCCGCTACCTCCTCGATGAGGGCGCGCAGGTCGACAGTCTGGACGGCGAGGCGCATCCTCCCGGTCACCACGCTCGACATCTCGAGCAGGTCCTCGACGAGGTGCACCTGGGCGTCGACGTTTCGGAGGATGATCTGGATCGCCCGCCGCGCCTGCTCTTCGCCGAGCTTGCCGCTCTCGATGAGCCTGGCCCACCCGAGCACCGCATTGAGCGGATTCCGCAGCTCGTGCGACAAGGTGGCGAGGAACTCGTCCCGGGCGCGATTGGCCGCCTCGGCGCCGCTCCGGGCGGCGTCGGTCTCCCTCCGGAGCGACGCGTTCTCGAGCGCGGCCGCCATGTGATTGGCCACCACCTCGGCGAGCTGGATGTCCGTGCGGCCGTAGTGGCGCGTCGATTCGGTGACCGCGAAGGTGAGGGCGCCCAGGACGCGTCCGCCCCCGATCACAGGGACGATCATCCAGGATCTCGGACCGAGGCGCTGGAAGAGGCGCAGCTGGTCGGCGTTCTGCGCCCCCGTCATCAGGTCGGCGTCGGTGGCCCGGTCGACCACCACGGGCCGGCGAGCGCGAACGGCCGCCGGCACTCCAGCGGGCGACGACGGGTTGAATCCATGCCGGACCCGGACCTCGTTGACGAGCGCTTCCTTGGCTGGGTCGACGTGGGTGCCGGCCACGCGGGTGAGCGTGCCGTCCTCCAGGACCAGATCGATGGCGCACAGATCGCCGAGCTCGGGGACGGCCAGCCTGACGAGACGCGGCAGCGCTCGCTCGAGCGCGAGACCGGAGCCCAGGAGCGCGCTGGCCTCGGCGAGGAAGGCGACCCGGCCTTGGAGGGAGCGTCGTGAACCCGTCATGGCTGGCCGCGCATCGCGGGGAAGGGGGCGGCCCGGGGACGGAAGCGCGCTAATTCTGCTTCACTCGCGGGCCTTCGGTCACCTCCACCGACCGGACGACCATGCGACCGTTCAAGTAATCGTAGGTCAAGCGGACGAGCTTGCCTCCGTGCCGGGCGACGCTCTTCACCACCCCACCCGGCGTCTTCTCTTCCACTGGCGGCCGCGCGACTGGCCGGGGCCCCAGCCCCAGCAGAAGGAGGAGGCCTACGGCGTGCCCCTGACCGGGGGTCTGAGCGCGCACGCGCGAAGGAAGGGCGAGCCCGATGACCAGGAGGAGGGCGCTGCTGACCGCGACCGTGCCCACGACTCGATTGCGCTTGGTCATCGCCGTACCCCCCGGAAATCGGATCGGATGACCTAAAGCAACTGCGGTGCCGACTCCAAACTCGGGGGACGCGGGGGACACTGTCGAGGATTGGCCGGGACTTATCGGCGGAGCCCACGAAACGGCCCAACTGATAACGGCAGAGACTACCGAGTAGGAACCGCCTCCAGGCCCGCGGCGCGGACGATTCGAGCGGGAATCGGCCCTTGTCGGGTGAAGGAAGAGCCGGCTTGGATGGTGCCGAAGGGGGGACTCGAACCCCCACGGGTTGCCCCACACGCCCCTCAAACGTGCGCGTCTGCCAATTCCGCCACTTCGGCGCCAGCGAGCGCAAAGTATGCCCCGTCGCGGCGCGCCTTGTCAACGAAGCCGCGCTCCCAGGGCTAGCGCCCCACGCGGATGATGCGGCCCACACGCGACTGGCGAAGGCGCGGGTCGAGGGCATCGCGGATCCCCTCGCCCAGGAGGTTGTAGGAGAGCACGGTGATGAGGATGGCGAGGCCCGGATAGACGGTCATCCACCACGCGATCTCCAGCGAGTCCTTGCCATCGGTCAGGATGTTGCCCCACGTCGCGTGGGGGGGCTGCACACCGAGCCCGAGAAAGGACAGGCCCGACTCCATCAGGATGGCGGCGGGAATGCCGAGCGTCATCGCCACCAGCACCGGCGCCAGCGCATTGGGCAGGATGTGTCGGAACACCACCCGGACGGCGCTTGCGCCCACGGACTCCGACCACACGACGAACTCGCGCTCGCGCAGGGTGAGGAACTCCGCCCGCACCAGCCGGGCCACGCTCATCCAGCCGGTGAGGCCGATCACCACCATGATGGTCCAGATCGAAGGCTTGAGAAAGGCGAGCACGGCGAGGAGGAGGAAGAAGCGCGGGAACACGAGCATGAGGTCCACCAGCCGCATGATCACGCCGTCCACCAGCGCGCCGCGGTAGCCGGCGGCGGCGCCGAGGAGGACGCCGATCAGGGTGGCGATGCCCACCGAGACGAACCCGACGGCGAGCGACACGCGCGCGCCGTAGAGGACGCGCGAGAAGACGTCACGGCCGAGCTGGTCGGTGCCCATCCAGTGCTGCGCCGACGGCGCGGTGAGAATACGGCGGGTGTCGGGCTTGTTGGGATCCCAGGGTGCGAGGGCGGGCGCGAGCACCGCGAGGGTCACGAGCATCGCCACCACCACGCCCCCGATCATGGCGAGGCGGTTGCGCGCGAAGGTACGCCAGAACGCGACCATCTCCGCCCGACGCGCCCGTGGCATGGCGGCGCTACCGTCCCCGGCGCCGCCCGAAGCGGATCCGCGGATCCACGAGGCCGTAGGCGAGGTCGGCGAAGAGGTTGGCGATGAGGGTGAGGAAGGCCACGATGACCAGGTTGCCCATCACCACCGGGTAGTCGCGCGCGTAGATCGACTGCACCATGAGCTGCCCCATGCCCGGGATGGCGAACACGGACTCGATGATGACGCTGCCGCCGATGAGGCCGGGCAACGAGAGCCCGAGGATGGTCACCACCGGGAGGAGGGCGTTCCGCAGGGCGTGCTTGCCGATCACCACCTCCTCGGGCAGGCCCTTGGCGCGCGCGGTCTGCACGTAGTCCTGCCGGATCACTTCGAGCATGCTCTGGCGCATGTAGCGCGAGAAGCCGGCGAGCCCTCCGAAGGTGGCCACGGTGATGGGAAGGATCAGATGGCTCACGAGGTCCCACTGTTGCGTCCAGAAGGACAGGTACTCCCAGTTGATGTGGCGGAGGCCGGAGATGGGGAGCCAGCCGAGCTGGGCGCCGAAGAGTGACATGAGGAGGAGGGCGAGCCAGAAGTCCGGCGTCGCGAATCCCACGAACACGAAGATGGTGGTGATCTTGTCGAAGACGGAGTACTGCCGCGTGGCCGAGAGCACGCCGATTGGCACCGCCACCGCCACGATGATGAGCAGCTCGACGATGTTCAGGGCGAGAGTGATGGGCATGCGCTCGCCGATCTTGGCGAGGACGGGCCGGCCGTCGGGAAGGAAGGAGCGGCCGAAGTCCAGGCGCGCGATACGGGCGAGCCAGCTCCCGTACTGGACGATCAGCGGCTTGTCGAGGCCGTAGAGCTCCGTGAGCTGGCGCTTCACTTCCGGCGAGAGGTCCGGGTTCTCCGCCTCCATGAAGTCGAGGGGGCCGCCGGGCGCGAGCGAGATGACGATGAACGAGATGAAGGTGATGCCGATCAGCAGCGGGACGACGAGGATGAGTCGACGGACAACGAAGAGCCCCATCTAGCCGGCGGTATAGACCTGTAGCGCCTTGGGGACGTACCACTCCGGCAGGTTCCACAGCATGCCCGCCGGCCCCGGGTCGGGGCCATGCACCCGCGAGGCGACGACGGGAAGGGCGTCCCGCACGTAGAGGAAGATCATGGGGATGTCCTCCGCCAGGATCTCCTGGATCCGGTGGTAGGACTTGATCCGCTCCTCCCGATGGCAGGACGCGCGGCCCTTCTCGAGGAGGGCGTCCACCTCGGGATTCGCGTAGCCGGTGCGGTTCATCTGGTCAGGCCCCCGCTGGGAGGAGTGCCAGAGCACATACTGGTCGGGATCCGCCCCGAACCCCAGGCCGAGCACGATCGCCTCGAACTTCCGCGGCTTGACGAACTCCTTGATGAAGGACGCCCAGTCGATCGCCTGGATCTCCACCTTCACGCCGATGTCCTTGAGCCGCTGCTGGATGATCTCGGCGATGCGCTTCCGCTCGTCGTTCCCCTGGTTGGTCCGGATGGTGAAGGCGAAGGGGCGGCCGTCCTTGTCCTCGATGACGCCGTCGCCGTCGCGGTCCTTCCAGCCCGCATCCTCGAGGAGTCGCTTGGCGTTGTCGGGGTCGAACTCGTAGCGCGTCACCTTGTCGGTGTAGGCCCAGTTGCCGGGCCGGATGGGCCCGGAGGCCTCCCGGGCCAGCCCCATGGCCACGCCGTCCACCAGCTCGCGCTTGTCGATGGCGTGGGCGAAGGCTTGGCGGATGCGCCGGTCGGCGAAGCGCGGGTCTTTCAGGTTGAAGGCCAGGAAGTTGTACGCGGTGCCGGGGTAGCGGAACTTGGCGTACGCCCTCCGGAACGCCGGATACTCCGTCTGCCGCATGTACTGCACGGCGGTGAGGCTCGAGGAGAAGTCCACCCCCCTCGCCTTGAGCTCGAGGAAGATGGTGGCCTGGCTCGGGATGACGCGATAGACGATCCGGGAGAGGTAGGGACGCCCGAGGTAGTACTCGGGGTTCTGCACCAGAACCACCTTCTCGCCGCTCCGCCACTCCTTGAAGCGATACGCCCCCGTTCCGATGGGATGCCGGTTCTGGGGCGACTCACGGAGCTTGCCGTCGGCCACGTAGGCCTCGAGGCGGTGCTTGGGCAGCATGTACTCGTCCCAGGTCTCGAGGGCGCGCCCGTAGGGCTGCGCGTAGGTCACCTGTACCGTGTAGGGGTCGGGCGCCACCACCTCCTTGATCTGCAGGAACTTTTCCTTGAAGGGGGCCGGCGTCTTCGGGTTGATGAGGGTCTGCCAGGTGAAGACGACGTCGGCGGCGGTGAAGGGATGCCCGTCATGCCACTTGACGTCCTTCCGGAGCTTGAACGTCAGGGCGAGGCAGTCCGGGGTGAAGCTCCACGACTCCGCGATGCCCGGCACCCAGTTGATGTTCTTGTCGGGCCGGATGAGCCCGTCGTAGATGAGGCCCCCCACGTCGTGGGAGGGCGCGTCGGAGGCGAGATTGGGGATCAGCGCTCCGATGTCCCCGATCGAGGCCTCCACGAACGTGTCCCCATAGGCGCGCGCCGCGCTCGTGGGGCGCGCCGCGTCGCCCTTGTTCTCGATCTCCGCCCCGCAGCCGGCGACGAGCGCGCCGGACACCCAGACCATCAGGGCTCGGCCGGCGAGGCGGCGCATCGGTCCTATTTCTGGCCGGGGGGAGCGGGGGCGGGGGCCGGAGGCGCGGGCGTGGGAGCGGGCGCGGTCGTGGTGGGAGAGGCCGGCGCAGGCGCGGCGGGCGTCGTGGTCGGCATGATGGTCGACGTGCCCCGGCGGCTGCCCTGAGCGGCGAGCCAGAACGAGGTCAGCATGAACGCGATGGCGATCCCGGCGGTGATCTTGCCGAGCAGCGTCGGAGTACCCATGGAGCCGAACACCGCCTGGCTCCCGGTGCCGCCGAAGGCCGACCCGATGTCGGCGCCCTTGCCGGCCTGGAGCAGCACGACCGCGATGATGAGCAAGCACACGACGACGTGGACGATCACGACGAGGGTGAACACGGTCGTCTCACTCCTTTGCGCCGCCGCTCTTGGCGGCGGATTTCTTCGCGATGGCGATGAAGCCAGCGGCCTGGAGGCTCGCCCCGCCCACGAGGGCGCCGTCGATCTCCGGCACCTCCGCGAGGGCGCCGGCATTGTCGGGCTTGACGCTGCCCCCGTAGAGGATCCGCACCGACTGGGCCACCTCCTTGGACGCCAGCTCGGACACGATACCGCGAAGATATCCGTGCACCTCGGCGGCCTGGGCGGGCGTCGCGTTCTGGCCGGTGCCGATGGCCCAGACCGGCTCGTAGGCGAGCAGGCAGCGGCCGATCTCGCCGGCGGAGAGGCCGGCCCAGCCCCCGCGGAGCTGTCCCTCCACGACCGTGAAGGTCAGCCCCTGCCGCCGCTCCTCGGCGGTCTCGCCCACGCAGAGCACCGGGGTGAGGCGGTGGCGGAGGGCCGCCAGAACCTTGCCGCGCGCGTCGTCGTCGGACTCACGGAAGAGGTGGCGCCGCTCGGAATGTCCCACCAGCACGAGCCGGCAGCCCAGGTCGGCGAGCATCACGGGGGAGATCTCCCCGGTGAAGGCGCCCGCGTCCTCCCAGTGGCAGTTCTGCGCGCCGAGGAGGAGAGGCGAGCCCGCGAGCACCTCCGCCACCGCCGGGAGCACGGTGAAGGGTGGGCAGATGCCCACCTCGACGCCGCGCGGCCGCTTGAGCCCGTCGCGCACCGCCTGTGCGAGCTCGCGCGCCTCGGCGGGCCGCCCGCAATGCATCTTCCAGTTGCCGACCACCAGGGGGATGCGCATCAGTCGGCGTCGGTGAGGGCGGCCACCCCGGGAAGCACGCGCCCCTCGAGAAACTCCAGGAAAGCGCCGCCGGCCGTCGAGATGTAGCCGATGCGCTCGGTGACGCCCGCCGCCTGCACGGCGGCGATGGTGTCGCCGCCGCCGATCACAGAGAAGGCGCCGCTCCCCGCCACCGCGCGGGCGACGCCGATGGTGCCGGCGGCGAAGGGCGGCTTCTCGAACACGCCCATCGGCCCGTTCCAGATCACGGTGGCGGCGGCCTTCAGGGCGGCCGTGAACTGCGCCACCGTCCCCTCGCCGATGTCGAGCCCCATGAGATCGCGCGGGATCTCGCGCACGGAGACGGTGCGGATGCCCTCGGCCGCGTCCGGCCCCGGCGCCACCACCACGTCCACGGGGAGGCGCACCGTGATGCCTCGGGCGCGCGCGCGGTCCAGCGCCTGTCGGGCCGCCTCGATGCGGTCGCGCTCGAGGAGGGACCGTCCCACGTCGTGGCCGAGCGCGGCCAGGAACGTGAAGGCCATGCCGCCGCCGACGAGGAGCCCGTCCACTTTGTCCAGCAGGCTGTCGACGAGGGCGAGCTTGTCGGACACCTTGGCGCCGCCCAGCACCGCCAGCAGCGGGCGGCGGGGGTGCTCGAAGATGCGTGACAGCGCCTCCAGCTCACCGCTCATGAGGAGCCCGGCGACGGCGGGCTTGAGAAAGCGCGTGATCGCCTCGATCGAGGCATGCGCGCGGTGGGCCGCCGCGAAGGCGTCGTTCACGTAGACATCGGCGAGGGCGGCGAGGCCGCGGGCGAAGCCCTCGTCATTGGCCTCCTCCTCGGCGTGGAAGCGAAGGTTCTCGAGGAGGATCGCGTCGCCCTTCGCCAGCGCGCCGGCCATGCGCTCGGCCTCCGCGCCGACGCAGTCGGGCGCCAGCGGGACGGGACGGCCGAGGAGGCCCTCGAGGTGCGCGGCGACGGGGGCGAGCGAGAAGGCGGGGTCCGACCGACCCTTGGGCCGGCCCAGGTGCGAGGCGATCACCACCGAGGCGCCGTTGTCCAGGCAGTGCCGGAGCGTGGGGAGCGCGGCGGCGATGCGGGTGTCATCGGCCACCCGTCCGTCCTTCAGCGGGACGTTGAAGTCCACCCGGAGGAAGACACGCTTCCCGGCAACATCGACCTGCGAGACGTTGAGCTTGGCCAATCCGGACTACAGCGACCCGGCCATGTACCGGATGAGGTCGCGCACGCGACAGGAATAGCCCCACTCGTTGTCGTACCAGGCCAGCACCTTGACGAGGTTGCCGTCCACCACCGACGTGGACGGCAGGTCCACGATGGACGAATGGGGGTTACCGTTGAAGTCCACCGATACCAGCTCCTCGTCGGTGGCATCGAGGATCCCCTTGAGGGGGCCGGTGGCCGCGGCGCGGAAGGCGTCGTTGACCTGCTCGGCGGTCACCGGCTTGCCGACCTCCGCGGTGAGGTCGACCACCGAGACGTTCGCGGTGGGGACCCGGATGGCGATCCCGTCGAGCTTGCCCTTGAGCTCGGGCAGCACGAGGCCCACCGCGGTGGCCGCGCCCGTCGTGGTCGGGATCATGCTCACCGCGCCCGCCCGCGCGCGCCGGAGATCCTTGTGCGGGAAGTCGTGGATCGGCTGGTCGTTGGTGTAGGAGTGCACGGTGGAGGCGAAGCCGCGCTTGATCCCGAAGTTGTCGAGCAGGACCTTGGCCACGGTGGCCAGGCAGTTGGTGGTGCAGGAGGCGTTGGAGACCAGCTCGTGCTTGACCGGGTCGTACTTTCCCTCGTTGACGCCCAGCACGACGGTGATGTCGGGGTCCTTGGCGGGCGCGGTGATCACGACCTTCTTGGCGCCGGCCTGGAGATGCTTGGAGGAGGTGGCCTTGTCGCGGAAGATGCCGGTGGACTCGACCACGATGTCGACGCCGAGCTCGCTCCAGGGCAGCGCGGCCGGATCCTTGACCGAGCACACCCGCACCTTGCGCCCGTCCACCACGATGGTGTCGCCCTTGGCCGACACCTCGGCGCCCAGCGTGCCGTGAACCGAATCGTGCTTGAGCAGATGGCCGAGCGTCTTGGCGTCGGCCAGATCATTGACCGCGACCACTTCGATGTCCTTGGTCGTCAGAGCCGCCCGGAAGAAGACTCGCCCGATCCTCCCGAACCCATTTACCCCCACTCGCACCGCCATGTCAGCTCCTCGCTCTCGGCGTGTCAGATTGAATTACACGAGTATTGATCGATACTTCCGGCGCCAGGACCGCCATTATATCGGGCGCCGGCCGGGGGGCGCAAGCCGCCACGTACCAGGCGAGGACAACGGCGCCGGCACTAGCCCGCGCGGGCCACGGTGACGACCCCCACGGTGGCAGCGCCCCCGCTCCGGAGCGCGACCGCGCACTCGCCGGCGGTGGCGCCCGTCGTCAGGATGTCGTCCACCAGGAGCACGTGCCGGCCGGTCACCAGCTCGGGCCGCCGGACAGTGAAGGCATCGCGGACATTGAGCCGGCGCGCCGCCGCGCCGAGATCGGTCTGGGCGGCGGTGGCCACCCGCCGCGCGAGCACGTCGGCGCGCGCGGTGAGCCCCCAGACGGCGGCGAGACGGCGC